>NZ_CP018870.1:3442500-3798750 GCF_001941845.1 Streptomyces sp. TN58 | reverse complement strand
GGCCCGCCAGCCCGACCGTGGCCACCACGGCCTCCAGCCAGGCGGGGTCCGGCCGGCGGCCGGCGAGCCGCAGCGGCAGCGTGATGTTCTCCAGCGCGGTCAGGGTGGGCATCAGGTTGAAGCCCTGGAACACGAAGCCGACCTTCTCCCGCCGCAGGGCCGTCAGCTGCTTCTCGCTCAGCGAGGACAGCTCGGTGCCGCCGACGCACGCGGAACCGGAGGTCACCGTGTCGAGCCCGGCCAGGCAGTGCATCAGCGTGGACTTGCCGGAGCCCGAGGGGCCCATCACGGCGGTGAACCGGCCCGGGGCGATGTCGACCGTCACCGCGTCCAGGGCGGTCACCCGGGTCTCCCCCTTCCCGTACACCTTGGTCAGAGCGGTGGCGCGGGCGGCCGGCCGGGAGGGCGATGGGGACTGCGACATGGGGGACTCCGCCTCGGGTGCGAGATGCGTCGGTCTCCACCCGAAGGGGTGGCCGGACCGGGGACGCATTCCATGCTCACCGCTCTGACCTGCGCAGACATCGTGCTGGAGGCTGGAGTCGAGCTCTGTCGGAGGGAGGGGGCGGGGCCGCCGGCCTCTGCCTTCGGACCCAGCCGCGGGCACGCCGCCTCCGCCTTCGGGCAGAGGCCGGCGGGCCGCCCGGCCTCAGGAGGCCAGGCCGGTCCGGTGGGCGAGGAGGGCCGCCTGAACCCGGCTTGCCGAACCGGTCTTCTCCAGGATCGCGCCCACGTGCGTCTTCACCGTGCCGACCCCGATGCCGAGCCGGCCGGCGATGTCCTGGTTCGACAGCCCCTCGCCCAGCATCGACAGGACCTCCCGCTCCCGTACGGTGAGCCGCGCGATCCGCTCGTCGACGGGCCCGGCGCCGGGGCCGTCCCGGTCGCCGCCGCGGAGCATCCGGGCGATCACCGACCCGGTCACGCCCGGGGACAGCACGGCGTCGCCGGCGGCTGCGGCGCGTACCGCCCCGATGAGCTCCTGCGGGCCCTCGTCCTTCAGGAGGAAGCCCGCGGCGCCCTCCCGCAGCGCCCGGATGACGTTGTCCTCGTCGCCGAAGGTCGTCAGCATCACCACGCGCGGCGCCGGATCGAGGGCGAGCAGCGGTGCGATCGCGGCGAGGCCGTCGCAGACCGGCATCCGGATGTCCACCAGCGCCACGTCGGGCCGGTGGGCGGCGGCCAGTTCGACGGCCTGCCGTCCGTCGCAGGCCTCGGCGACGACGTCGATGTCGCCGGCGTGCCGCAGGATCAGGCGGACCCCGTGCCGGATCATCGTCTCGTCGTCGGCGAGCAGGACACGGATGGGCCGGGCGGGCGTCGTCACGGTGTCTCCCAGGGCGTGGTGTCCCGGACCGACGGTACGCCGAACCGGTCGATGGCGATCAGCCGCTGGGCGGCGTCGAAGCAGTAGCGGGCGATGAGCAGCCCGCCGGGGTGCCGCTCGGTGGCGCCGTTGAACGGGTAGACGCAGCCGGCCGCACCGGCCGGACGCGGCGGCTCGTGGCCGGTGGCGGCGGCCCGTACCGCCGCGTTGTCCAGCACGCCGTGCCCGGCCACCTCCGCGTACGTCATGCCGATGCGCGGCAGCGGCGCCGGCCCGGAACGCCCCGTCGGCTGGGCGGCGTACACGAAGGCGACCCCGACGACCATGAGCGCGGACAGTGCCGCCAGCCCGGAGGCGAGCGTCAGGGCCTCGGCGGTCCGCCGCCCGTCAGGGGCGGGGGCGGTGGCGGTGGCGGTGGCGCCGGGGTCGGCTGGGTCGGCGTCGGTGCCGGTCGGGTGGGGGCCGGCCGGCGGGGCCGTCCCCGCCGCGGTACCCGGCGCGGCCGGCTCGGCGGGCACGGTCGCGGCCACCCGGAACCCGCCGGACGGCAGGGCGGCGGCCTCGAAGGACCCGCCGAGCAGTTCCACGCGCTCGCGCAGTCCGGCGAGGCCGCGTCCGGTGCCCGGTTCCTCCGCCGGGGTCCGCGTCGGCGGCCCGGGCCGGGCCCCGTTCCGTACGGTGACCCGGACCCGGGCTCCGGCGGCCTCGGCGGTGGCCGCCGCGGCGGTGTCGTGCTCGACCGTCACGGTGACGTGCGCGTCGGCCGCGTACCGGTGCACGTTGGTCAGGGCCTCCCGTACGACACGGTGCACCGCCCGCCGGACCGGCGCGGGACGGGCGTCGAGGTCGGGCCCCGTCCAGTCGAGCCGTACCGCGATCCCTCCGTCGCGGGACTGCGCGACCAGCGCCTCGATGTCGGCGCGGGTGCCGGTCGCGTCGGTGAGGGCGTCGGATCCGGTGTCCCGGGCGAGCGGCCCGAGCACGCCGAGGACCTGGCGCAGCTCGCGCATGGCGTCGCGGGTGGTGCTCCGCACCAGGACGGCCTCCTCGCGCAGCTGCGGGGCGGCTCCCTCCAGGGCCAGCTCCAGCCCGCCGGCGTGCAGGGAGACCAGGCTGAGCCGGTGGCCCACCAGGTCGTGCATCTCGGCGGCGATTCGGGAGCGCTCGTGGATCCGGGCCTCGCTGTCGGCCAGCCGGCGGGCCCGCTCGGCCGCGTCACCGCGCTCGCGCAGCGCCCGCACCAGGCGGCCCTGCTGCCCCCGCGCCGTGCCGATCAGGCCGGGGACGATCACGGCGGCCGGTGCGAGGACCAGGCCCAGGGCCAGCCCGTACGCCGCCGAACCGGGCCCGAGCCGCGGTCCGGCCGCCGTCGCGCACACCACGAGGAGGGCGCCGGCGGCGGTGAGCAGCCGGGCGCGCGGGCGCGGCCGGGCCATCCGGCGGGCCACGGAGTAGGCGGCCGCCGCCGTGACCGGCCCGACGGCCGGCACCGGGCCGGTCAGCGCGGCGAGGAGCAGGAGCACGGGCCCGGGCCGGCGGCGGCGCAGCGCGAAGAGCCCGGTGGCCAGGGCGAGGACGAGGAGCTGGAGGGGTGGGTGCGGCAGGTACCCGAGGTGGCCGATCGCCGCGTACACGCACAGGCCGGCCAGGCCCGCGCCGGCCGTCTCCGCGACCGGGCGGAGGCGTGCGGGACGACGGGGAGAGCTGATGGGCACCACGCTGACCAGTATCGACGCCGGGCCGCGCGCCGGCATGGACCCTGCGGCCGATCTGCGCCTCTGCCCAAAGGCAGAGGGCGGCGGGCCGGGGGCAGGGGGCAGGGGTCAGAAGGGCACGGAATCGGCTGGTCCGACGATCCCGAACAGCGCTCCCTCGGGATCGCGCAGGGTGATCTCCTGCGGGCGCGAAACGGCCTGCGCCACGGAGACGGTGCTGCCGCCCAGGCCGGTCGCGGCCTTCACCGCGGTTTCCAGGTCGGGCACCCGGAAGTGGACGTGCCAGCGCGGCCGCACGTTCGGGTCGGGGGCCTGCGCGAGCGTCCCGCCGTGCAGGCGGGCCACCGTACGGCCCGCGTGGCGCAGCAGGATGCGGTGGTCCTCCTCCACGTAGGCGACCTCGCAGCAGCCCTCCTGGGAGCACGCCCATTCCAGGACCTCGCCGTAGAAGATGGCGGCGTCGAAGGCGTTCCTGGTGCGCAGTTCCAGCCAGGCCGGCGCGGCCTCGCCGCCCATACCCCAGTCGGGGATGGCGTCGCCCTGCCAGATCCCGAAGACCGCGCCGTCGAGGTCGGCGGCGAGCGCCGCCCGTCCCGTACCGAAGGCGAGGGGGCCGACGGCCACGGTCCCGCTGCGCTCCAGGATGCGTGCGGCCGTGCCGTCGGCGTCGTCCACGGCGAAGTACGGGGTCCAGGCGACCGGGACCGTGACCCCGGCGGGCATGGATCCGAGGCCGGCGACCGGGACGCCGTCGCTGAAGCCGACGGCGAATCCCCCGCCGAGGCGGTCGCCGCCGAACCGCCAGCCGAGGACCGCGCTGTAGAAGGCCTGCGCCGCGCCGACGTCGCGCGCCATGAGGCTGACCCAGCAGGGTGCGCCGTATGTTTCGTGACTCGATGTCGACACGCCTGTCATCCCCATCCGCCGGTGCGGCCCCGGATGCCCCTCCCACGGTACTCGCGGGAGCTCCCGGGAAACGTCCGCCACATCCTCCTTGCGCCGCCGCCCGCGCCCGCGCCGACACGGCGGCCGGCCCCGGCCGCCCACCCGGCGGAACGCATCCGGCGCGGCCGGGTGCCGGCTCCGTCAGCCGCCCTGGTCCTCCGGCCCGCCGTCCGACGCGTCCTGCGGCGCGTCCTGCGGGTCGTCCCTCAGCCACAGCGGGTGCTCCCGCCGTGCCCAGACGCGCTCGACCGACCCGGTACGCATGCCCCTGCGCGCCTCCGGGTCGGCGAGCGCCATGCCGATGTGGCCGGCCACCACGATGCCGACGGCCAAAGCCAGCCAGTCGTGCACGAAGGTGGCGCTCGTACGCCACACCAGGGGTGTCAGGTGCGTGAACCACATCAGCAGCCCGGTCGCCAGCATGACGAGGACGGCGCCGGCGATCCACGACGCGTAGATCTTCTGCCCGGCGTTGAACTTGCCCGCCGGCCGGGAACCGGAGCGGCGGTCGCGTCGCCGTACCGCGCGCAGCCACTTCCTGTCGTGCGGCCCGAACCGGTTCAGCCTGCGCAGGTCGGTCCGGAAGGCGGGAGAGGCGAGGCCCAGCAGGAAGGGTGCGGGCAGCAGGATCCCGGCCCATTCGTGGACGGTGACGACGAGAGCGCGGCGGCCGACGAGTTCGGCGATCTGGGGGACGTAGAGCGCGGCGGCGGTCGCGACGCAGAGCAGCAGCAGGCCGGCCGTCGTGCGGTGGACCCAGCGCTCGGCGCGGGTGAACCTGCGTACCCGCCGGGCCGGTTCAGACGGTGGGTGCGTCACTGCGCCCGTTGGATCCGCCGACCCAGGCGTCGACGTCATAGCCCCGCTCCTCCCAGTAGCCGGGCCGCACGTCGGACGTGAGCGTGATCCCGGAGAGCCATTTCGCCGACTTGTAGAAGTACATCGGCGCGACGTAGAGCCGGACCGGGCCGCCGTGGGTGTGGCTGACCGGCTTGTCCTGCATCTGCAGAGCGACCAGTACGTCGTCGCGCCGGGCCTGCGGGAGGGTGAGGCTCTCGCTGTAGGTGCCGTCGAAGCAGGTGAAGCGGATCGCCGTCGCTTCCGGCCGTACGCCGGCCGCGTCGAGCAGGTGGGACAGCGTGACGCCGGAGAAGGGCGTCTGGGGGACCCGCCAGCCGGTGACGCACTGCACGTCCCGTACGACACGCGTCTGCGGCAGTTGCCGTAGCGCGTCGAGGGTGTAGGTGGTGGGGTGGTCGACCAGGCCGTCCACGGTGAGCCGGTAGGTCTGCTCGGTCTTCCGCGGGACGGAGGAGACGACGGAGTAGTAGCGGAAGCCGCCGCCGTTGGGCAGCAGTCCCGTGAGTCCGGTCGGGTCCTTGTCCGAGGCGGCGCCGAGGAAGGTCTCCGTCGCGCGCTGCACGTACGGTGCGGCGACGAGGCCTCCGCCGCCGAGCGCGATCATGCCGAGCACCAGACGGCGCCCTACGGGGGCGCCCTCGGTGTCGTCGGGGTCGTCTGTCGTCACCCCTTGAGTCGACCACCGCGGGGGTGCGGACCGCCAGGGGGATCCGGGCGACGTCAGACTTTCGTCACAGACGGTCCGGGGCGGGCGGCGTGCCGGATTCCGCGGCGCGGCGGTATTCGGCGTTGAGGCGCTGGGCCTCTTCGAGCTGGTCCTCAAGGATGATGATGCGGCAGGCGGCTTCGATGGGAGTGCCCTGGTCGACGAGTTCCCGGGCGCGTGCGGCGATGCGCAGCTGGTAGCGGGAGTAGCGGCGGTGGCCGCCCGCGGAGCGGAGCGGGGTGATGAGGCGCGCTTCGCCGATGGCGCGCAGGAAGCCCTGGGTGCTGCCGATCATCTCGGCGGCCCTGCCCATGGTGTAGGCGGGGTAGTCGTCGTCGTCGAGTCGCCCGTACGAGTCGTCTGCTGTCATTTGCACCTCTCTGTGAAACGCGTCGAGGGGCCCTGGCGCCGTACGGCACCAGGGCCCCGAAGGAACTACTACACCACCTGCCGGCCCTGATACTGCGCCGGCTTTCTGTGTCCGCGGACCCGACCCAGTGGCTGTCGGATGCGCGGGGATCGCGGTTGCCTGACCGGAGACCACCTCGCTATCGATGTCCTGCGGTACCCGGTCGCGAAGCTTCCGACCGGGCGATCCTGATGGCGCCGCGTTCCTCCGTTCTATCCTCGTGATTTCCCTACCATGGGGTACTGCTCACTGACTTCACTGCTGGTACTGCCGTGTACTGCGTACTGCCGTCGCGGGTCCGCATCCGTCATGCCCGCGGTCCCGCTCTCGGTGGCCCCTGATCACTGCGGGCCACCCGGTCCGGCCGTCAGTCCCGTCGCCATCCTGCTGCGAAAACCCGGCTCCGGAACTCCACCGCCGTACCGTCCTGCGTACTGCGATTTCTCTTCACTGCTGGTACTGCTTGCCGGCAGTTCGTCTCTGCCAGGCCCTGCTGTCTCTCTGGGGTACGTGAGAAACCATACCCAGGCCACCGCCCAATGTCTACTCCGGCCGACATAGATTTTCGAGTGTCGGATGGAAAGGTAATCGGCCTCGGCGAACGCCTCTCCGGGAGCCCCCTCGCCCGCCCTCCCACGGGTACGCGAGAGGGCCCGACCGGCGTGTGCCGGTCGGGCCCTCTCGGCTGACCGCGGTCAGCTCACGTTCGCTCGCGGGTCGGGGGTCAGACAGTCGCCGGAACGCCGAGCCGACGCAGGCGGATGGCCCTTCCGGCCGCGAGAGCGGTGACCGGGGTGGGCGGCTCGCCCTCGCCGGAGAGGTCGCGCAGCCGGAGCCGGTCCGTGTAGGCCGGGCTCTGGCGGACGGCGGTGAGCCGGGCCAGGGTGACGCGGCAGGCGGCAAGGCCCTCGCCGTCGTGGCCCTCGCCGTCGCCGTCGCAGACGAGGAGATGGGCGCTGCGGGCGCCCGCCATGACGGCCAGCGCCACCTCGACGGTCATGTCGTCGCAGACCTGGAGTTCTGCCGGCTCCATGGCGTCCCCGTCCTCCACCGGCCTGAGCGCGGGGGCGGCCTGGGCCGAGCGGGGCTGCATCTGGACCAACGTCACAACGTGCCTCCTGAGGAGATGGGTCAGCTTCCGGATCATGCGGCGCTCAGGCCGCCCTCCCGACCGTGGACCGTCGCCCGCCCGCACGCCGGGCAGCGGAAGCGGAACCGGAGCCGGAACCGCGTCGACCGCGGGATGCCGTGCCTCCCCTGCGCTGCTCCGCCGGCGGGGCGGTGATCGTCACGGGGACGCCCGACGGGGCCTGGGCACCGGTGATCCTGCGCAGTGCTTCCTCGCCCGAGCGGACCTGAGTGGTCTGCGGCACGATGCCGGCGTCCTGCATGAGCCGGGTCATCCCACGGCGCTGGTTGCCGGTGACCAGGGTGACGACACTGCCGGACTCGCCGGCTCGCGCCGTACGGCCGCCGCGGTGGAGGTAGTCCTTGTGGTCGGTCGGCGGGTCCACGTTGACGACGAGGTCGAGGTTGTCGACGTGGATGCCGCGCGCGGCGACGTTCGTGGCGACGAGCGCGGTGACGTGCCCGGTCTTGAAGCGGGCGAGGGTGCGGGTGCGCTGCGGCTGCGACTTGCCGCCGTGGAGGGCGGCGGCCCGGACACCGCTGTTGAGGAGTTCCTCGGTGAGGCGGTCCACGGCGTGCTTGGTGTCCAGGAACATGATCACTCGGCCGTCGCGCGCCGCGATCTCCGTCGTCAGCCGCTGCTTGTCGGCGCCGTGCACATGCAGGACGTGGTGCTCCATCGTGGTGACCGCGCCCTTGGACGGGTCGACGGAGTGGACGACGGGGTCGGTGAGGTAGCGGCGGACCAGGAGGTCGACGTTGCGGTCCAGGGTCGCGGAGAACAACATCCGCTGACCCTCGGGGCGGACCTGGCTCAGGAGCGCGGTGACCTGCGGCATGAAGCCCATGTCGGCCATCTGGTCGGCCTCGTCGAGGACGGTGGTGGCGACCTGGTCCAGTCGGCAGTCACCGCGGTCGATGAGGTCCTTGAGGCGGCCGGGCGTGGCCACGACGACTTCCGCACCGCCGCGCAGCGCGGCCGCCTGCCTGCCGATCGGCATCCCGCCTACGACGGTGGCCAGACGCAGCCGCACGGCGCGGGCGTAGGGGGTAAGGGCGTCGGTGACCTGCTGGGCGAGTTCCCGGGTGGGGACCAGGACCAGGGCCAGCGGGCCCCGCGGCTCGGCACGCCGACCGGCCGTCCTGGCCAGCAGGGCCAGGCCGAAGGCGAGGGTCTTGCCGGAGCCGGTCCGGCCGCGGCCGAGGACGTCACGGCCCGCGAGGGAGTTGGGCAGGGTCGCTCCCTGGATCGGGAACGGCACGGACACGCCCTGCGCGGTGAGCGCGGCCAGGAGCTCGCCGGGCATGTCGAGGTCGGCGAACGCCTCGGCGGGGGGCAGTGCCGGGGTGATCGTCTTCGGCAGGGCGAACTCTCCGCGCGGCCCTGCGGAACGCGAGCCGTAGCCGCCCGAGCGGTCAGGGGCGGACGACCCGGCGCGTCCGGAGCGTGCGGAGCGACCCGAGGCGGCGGGGGCGCCGTACCCGCGGCTGCCGCCGCTGCGGCGGGCACGGGGGGAGCGATCGTTCGTGCGTGCGGGGTTCATGCAGAACCTTCCTTGATACGACGCGTATCAAGGAATTCCCGCAGCGGATGGACGTCACGGGGAATCGCAGGCACGGGCCGAATGAAATGCGAAAGCGAGCGGATGTGCTCGGACGGAGAACCGCCTGTGCGCGAGTGGGCGGAAGGAAAAGTCATCGGCCGCTCAGGCGCAGATGAGAAGGTGTGAAATGCGCGCAGCTGGGGCCCGCACCCCGAGGGATGCGGGCCCCAGCTACGAGTCGTGCGTCAGCGTCAGGCGGTGACGATGTTCTCGGCCGTCGGGCCCTTCTGACCCTGCGCGATGTCGAAGCTGACCTTCTGGCCTTCCTGCAGCTCGCGGAAGCCCTGGGCGGCGATGTTCGAGAAGTGGGCGAACACATCGGCGCCGCCACCGTCCTGCTCGATGAAGCCGAAGCCCTTTTCCGCGTTGAACCACTTCACAGTGCCAGTAGCCATGTCATGTCTCCTTTGGGGCAGTACGCCGGCGTCCGTACCGTACGGACGCCGTGTCGCCGCGATGATGCCCTGCCCGGAAAATGACCGGAAATAAAGCGCTTCCGTGCGGCGTGTACCGACCGGAGGCGCTTGAAGTTTTACGGGTACCAAAACTGCAACTGACTTCGACAGTAGCACGCATTCACGCAATGTGGGCGCCCAGTATTTTCCCCTGCGTGGTGCCGACAAAAAGCCTCGCCGCCGCAGCGGTCAAATCCTCAGGCCGCGAACACAGGTATTCATTCGGTGTCAGGCGTTCTCGGAGGCGGGCGGGGTGACCCATTCGACGAACTGGACGATCACGCCGTTGGGGTCGGTGACCTGGAAGAGGCGCTCGCCCCAAGGCTCCTCGCGCAGCGGCATGGTGATCTCGACGCCCTCGGCGCGCAGGCGCGCCTCCTCGCCCTCGATGCCGGTGGCGGTGAAGGCGAGGATCAGCCCGGAGGCGCGCCGGTCGCGCTGGTCGGCCGGCAGCACCTCGGTGCCCCGCGCGAGCAGGACGACGTCGATGGCCGCGTCGTCGCGCGACAGGGAGGCGAAGCCCTCGGCCGCGGCCTGCTCGGTGTAGCCGAGGTGGGCGGTGAAGAACCGCTGGGAGGCGGCGACGTCGTCGACGGTGAGCGAGACGGTGGACGCGGTGATCTGCAAGGTGCTTCTCCTCGTGGGTCTTCGGGCGACGGAGGTACGGGGGCCGCGGTGCTGGGGCGGTCCGGTGGTCCGGTGGTCCGGTGCCGCGGCGGGTGGTCCGGCCGCGGGGGCGCGTCAGTAGCCGGAGCGGCGTGGCAGATTGCGGTTGCTCTGCGGGGGGACCCGCCGTGCGGGCTGCGGGACCGGGTGGCCCGCGCGGCGGTGGCTGGCGGGCGGAACCGGGGCCCGGTTGGCCGGCGAGGTGAGGGCCGTGTCGGCCTTGAGGGGCGTGAGCGGAAGGGCGAAGGGGTGACGACCGGGCATGGAGGCATCCGTTCTTCGGTCCGGAGAAAACTTGCGACGGACGTAAAGTTAGTTCGAGCATGGCGAAGGTGTCAACATAAAAATGCTACGGATGTAAGATTGCTCCATGACTACTCACGCCACCGCGCCCGTGCCCGCTCCTGGCCTGCGGGAATCGAAGAAGCAGGAGACCCGGCAGCTCATCTCCGACGTCGCCACCGGCCTGTTCCTCACCCAGGGGTTCGAGCGGACCACCATCGCCGAGATCGCCGCCGCCGCGCGGGTCGCGAAGAAGACGGTCACCAACTACTTCCCACACAAGGAGGACCTGGCCCTGGACCACCAGGACGCCTTCACCGGCTCGCTCGCCGCCACGGTGACCGGCCGCGGGTCCGGCGAATCGGCCCTCGCGGCCCTGCGCCGCGCCTTCGCCGACGCGGCCGCGGACGCCGACCCGGTCGCCGGGTTCTCAGGCCCCGACTTCGCCCGCATGATCGACGACAGCCCCACCCTCTCCGCCCGCCTGCGCGATCTGCACGACCTGCGGGAGACGGCACTGGCAGACGCCCTGGCCGACGCCACCGGCACCCCGCGCGGCGACATCACCCCCCGCGCCGCCGCCGCCCTGCTCGGCGCCGTGCACCGCACCCTGTTCCAGCGCATCCAGGAACTCACCCTCGCCGGCCAGGACAACGCCCGGATCTCCGCCACCGTCGCCGCGGAGGCGGACACCGCCTTCGGCCTGCTGGAACCCTCACTCGCCGACTACGCCACAGCCTGACCCGGCGGCGAGGCGGGTGAAGGGCGGGCCCGGCGGCCTACCCGGCGGCGGCGATCGTGTCACCGCCGCCGCCGCCGCCGCCGCCGCCGCCGTCGGGTCGGGTGCGGCGGTGGCCGGCGTCGCGGCCGCCGTCGGCGCCCTGCTCGGCCTGCACTTCGCCTTCGGCCGCCGCCGAGGCGCCGTCCGCGGCTGACCGTCCCGCCGTGCTTCAGGCGGCGCCGTAGAGCCCGGCCAACTCGGCGACGGCGCGGGACATCTCCGTACGCGCGGTCACATGGGCTTTCGCGGTGGCGGGACGGCGCGAAGAAGTTCCCAGAGGGGGCGCGAGCCGCTGGCCCATTGGGCGAGGAGGTGGCGGTCGACGAGGTGGAGGTGCTGGGACCTCGCGAAGTCGAGGGCGGGGCCGGAGAAGCGGCCGTTGGTGAGCATGACCAGGACGTCGCCGCCGTGGATCTGGCGGCCGGTGCCGTTGAGTACCTGGAGGTCGGGGGTGCCTACCGCGGATCCGGACCAACCGGCCCTGCGGTGCTTGCACTGGATCACCCAGCGCCGGCCGTAGGGATCGGTGGCCTTCACGTCGGCGCCGTTGTCGCCGCGTCCGCCTACCTTCTGGGCGTCGGTGCAACCGTCGCGGTGCATGAGGTCCCGTACGGCGAACTCGAAGTCGTTGTGGTGGAGGCTGTCGAGGTGCTCGACGGCGTAGCGCAGGCCCTGGGCGCGCACCCGTTCCCAGCGGGCTGCCTCCTGACGTCGCCGTATCCAGAAGCCGCCTGTGCCGACTGCGGCCAGGAGCAGGAGGACGACGACCCAGGGGTGGGCGGCCAGCCAGTTCACGATCGCCGCGACGAGGCTGACGGCCACCAGGCCGACGAGTCCGAGGAAGACCAGCGCTTCGGAGTCGGAGTTCCTGCGGCGGCGCGGGGTGCCGCTGCGCCTGCGTCGCCTCACGGGCGGCCGCCGGGTCACCGTCCGCTGCCCGGGCTGGGGAAGACGATGGGGTAGGAGACAGCGGGCGTCGGATGCGGCTGTGCCTGCTTCTCCCAAGCCGGCCACTTGATCGGGTAGACCACCGTCGATCGCGGTCGGGGTAACTCCTCGCCGGTCCCCGTCCCGGTCCCGGGGCCTGCCCCTGCCGTGGTGCCGCCGTTGCCGAGGACGAATGCTCCTGCCACGAACAGACCCAGCAGCGTGGTCTCGCGGCGTGCACCGGCCGGGAGCCGGAAGTATCCCTTTACCGGGGTGCCGTCCGAGCGCACGTAGTCCTTGATCCAGGGCACAGCTGCCTCCCCCTCACCAGTCGCGTCGCGCCTCCCCGCGCAACGCCCCATATAAGCACCCGCCACTGACGACAGGTCACCGATTCGTCACGACTGGTGTACGTCGGGTGATCGCGCGCACTGGTGCACCCCTGCGATCCTGTTAACCCGGATAAACAGAGGGCTGTCCGAGCGGGCGGTTGGATGCACCGGGATTGATCAGGGATTTCCCCTATTTGCCCGCCTCGCATGCCAGCCTGAGGCGCCTCTGGCTACTGCCGCTCGCCCCGAAGCGCCTCTATGAGCACTGTGAATGCGCACTTGGCGCACATGCGGCCTTCGCCATACGGTCCTCACGTCGGCACAAGAAACCGACCCGACGTCAAGGAGCCCTGTGGAGCCCGTACATGACGCACAGACAGGTCTGCTTACCCGTGCGCAGATCGCACAGCGCCTACAAGTGAGCCGTCCGGCCGTGTCGAACTGGGCGCGGAGGTACGAGGACTTCCCCGCCCCGGTGCGCTCCGGCGACACGGAGCTCTTCCGGGAGGCCGAGGTCGCCCGATGGCTGGGGATGCGCCGCCTTCGGCCTCGACACCTGCTGAAGGGGGAGCGGGCGGGCACGACCTACGCCGACCGCTTCGGACGCGCCGACGGAAGACGGGGCACGGCAACGAAGTCGGCGAGGAACCTCTCCCCACGGATCGAGGCCGAGGACGGGAAAGCCGTCGATCAGCTCATGGACCGTCTCGCAGATCGAGTGCGGGGGCCGGCCCCGATGGCGGACTTCGTGAACCTCTGCCTCTTCGTGATGTACGTGCGCCACGCGGAGCCGGAACAGTGGCGGCGGATCGAGCACGTCATGGCGGCAGGCGAAAGAACGCAGGACGTCAAGGGTCTGCTCGGCACCCTTGGCCACATGGCCCGCAACACCCTGCGCCGGTACGGCGACCGTACCGACATGCGGGGCAGTCTGCTGAACCTCCAACCGCGTGGTTGGGAGGACCTCGTCACCGCTGTGAACACGGCAGCCGGTGCGGGCGAGGGCGCGTTCCGGCTCGTGTGGGAGGCGTTCAGCGTACGGGAAGGGCTGCAGAGCTCGGAGTTCTGCAGCCCGGCGGGCCTGGCCGCACTGGCGGCGGATCTGACACTGGCTCCGGGCAAGAAGGCCACCGTCTTCGACCCATACACCCGGGGCGGGGAGATGCTGGCCGCCGCGTACCGGCACGTCGGGGACGTGGGCGGCACCGTGTACGGCGAGACCCTGGACGGGCGTCTGCAGTCGGTCGCGAGCCTGTACCTCCTCCACCTCGGGGTACGGCCGATGGTGAGCAGCAACCGGTCCGACCGGTGGCCGCCGCTGCGGGAACACCATGCCGACGTCGTGCTGACGAATCCGCCGTTCAACATGAGCGACGTACCCGGTCCCGGCCGGCGAACGGGGAACTGGCCGTACGGCGCCCCGCCCCGGGGCAACGACAACTTCGCCTGGGTGCAGTACGTCCTCCAAGCGCTGGTACCCGGCGGTCGGGCAGCCGTCGTCATGCCGGTGAAGGCGGGCAACTCGGTGAACGCCGCCGAGCGCGAGATCCGCGGTGCGCTCGTCCGCACGGGAGCCGTCGAGTGTGTCATCGCGCTGCCGCCACACCTGTTCTCCGCGACGCCCGTGCCGGTTTCCCTGTGGCTGCTACGGCGGGTCGGACATCCGAGACGGGAAGACGTCCTGTTCGTCGATGCGCAGGAGCTGGGGGAGAAAAGCCGGCGTCGGCGCGTACTTCGTGCCACGGATCGTGCGGCGATCACGAAGGTGGTTCGTGCCTGGCTCGACGGGTCGGGCCACCCGGACGCGGGGGAGGACGCGCTGCGCGCTGCCGACCGAAACCTCCCGGCCACCGCCGTGCTGCGTACGGACATCGCCGCCGAGGAGTATTCGCTGCACCCCGGCGACTACCTCGGCGGCGGACACTACGGTGCCGCTCCCGTCGCGGTACGCCTGCGCGACGCGGAGGATGACGCGGCGGCGCACGGGGGCAGGGTGCGTCTGCTGGAGCAGCGGGTTCCAGGAGCGGAGTACGGCTACGGCCCCGGTCCCGGTCCTGACCACTGGGAAGAGCGGACTCTCGGGTATCTGTGCGAAATCCAGCCCGGACCTTCGTACACCCGCCTTCCCGCAGCGGCGCGCACGGGCGACGCCGGCGTTCCGCTCGTCTTTCCGCAGGATCTCGTCGGGGGAAGGATCGTGGACGAGCCTCGCCGTCGGGTGTCCTGGCAGACGGCCGAGCGCTTCAAGAAGTTCGAGGTGCACGTGAACGACATCGTCTGCGTGCGCACGGGTGCGCAGCAGCAACCCGCTCTGGTCGGCGCCCGACAGGAGGGATGGCTGCTCAGCGCGAACGTCACACGCCTGCGGGTACTTCCGAGGGGCGACATCGATCCCCTGTACCTCCACGCCTACCTCAGCCTCAGGTACGCACGGGAGTGGATGGCGAACCGGGCCGCGGCCACGGCAGCCCCGTCGCTGAGGTCCGAGGCCCTGGGGCATCTTCCGGTGCGCTTTCCCCCCATCGCACAGCAGCGCCGGTGCGTGGAACTCCTCGGCGACCTCGGCCGACGCACCGAGGCGTACGAGGCCTACGCCTCGGCACTCGGCCGGCTGCGGGCCGAACTCGCCGAGCACCTGCTGCACGGCTCGGCCGCACCGCGGTGACGGCCCGCCGTCCGCCGATCTCCACACGACCCGTCCTGCCCTTCCTCCATTCGTGAACCCCGAAAGGATCGATTCCATGTCCGAAACGACAGCCGCTCCCGGACGCACGTGGCGACTGTGGCTTGCCCTGTACGTGACCTGGTCCGTGGTGGCCGGCCTGGTCGTGGTGCTACTCGTGCTTCGATCGGGCGCCGACACCACCGAGGCCGTTCTGGCCGGAGGAGGCGCCTTCGCGACCACGTTCGGTCTGCTGCTCGCTGTGCCGGCCACCGTGCGCGAACTCAAGCGACTGGGCTGACCCGCCCGGCCGGTCGACGAACACCCGATCCAGGCATACGTGACACGGCTGCGTACCCGCCCTGGGGCTGCCGGCCCCCGGGGCGCGGGGCGGAGGCGCTTAGGGGGTGCCCGGCCGACCGGGTCGGGGCCCGGTGTCGAGGGAGTCGAGCCAGCGGAGGAGGCGCGTTCCCTCGCGGGTCATGATGTCCGGGTCGCGCAGGGCGTTGGCGAGAAGCGACATGCCCTGATATGCGGAGACGAGGGTGACGGCGAGGTCGGCCGAGTCGGGGAGGCCGAGGGCACGGAACTGGTGTCCGGCCCAGTCCAACAGTTGCCGGATCACCGCTCCGGCCTCCATGTCGAGGGCGCCGTCCGCGCGCTTGTCCAGTTCGACGGCCAGGGTTCCGGTGGGGCAGCCGTAGCGGGCGGCGATGTCGCGCTGACCCACCCAGGCTTCGATCAGGGCCTTGAGGCGGTCCACGGGATCGGGCAACTCGTCGAGCTGTCGGGTGAGTTCGCCCAGGTGCTCGCTGTGCTCGGACAGCGCGGCCCGTACCAGATCGTCCTTGGTCTTGAAGTAGTAGTAGACGTTTCCCACGGGGACGTCGGCCACGCGCGCGATGTCGGCGAGGGTGGTGCGTTCGACGCCCTGCTCGTGGAGTACCCGGGCTGCCGCAGTCGTCAGCCGCCGGCGTTTGTCGGCTGCGCGCGCCCGCGGCGTACCTGAGTCAGTCACCCAACCAACTATAGACAGCCTGCCCAGATGGCTGTTACCGTCCAATCAAGTCAGTCAACTAACTAACAACATGCACGGGGGATCGGATGATCGTGGTGACGGGTGCGACCGGCAACATCGGGCGGACGCTGGTACGGGTGCTTGCCGAGGCGGGCGAGGAGGTCACCGCCGTATCGCGCCGCCCGCAGGCCGAGGCGGCGGCACCGTCCGCTGTCCGGTACGCCCAGGCCGACATCGGGAACGCCGCCGGCATGCGGCCGGTCCTCGAAGGCGCCGACGCCCTTTTCATCCTGCTGGGCGGCGAGCTCAACAGTCACGGCGAAAGTCCGAGCGTTCTGCTGGACGTTGCGCGGGGCGAGGGGGTCGAGCGGGTCGTTCTCCTCTCCTCCCAGATCAATGCCACCCGCCCCGAGGCTCCTTCCCACGCCCGGCTGCGCGAGTTCGAACGCGCCGTGCGCGCGTCCGGACCGGACTTCACCATCCTGCGCCCGGGTGGTTTCGCCTCCAACGCCTTCGCCTGGGCCGAGTCGGTCCGTGAGAAGCGCACGGTCTTCGCCCCGTTCGGTGATGTGGCGCTGCCTGTCGTCGATCCGGCGGACATCGCCGAGGTCGCTGCGGCCGCGTTGCGTGAGGACGGCCATGCGGGCCGTACGTACGAGTTGACGGGCCCCGAGGTGATCAGCCCGCGCCGGCAGGCCGAGGTGATCTCGGCAGCCCTCGGTGAGGAGGTGACCTTCGTGGAGCTGTCCCGAGAGGAGGCCCACCTCCACATGGCGCAGTTCATGCCCGAGGAGGTGATCGGGGGAACCCTGGACATCCTCGGCGCCCCGCTGCCGGCGGAACAGAAGATCAGCCGGGACGTGAACAGCGTCCTCGGCCGTCCCGCCAGGCCCTTCGCCGACTGGGTCGCGCGCAACCTGCCGGCCTTCCGCTAGCGCCGGCTGCGCCGACCACCGACCCGTCGGCGCCGTTCTCCCCTGCCGTGTCCCTATGCGCCGGCCGCAGCGGGGTCGAGGGAGTCGACGTCCTCCATGAAGGACAGCATCCGGGCGTTGACCACGTCGGGGTGGTCGATCTGGGGGCCGTGGCCGGTCGCGGCGACGATCTCGGCGCGGGCTCCGGGGATCAGCCGGGGGACGCGTTCCAGCTGCCGCTTCGGGTGCACGAGCAGGCTGTGCTTGCCCAGGATGACGTAGAGCGGGGTCCGGATCGTCCGCAGCTCGCCCTCGGTCAGCGGCAGGGGGGCCGGGCGGCGGATCCGGTAGGCGCGGGCGCCGAGCTGGATCCACGTGCGCATCTCGGGGATGGCGAGGACGGGCTGGTCCAGCCATCTGGCGAGCCGGGGCCGCAGCGCCTTCGGGGCGAAGGTGGCGAACAGGCTGATGAAGATCCAGACGAAGAAGCGCAGGCCGACCTTCTCCAGGCCGCCGGGGTCGAGGGCGGTGACCGAGGCGAGCCGCCCGGGCCGCCGGTGGGCCTGGTTGAGGACGAGCCAGCCGCCGTAGGAGGAGCCGACGAGGTGGACCCGGTCGAGGCCGAGCGCGTCAAGGGCCTCGTCCATCCACTGCGCGGCGCGCTCGGGCTGCCACATGGGCTCGCGGTGGATGCTGCGGTTCGCGTCGCCGGGGGTGTCGAGGGCGTAGACGGGCCGGTCGAGGCTGAGCCCGGGGGTGTTGGGGTACCACATGGCGGAGGAGAAGCCCGCGCCGTGGATCAGGACGACCGGGGTCCGGGACTCGGCCGCGGGGTCCGAGGGCCCGTACCGGTAGACGTGGGTGGTGCCGAAGCTGGTCTTGACGTCCGTCTCGGAGCGGATGGGTGCCCCCATCGCGTGGAGCACGTCCTCGGCGGCGAAGTAGCGGTCGCGCAGAGTGTCGTTGACGTAGCGGCCGACATCGCGGCGTACGCGGGCGGTGTTCTCGGGCACGGCGGCACCTCCTGGGAAGATCCGGTCTTCGTGATACGACCGTACCATTGATGTGGTACGGCGGTACCATCAAGCGGTCCGGTACCGGAACGGACCCACCATCGACAGGCGGAGACACGGGAACATGCCGAAGCGTGTGGATCACCAGGAGCGGCGCGCCCAGATCGCCGAGGCACTCATCCAGGTCGCGGGGCGGCGCGGACTGCATGCGGTCGGCATGCGCGACGTGGCCGCGGAGGCCGGGGTTTCGCTCCGGCTCGTGCAGTACTACTTCGAGACCAAGGAGAAGCTGCTCTTCTACGGCCTCCGGCACCTGACCGACCGCTTCACGGCGAGGGTGGGCGCCCGCCTGGCCGCGGCCGGCCCGGACCCCGGCCCGCGTGCCACGGTGGAGGCGCTGCTGCTGGCCTCGTTGCCGACGGACCCGGAGAGCCGTACGTTCCACCTGCTGTACAGCTCCTACGCGATCCTGTCCGTGACCGACGAGGCGCTGGCCGCCCAGCCCTTCATCGACAACCCCGACGCCGCGGAGAACGCCCTGACCGGCCTGCTGGAACAGGCCCAGGAGGCCGGCCTGGCCGACCCGGGCGCCGACGCGCGCACGGAGGCGATCAGCCTGCTCGCGATGGCGGCGACGATGGGCACCAGCATCCTCGTGGGCCAGCGGAGCCCGGAGTCGGCGATCGCGGTGCTCCACCACCACCTGGACCGGATCTTCACGACTGCCGGGAGGAGATGCTGAACCGGCATCGCGAACTCGCCTGTCAGTTACGGGGGTTGCGGGTCGGCGAGCCTTCACTCACGCGCATGACGATGTGCTGACGTTGGCTGTGGCTGTCGATTCAGCGGTGGTACGTCAGCAAGGGGCCGAGGTGGTGGTGCCGCAACCGTACGGCGGCGTCTGCGAGTACGTGGGCTCCGAGCTGAACGACATCAGCGCCGTCCTCTTTCGGGCAAGGGCAACCACTCGGTGCCGCGCACCACGATGAACCTCGTCCACCTCCGCGCCGGGCAGGTCGGTCTGGACAGCGACGCAGGCCCACGCCGCTGACCTGGGCCTTCATCGAAGAGCGGATGACGGAAATCCGCCCGCGCCATGTGCAGCTCCGCCGTCCGGCACTGTCGGTCTTCCTCCTCCAACTCTGCCGGATCCCGGCAATGCGCTGCAGGGAAAGTGGCTGGCATGGTTGGCCGTGACCGGGGGCCAGTGTGCGGCAGGTGACCAACCACGTCAGAGGACCGCGCTTCGGGGCTGCCGGGCAGGGGGTAAGGAGGGGGACAACGACATGAGTGAAGGCCGAGAACGGCGCATTCTGCGTGCGCGGCTGTCAGGCGCGGCCGGGACGGCACTGCCCGCGGCGCTGGCGGTCGCCTGCGGTGGGGTAATGGCCGATCTGCCTTTGTGGGCGGTCGTGGCCGTGGCCTCGCTCACGGCGGGGCTCGCCGGCTGGACCGGGGCGCAGATGGGTCGTCAGCGCGGCATCCGCAAAGAAGTCCTGGAGCCCGGGGAGACAGTGGTCGGCACCTACACGGTCCGCCCCCCGTACACCGAGCACACCCCGCCCGAGGCACATGAGGGTCCGCAGTACCAACTCCAGGCGACGACCAGCGGCCTGCAGATGTGGGAGCGCTCCGCCCTCCTGTGGCGGCACCCGTGGCCAGAGTTGCAGGTGATCGCCGAGGGCCCGCGGCTGCGCATCTACCATCAGGGGCGCGAGGCCGGGACAATGCTGCTGGAGCAGCCGCACGCAGTACTGGAGATCCGTGGCATTGCCGCGCGCCACGGGGCTGTCTGACACACCGGCAATGCCGGAGCTGTCTCTGCGGCCCTGTGCTGACCCCTGCTGCTTGGCCTGGGGGGCGAGGCTGGGGCGCGCCCTGGGGTGGGGCATGTAGCGCTCCCATGGACGAGATCACCCGGGCGCGGGTCAGAAGCCGGACGCCCGCCCAAGCGCCGAGTGATTCCCAGGCTTGTGGCGCGGCTTCGACCCCCGTCATCGGCTCCATGGCAAAGCCCCGGGTCACAGGCGACGCGCGGGTGTCTGCCGACGATCGGGAGCGAGCCTTCGCCCAGGTGTATCCCGTCCGCCGCGCACGACGGGACTTGGCGCTGCGTGCCGCCCGGGGGCGTTTACGGCACTTCGGCGGTCGACGGCCCGTGCCACGGGTCGAGAACTGCGGCTGTGGGTATGCAACTGGGGCTGCGGACAGGCCGGATCCGTCGCCCCAGCTCGCTGGGGGTGATCGTGGCGCAGGCTGCCGGGTGCTCATCAGACCGCTTCTCGCTGCCTGCCAATCGGCTTCAGCTCAGAGATCAACTCGAAAAGGGTGACCGTAAGAAGCTCGCGCTCGCGAAAGCTCTGCACGATCCGCATCATGGCGCGTGGCGCCAACTGCCCGACGGCGACTCCTGCGATGGGTCTAGACAACAAACAAGCCCCAGGTCGCTGACCTGGGGCTTTGTCGTGGAGCGGATGACGGGAATCGAACCCGCGCTATAAGCTTGGGAATCACCGACGCCCGTCTCGATCATCTAGCGCCTGACCTGGGGAAACGCGCCCTCGTGTCGGCTTTCCACCGGCTCGGTGGGCACCCGTTTCGACCGCTGTTCACCGCCACCAAGGGCACGGATGGGGCACGGGATCGGAGGGCGGGTCGCAGCAGGTGTCATCTCCGCACGCCGTGGGGCAGGTAGATCATGCGTGCCCCGACGACGGGGCGGGGGCGGAGCCGGGGCTGCGGGGAGGCGCCGCCCTCCGTCTCCCAGGCGTCCTCACGGGCCCCTGCCTCCCGCAGGAGACGACCGGTCTCGTGCTCCTCGGACATCAGGGTGCCGGTGGTGTGGACGTTGCCCGGGGCGGACGCGGCGGCCATCAGGCGCGCGGCGGAGGCGGGTTCGGTCTCCGGGGGGATCACGAGCAGGTCGCAGCGGCCGAGGTTGTACGAGAGCAGGATCATCGTGTCGGGGGCCTGGCCGGCGAACCAGCCCACGTGCACGGCGTAGCCGCCGACGGGGACCTTGCGCAAAGCGACCGGCCAGGGGGCCGGGTTCGCGGTGATGCGCGTGACGCGCCCGAAGCGGTCCCGCAGCGCCTCCACCAGGGGAAGCAGTTCGGTGGCGAGATCGCGTGAGTACGGCCACCAGGCGCCGTCCAGCAGGCCGGTCACGGAGGTGTTCGGGGTCAGGGCCATGCGGGCCTGGCGGGTGGGAGCGGTGGTGCTGGTCATGAGACCGGGACCCGTCCCCGGGGCGCCCGGGGCGCCCCGGCCTAGTGAGCGCCGGGAACGACGTCCGCGTGAGAGCGGGTGTACGAGGTGCTCCCGGTACCTCCAACGTACTCCGCGCCGGAGCCGGACGCGCCGGGTCCGTCACCCTCGTCCGCGCCACTCGACGAGGACGAGGGTCGCGTCGTCGGTGGTGGTCTCGCCGCGGGCCCGTCTGAGCGTGTGGGACAGGTCGCGTGCCACGGCCCGTACGCCGCGGTCGGCCCGGTCCAGCCGGTGGACCCAGTCGATCAGCTGGTCCTCACCGAACTCCTCCTGCCCGCTCTCGTGTTCCTCGATCAGACCGTCGGTGAAGCAGAGGATCCGGTCCCCGGGTTCGAGCGCCACTTCGCTGACCTGCGGCTGGTCTCCGCCGAAGCCGACGGGGAGGGTGGTGGGGCTGTCGAGGCGGCGTACGACGCGGTGGTGGCGGATCAGCATGGGGGCGGGGTGTCCGGCGTTGACCCACTGGAGGCGGCCGGTGCCGGTGTCGAGCCGCAGCATCTGCGCGGTGACGAAGTGGTCGAGGGCGAACTGCTCGGCGACGGCCCGGTCCATGAAGAGGTAGATCTCGGAGAGTTCGACGCTGGTGCGGCGGGCGTGCCGGTACGCGCCGATGGCGACGGTCGCCATGGTCGCGGCGTCCAGGCCGTGGCCCATGGCGTCGATCATGGCGAGGTGGAGGACGTCGCCGTTCAGGGCGTAGTCGAAGCTGTCGCCGGCCACGTCGTAGGCGGGTTCCAGGACTCCGGCGACGGCGACGCGGGGCATCGTCATGGCGAGCGGCGGCAGGAGCGACCACTGGATCTCGGCGGCGACGCTCATCGCTTCGCCCCGGCGGGTGCGGAAGAAGAGGTCGGTGTAGCCGTTCTTGGTCCGGATGGTGTCGGCGGCCAGGGCGGCGAGCCTGCGCAGGAGGCGGCGGGCGTCGTCGTCGACCGCGTCGAGGGTGACGGCCAGGACACCGGCCTGGTCGCCGCCGTCGAGCAGCGGGACGTGAACCCGTACCCCCTCGACCACCGGCACCTCGACCGGACGCGAGGTGAGGAAGCAGCGACCGGCCGCCGAACCGTCGATGGGCACGGGATCGCCGTCCGCCAGTCCGTCCCCGGCGAGGGGGACCAGGCTCTGCTGCCCGTAGTCCTGGAGCAGGATCTGCGGATTCCGGCCGCCGATCCGGGCGAGGACGTCGGCGAGGGCCGGCCCCACCCGGTCGGGCGGCAGCGCGTGGGCGTGGTCCAGCAGCCCGCCCAGCAGCATCTCCCCGAAGCTCTCCGAGCGGTCGGGGCCCCCGTCCTCGTGCGGTCCGACGGTCATCCGGGGGCCTCCAGGCGGGCGGCGGGGCAACACCCTGGTCCGGTGCCGACGGGCCGATCCGTCGGCATCGCGATGCGGCTTCCAGGATGCTCCGCGGCAACCTGGGCCGCCACGCGCGCCCGACGGCTCCGGCCGCCTGGTCAGGGTTCCTGGGAGTGGGGCCCCGTGCCGCTCGGGGGCCTGCTGGTGGCCAGCCAGGACCGGGCCGGTTCGGCGGTGTGTGCGGTGTCGACGGCGAGATGGAGGCGGGTGCCCCCGCCCGGGGTGGGATAGCTGCGCTGCTCGCCGCCGGCGAAGCAGTGGCGGAGGACCTCGGCCACCATCCGGGCGGCGTCCGGGGTGGCGGCGACGATGCGGACTTCGGCGTACCCCGGCGGCGGCAGAACGTCGGGTTCTGGCTCGTTGCGGTCCAAGGCGGCATCGTCCTTTCCCATCGAAGGCCGGGCTGGTCGGGTCTCTGTACGTCCACGGTACGTCCGAAGGTCCGGCACCGATCGGTTCTGCGGCGGGGAACGGCGCGTCCGCGAGTCCTCCCGGAGTACGGTGAAAGAACGGGGCCGCCGCCCCGCTCACCGGCCCGGCGTCCGCCGTAGCACCGGTCCGGGCGGCAGCGGCACCACCCGTGGACGGACGGACCGACCATGACCGACACAGGCATTCCCCACACGCCCCCGCGCCTCCTGCCGGACGAGATCCACCGGGCCGTCGGACCGGGTACCGCGCTGCTCCGACTGGAGACGACGGGGTCCCGGAAGAGCCTGCTCGACGGGGCCTGGTGGCCGCGCTCACGTGACGTGGAGCGAGAGATCCCCCCGCTGATCACCGCCCTGACCGAACACCTCGGACCCATCACCCGGGTAGGTCTGGACGCCTCCGCCTGGAACGACATCCCGACCCGCCTGGTCGTCGACGACCAGGTCGTGCACCTCGACTCCTTCCCCGTCGGCGACGACACCGTCCTGATCACCCGCGGCGACAACGACCACTTCTCCCTCATGGTCGTCCCGCCCGCCACCACGCCCGAGGCCGCTCGCACGGCCATGGCCCGCGCCGTCCACGCCGACAACGTCACCCAGGCCGCCGCGATCCTCCTCGCCGAACTCCCCCACGCCGCAGCCCCGTCGGTCGGCACCGCTTTGGACAACGAAGACGGTCCAAGTTGCTGACCTGGACCTTCGTCCAAGGGCATGAGTTGACTGTGTACGAGGGAACCGACAAAGGCTCCCTGTTGGGAGACGGGCGAGGCCGGCTGTTCCTCCCGTTCCGCTTCGGAACGGCAGGAGTGTTCCAAGACGGAAGGGGCTCGGTGTTCCGAGACGGAAAGGATCCGCCGTTCCCTCAGTGAACAGCAGCCTATTTCCTGAGGAAACAGGCTGCTGTTCCCTTAGGGAACATGCCAGGGCTGCCTCAGGCGAACGCCAGCTCGCGGAAGGCATTGCGGACGTCGGTCAGCGGCTGGCGGTCGCGGGTGTAGTAGAGCTTGTTGGTCAGCAGCACCGCCCAGCGGTTCTGGGTGGGGGAGATCCACATGCCGGTGCCGGTGAAGCCGTAGTGGACCCAGACGTCCTGCTCGTCGGTGGTGCCGGGGGCCGGGTGCCAGAACAGGCCGCGCTCGGGCTGGAGGCCGCCGGTCTGCACGGTGAGGGAGTGGGCACTCCACTCGGCGCCGAAGCCGGTCTCGGCGGGGGCCGTGGTGGGGTCGAGCATGTAGCGCAGGAAGACTGCCAGGTCGTCGAGGACGGTGAAGGCGCCGGCGATGCCGCAGACTCCGCCGTGGAGCCGGGCGGAGAAGTCGTGTGCGGTGCCCTTGAGGTGGGTGCCGGTGTCCTGGTCGAGTTCGGTGGGGGCGCAGCGGGACGCGATGTCGGTGGGCAGCGGGCCGAAGCGGGTGGAGTCCATGCCCAGAGGGCGCCAGGTCCTTGTCTCGCATAGCTGGTCGAGGGGCTGGCCGGAGAGGTGTTCGGCGAGGTAGCCGAGGATGAGGGCGGCCCGGTCGGTGTACTCGACGGCCTCGCCGGGCGGCCGGTTGAGGGCTTCCTGCAGGACTCCGCGGCGGATGCCGGCGGGGTCGGTGCCGTAGAGGTTCTTCAGCTGGGCCCGGAGGGGGAGGCCGGCGGTGTGGGTCAGGAGCTGCCGGGCGGTCACAGCGCCGAGGGGGTGGCCGGTGACCTCGTCCCAGAAGGTGCCGAGCGGGGCGTCCAGGTCGAGGACGCCGTCCTCCCACAGGGCTCCCACGGAGGCCCAGACAGCGAGGATCTTGGTGAGGCTGGCGGCATCGAAGACGGTGTCCGGCTGCATCCTTACGTTCGGTTCGTCGGGGTCGAGGACGCCGGTGGCGCCCGTTGCCCGGACTCCGCCGGAGTCGCCGACGGCCCACGCCGCGCCCGGGTAGACCTTGTCGCGGACGCCTTCGCTCAGCAGGTTCTCGATGCGGTCGGTGCGGTACGGCATGGTCTCCCTCTTCATGTGGGCATCCCAGCGGCCAGCGTAGTGACGTGGGTGGGGCGGGTCGGGCATCGGCGTGCCGATGGTCGCGGGGCGCTGCCCTGCCCGGCGGGTTCTCACGTGAGCTGGCGGCCGAGGGCGGCCAGTTCTCGGGCGGTCTTCGACAGGGGGTACCGGGCGGCGTTGGCGTACCCGGCTTGCCGGAGGGCGGGGAGGAGATTGGGTTCGGTTCTCAGGCGGTCCAGATCCCGGGTGAGCGCGGAGGGGTGGGTGAAATCGGTGGCCATGCCGGAGCGGGCGAGGGCTTCACTAAGGCCGGGCACGGGCTGGTAGACGACGGGGAGGCCGCAGGCTTGGGCTTCCAGGGCGACCAGGCCCATGGCTTCCAGGGTCGTGGAGGGCATGACGAGCACGTCGTGCTCGGCGAACGTTTTCCACAGCTGGGGACGGCGGAGCCAGCCGAGGTAGCGGGCCCTCACCCGGGCCCGTTGCAGCCGCGGGGCCAGCGCGCGGAACTGGGCGCTTGGAGCGGCGATCGACAGCTCGACGCCCTGGAGCGGGGCCACGCTCCGGATCAGGGCCTCGACGCCCTTCTCGGCAGTCAGCCGGCCCGCGTACAGCAACCGCAGGTGGCTCCTCGACGGATGGGTGTTGCGGACGGGCGGGCGGCTGAGGAGGCCGTCGGGGATACCCCAGGGGATGTGGGTGATCTTGCGGCGGTCGGTCTGCGGGGCAAGCTTGAGGAGGTGATCGGCCATGGCGCCGGTGGGGACGACGATGGCGTCGGCGGCCCGGGCGGTCGCCCGCAGAACCTGGAGCTGGTCACGGTGGGCTTCGGCGAAGAGCAGGTCGGTGCCGTGAACCAGAGCGATGCGGGGGTGTGCGGGTAGGGCCCTCATCAGGGCGGGTGTGGCGCCAAAGGCGAGGTGCTGCAGGTGCAGGACGTCGATCCGGGAGGGGTTGATCGCCGCCATCAGGGCTCTGCGCAGCGCGGAGACGTAGCGGCCGAAGGCCGGTCCCTCCAAGCACTTGCCGCCCGCGCTCAGCAGGTCGAGACCGGCCGGCGTCAGGGGGCGGGGTCCGGCCGGGGCGAGCATGAAGGCCCTTGCCGGGATGAGGGGCTTCTCGCCGGTGTAGAGATCGAGGAACAGCTCGACGCTGCCGCCGGGGCAGCCGGCGGGCAGGTCCAGGAACGTAGCGGGCATCGGTCCCGGGGTAGGGCTGACATGGAGACTCACTGGCGGCCTCCTTCGATCTCCTCGTAGAGGCGGGAGATGTCGATGCCCTCGGTGGCGGCGTACTTCGCGAGCTGCTGCTGGTAGCTGGCTGGTGTGCCCTGGGTCGTGAGGAAGACCAGCTTGCCGAACGTCATGCCCGGGTAGACACGGACGGGCCGCGCGGCCCGGATCTCCAGGGTCCAGCGGATCGCGTGGCCCTGGTGCCCCAGTGGGGCGGAGACGTGGACCCAGATGCCGAGAGCTCCGATGGTGCGGTCGCCGTTGAGCATCTGCGCGTAACTCTCCGAGCCGGTGCGCTCGTGGGTGACGCCGAGATAGAGCAGGCCGGGCCGGAGGACCACGCCGGTGGTGGGGATCGTCTGCTCGATGTAGGTGGTGGGGACGGCGGCGTCGAGGTCGCCGGCGCAGACGCGGAGGGTGTCGCCGAGGCACCAGTCGTAGGCGTTCGGGGAGACGCGGGTGGGGTCGTACGGGTCGATGGTGATCTCGCCCGCGCGGACTGCGGCGGTGATCGCGGGGCCGGTGAGGATCACGAGGCGACCGCCCCGACGCGGGCGATGTCCCGCCAGTAGCGGGAGGGCTGGGGGCCGTCGGCAGCCTGGTACTTGCCCGCGTACAGGTCGATGTCGCCGGTGGAGACGAAGAACATGATCTGCCCGATCTTCATGCCCGCGTACACGCGCAGGGGCCGGATCGGGGAGAGCATCAGGGTCCACTGGCCGTGGAATCCGATGTCGCCGATGGGGGCGGTGATCTCAACGAACAGGCCGAGCCGTCCGACCGAGGAGCGGCCGAACAGCAGCGGGACGAAGGTATTGGAGCCGACCTGTTCGAGGGTGTGGCCGAGATAGAGCTCGCCGGGCTGGAGGACGTACCCGTCCTCGCCGATCTCGACCGTGGTGGTCGGGTTCGGCTGGTGGGCGTCGATGACGGCGGTCGTGTAGGTCAGCAGGGTGGGACCGAGGCGGACGTTGTAGCTGTTGGGGTTGACCTGCCCGGGTTCGAACGGGCTGATCGTCAGGCGGCCGTCGTGGGCGGCGGAGGTGATCTCGGGGCCGGTGAGGATCATCGTGCGCCTTCCTCCTGGTCGGGCAGCGGGGTGGCGAGGGTGCGGCGGACGGCCTCGCCGAGGCGGAGGCCGGCTTGGTGAGTGCGTCCGCCGAGGTAGGTGTCGGCGAGGTAGCCGGTCGTCAGGACGGACCGGATGCCTTGCGGCAGCGGCCAGGGAGCGACGGCCAAGGGGCCGGTCTGCTCGGTCAGGCGCTGAGCAGGCTGTCCGGGGAATCCGCGTACCTGTCGGGGAGGAGTGCGTGGACGAGCTGGTTGTCGAACGGCTCGATGGCCAGCAGGTCTCCGAGCGTGAGGACGTCGCCGAGGCGGGTGGGCCGTAGGGCGGTGTCGTTGAGGATGACGGCGTCGGCGCCAAGGCCGGTGTGAAGCCGGGAGGCGACGTCCTGGAGGAGCCGGCGTCGGTCGAGGATGGCGTCCCGGTAGGGCTCGTCGACGGTGCCGAGGGGAGTGGCGAGCATCCGGCCGATGGAGTCGATCTCCTCGTCCACGGCGGCGAGTTCGTCTGGGACCGTCGTAGGGGCGGGGAAGACGGCGGTACGGGCGGCCCAGCCGGAGCCGACAGGTTCGGCGGCGGCGTACCCGGCGGCCAGCTCACGGCCCTTGACCACGAGGGTGTCGCCTACGTGCACGGGCCCGTAGGTGTCGCTGTGGCAGTGGCCGGCGAAGATGACGTCCACGAACGGGCAGGCGCCGGCGAGCCTGATGTCCTCGTCGAAGCCGGAGTGGGACAGCACGATCCACGAGTCCACGTGGTGGTGATGTTCCAGCATCAGTTCGCGCAGCGCGATGACGGGGTCAGTGACGTGGTGTCCGGCCCGCTGGCCGGCGGGGATGGTGTGGAACGCGCTCACGCCGATGACCGCGGTGACGGCGACCCGGCGGTCGTGTACCTCGACGACGCGGAGGCGGTCGAAGAGCGGTTGCCCGGCGTCGTCGACGGCGTTGGCGGAGACCGTCATCTCGCGCAGGCCGGGCTCGGAGTAGTGGGGCCAGCCGTGGTTTCCGGGCGCCAGCACGTCGTACAGCGTCGTGAGGATCTCCCGCTCGACGGCTCCCTTGCCCAGCCGGTAGTAGCCGGTGCCCTCGAAGAAGTCGCCGCAGTCCACGACGAGGCTGTCGTGCCTTATGGCGTGCAGGTGCGCGAGCATCGGCACGGCGTCGTCGAAGGCCGAGTGGAAGTCGGTGGTGGCGATGATCCGTTGGAAGCGCCTGGCTGCGGTCATGGGGTGACCTCACAGATGTCGGCGCCGAGGGCGAGGAGCTTGCCCGGCAGGTCGGCGTGGCCGCGACGGATCTGGTCGACCCCGCCGAGTGTCGTGACGCCGCGGGCGGTGAGCCCGGCGACCATCAGCGCCGAACCCGTGCGGATGTCGGTCGCCTCCACTCCGGCACCCGTCAGCCGCTGGGGTCCGGTGAACCTGCACTCGGTGGAAGACAGTTCGGTGATCTGCCCACCCATGCGAACGAGCTGCGGGATGAGGTTGCTGTGGCGCCCGGGGTTGATCGGGTCCGAGAACACGTGGGTGCCGGGGAAGCCCAGAGCCAGGCCGAGGAGCGGCGGCTCAAAGTCGGCGTCGAGGCCACCAGGGGCCAGGGAGGCCATGGCCCGCAACGGTCGGCCAGTCGGCTGAATGTCCCGACCGTGAACGACCAGGGTCTCCGGTTCGTCGGTCGTCGCGATGCCCATTCGGCGCAGGGCGGTGACCAGCGGTGCGACGTCAGGTCCGTGGACGCCCTTGATCCACGCGGTGCCGCCGGTGGCGGCCACGGCACAGGCCAGGGTCCCGGCCTCGATCTTGTCTCCCGGCACCTTCCACACGGGCACGTCCTCCGGAACGGAAGACGGCGGGGCGAGGGTGAGGACGCGCTCGCCGGCTCGGCACTCGTACCCCACGGCCGTCAGCGCGTTCAGGACGCCGAGGACCTCCGGGGAGAGGTTCGGCTGCCCGAGTCGCAGCGGCGTACCGGCGACCACGGCGCGCAGGACTGCGGCGATTGTCGCCCCGCGTGATCGGAACGGCAGCACCATGGACACCGTGCCACGGACCGCCTTGCCGGCTTCGACGACGTACCCGTTGTCATCTACGCGGACGCGGTCGCCGAAGGCTTCGTACACCTTGAAGTGCTGCTCCATGCCGCGGTCGCCGATCCGGCATCCGCCCGGCCAGGGCAGCCGAGCCCGGCCGCACCGGGCGATCAGAGCGGGGACGAGGTAGTACGAGGCACGGATGCTGGAAGCGGCCTCGCCCAGGCCGTCGGACGTCGGGGTCGCCTCGCCGGGGAGGACGAGGACGGTGTGGCTGTCACCGACCGGGTGGGCGGTGTTCCAGCCCGCCTGCCGCAGCAGGTCAAGCAGCGTCTGGACGTCGGAGCTGGCGGGCACGTTGTCGAGACGCACGGGGCGAAGGAGAGCGGCCGCAGCCGCGACGAGCGGGAGCGCGGCGTTCTTCGAACCGTCGACCGTCACGGCACCGGCGAGGGGCCGGCCGGGCCGGATCGCGATGACCTGAGACGTGACGGCGGGGACGCGGATACTCACGTACAACTCCTCTGCGTAGGAAGCAACAAGGTGGCAGCAGCCCCGGCCGGAGGCGGGGCAGCCATGTCGATCTCGGCCCAGCAGCACTTACCGGACTCCGTCGGCGCCGTACCGAAGCGGTCTGCGAGGACGCCGACGAGGAAGAGACCGCGTCCGCCCTCGCTGTCCTCGTCCGGCAGCGCCGGTTTCGGCAGAGCGCGGCTCGCGTCGCTGACCTCCACCCGCAGAACCGCGTCGGAGAGCTGGGCCACGACGCTGATCGGCTGGTGACCGGCGTAGCGGACCGCGTTCGTGACGAGCTCGCTGACGACCAGCTCGGCCGTGTGGACGGCTTCCGACGTCGCGGGCACCGTCGGCCAGGCGGCTATGGCATCCCGCATCTGGCGTCGTGCCGTGGGCACGGCGATCGGTGTCGGTGAGAGAGTGAAGGTGAGCTGGTGCGCTTCCACGAGCGGCCTCCAGGAGTCGGATCGACCACCCCAAGGAACCGCGCAGGGCTTGCCGTTCGCGATGCTCTGTGCCCGTACCGCATCGTCTATGCAGAAGCTGCATGACGCCCCTGTACCGCTCGCCTACGCTCGTCCGCAGGGGCATGCTCGACGCGGACGGAAGGGCATGGATGGCAGACGTGAAGACCGAGGCTGAGAAGATCGGCGAGACGATCAAGCGCGCCCGACAGCGCACCGGCCGCTCGCAGACGGACGTCGCCACCGCGCTGGGCTACCACCAGTCGAAGCTCAGCCGCCTGGAGAGCGGACGGGGCACGGAAGACACCCGGGTCTTACGCGCAGTCGCCGCCGAACTCGGCATCCCGCTTCATCACCTCGGCCTGAGCGGCCCCGGCCCGTCCGTTGAACCGAACAACGATCCTGAGACAGAAGACATGCGCCGCCGCACCTTCCTTGCCGCGAGCATCGCGTCCCTCACGGCCCCCACCACCCCTGCCACGGCTGCCCACGACGACCTCGTCCGCGCCCTCCTCCCCAGCCCGCGGACGGTCTCCGGTCAGGGAGGCGCTTCAGATAAGGGCTCCCTGGAAATCCGGGTCGCCACTGCCCGGCGTCTGTTCTGCACCTGCGACTACGCGGAGCTGGAGACCACCCTGCCCGGCCTCCTCGCCGACTTGCGGGAAGCCGCAGGCGACCACCGCAACGAGGCCGAGATGGCCGGCCTCCTCGCCACCGCGTACCAGACCTCGACCAGCCTGCTGCTCAAGCAGGGGGACCACGGCAACGCCTGGCTCGCGGTGGGCCGTGCCCTGGCCGAGGCCGAGCGCTCCGGCGACCCCGTCGTCCTCGCTTCCAGCGTCCGTGTGCACGCCCACGTCCTGACCCGCGAGAAGCACACGACCCAGGCCGTCACTCTCGTCCGTCACACAGCGGGGCAGCTCGCTGGCGCCTACGACCAGCGCTCACCGCGCTACCTCGCCGCCGTGGGCCTGCTCCTGTTGCGCGGGGTCACGGCCGCCAGCACCGCCGGCGACCGCGCCGCCACCCGCGAATTCCTGGACGAAGCCCGGGACGTCGCCCGCTACGTCGCGCTCGACCGGCCCGACGCCTGGGCGAACTTCAGCCCCACCAACGTCGCCCTGCATGCGGTGAGCGCCGCGGTCGCCTTCGGTGACGCCGGCATCGCCCTGAACACTGCCGCGCCCCTCATGCGCCGCCACATCCCCGTCCCCGAACGCCGGGCGGCGCTATGGGTCGAAGCCGCCCGCGCTTACAACCAGCAGGGCCGCCTCGCTGAGGGCTACCAGGCCCTTCGCATCGCTGAGACCTGCGCCGCCCAGGACGTACGCCGCCCCGCCGTCCGCGACCTGGTCGCCGACATGGCCGCCCGCGACCGGCGACATACGCTGCCCGAGCTCCACCACTTCAGCCGCCGACTGGGAGTCCCCGCGTGACCGCACAGCCGTTCCTGTACGTCGTCGTCTGCGCCGCTGGCATCGCGGGCGACGCCCACAAGCTGATCACCGCCGCGCAGGAGCAGGGATGGGGCGTCGGCGTCATAGCCACACCCCAGGGCCTCGGCTTCCTCGACACCGAGACGATCGAGGCCCAGACCGGCTACCCCATCCGCTCAGCCTGGCGCAGCCCGGGCGACCCGCGCCCGCTCCCGCCCGCCGACGCCATCGCCGTGGCGCCGGCCACGTTCAACACGATCAACAAGTGGGCAGCCGGCATCGCCGACACCCTCGCCCTCGGCATCCTGTGCGAGGCATACGGCATGGGCATCCCGACCGCCGTCCTGCCGTACGTGAACGCCGCCATGGCCGCACACCCGGCGTACGGCCGGAGCCTGGACCAACTGCGCGACATGGGCGTTCTGGTTGGGGCGTACGAGCCTCACCGCCCCAAGGCAGGTGGTGGAGCGGACCGCTTCCGATGGGAGGAGGCGCTGGAGCTGCTGGGTGGCAAGATCGCAGGCTCTTCCGGAAGGTGATCGCGCACGTTCTGCGCGGAGTCATCAGCGCCGGAACTCTCGGAGCCGAGGCATCACTTTGAACTTTCGAGTCCGTCAACGCGCCATCAAGTCCGACTCCGAGATGAGCAGGCCCTGATGGCGTTCCCATGTACTGCCGGCTCGGCGCCGTGCCTCCTGGCGACGGCCACCCTGTTCACAGAATGAACGGGCGGCCGTTCCGAAAATGAACGTGACCGCCGTTCCGAAAATGAACAAGCTGCGGCCTGTTCCCTCTCGGAACGGAGTAGGTGTTCCGCGACGGATCATCTTCGCTGTCCCGTCGCGGAACAGGTCGGCCGGTCAACGCCGGCGCATGTGTGACGGCTGCTGCACGGTGGCTGGCACAGTGGCCGACGGGTGCGTCGGGTTGGTGGTGGGGCGGCGTGTGGTGCTGCGGGCCATGGCTGCCTGGGCGCGAGGCCCGGGTGTGTGGCGTTGGCCGAGGCGGTGGATGCGCCAGGTCAGGGCGCGGGCGGGGTTGTGGGCGTCGTCGAGGGTGCGTTGGCCGAGGGCCTGGTCGAGGAGGGTGGCCGGGTTGTGGCCGGCTGTTTCCGCGTCGGCGAGGGTCGTGGTGAGGGCGTCCCAGGCGGGGTCCTTCAGGATGCGGTCGGCGTGCTCGGGGACGGTCTGCTGGAGGTGATGGGCGTAGCGCTGTTTGGTTTGGATGCCGGGGGTGCGGCGGGCGAGGTTGTCCAGGATCGGGACGGCGACCTGGGCGTAGGCGGTCTGGAGGTGGACGAGAGCCTGCTGGGCTGCCGCCTCCTGCTGGGCGTGCTGGTGGGTGCGGTGCCAGTGCTTCGCGAAGGCCACGGCGATGAGGGCAGCGTCCAGCAGCATGGCCAGCCCGGCCCCGTCGCCTGTTGCGGTGGGGGTGCGCAGGATCGTCTGGACGCTGCGGCGCAGGACGCGGGCGCTGTCGAGGTCGGCGGTGATACGGGAGCGGGTGGCGCGCTCGAAGAGGGCGGCGGCCCGTTCGAGCTCGGTCCTCGCGGCAGCCGGTGCGGTGAGGGGCAACAGGTCGAGGGCTCCGCCGAGGGCGACGAGCTGGCCTTGGGCGATGGGGTTGTCGTCGCGAATGAGGTGGTCAGGGATGCGTTCGGTGGCGGCGGTGGCCTGGTGCCAGGGGTCGGCCGGCCGGACGGTGACCGGTTCTGGCGCGGTGTCGGCGAGGCGGTGGCGGATCTTGGGCAGGGAGAGGTCACCGGCGAGGGTGGAGCCGGAGAACCACACGGGCTCGCCGTGCTTGTTGAGGTCGCCGGGCAGGGCGACGCTGTAGCCGAGGACGTCGCCGGACGGGCCGGTCTTGGGGCGCACGTCCACGCCGGTCGCCTCCAGCACGGCGAAGAACTCCGTCTCGCTGGACGCGGCGGCCACCGCTCGCCGTACCCGCATGCGCAAGATCTCGCGGGTCGTGGTGTCCTGGCCCTGGCGCTTGGCCTTGAAGTGTTCCTTGCTGGTGGGGCGCTTGGCGGCGGTGCCGTCGCCGGGGTTGAGGCGGCGCAGGCCGAGGTCGGCTTCGATCTTGCGGGCTTCGCGCTGGACGGCGCGGATGTCGTGGTCGCGGCGGGGGCGGCGGCCGTCCTGGCGTACGAGGGTGGCGGCGATGTGGATGTGGTCGTCGGCGTGGCGTACCGCCACCCAGCGGCAGGCTTCCTCGTCGCCTTCAGGGGCGATGCCGGCGGCGGCCACGATCCGGCGGGCGATATCCGCCCACTGGGCGTCGGTCAGGATCGGGTCCTCAGGAGCGGCGCGGACCGGGCAGTGCCACACCGTGGTCGTCGGGGCCTTGTCGCCGAGCATCTTCACGGGCTGGTCGAGTTGCGCGGCGAGCTGGTCCTCGACCTGCTTCGGGTTGCGGTGGGGGCTGCGGCCGGGGTCGGGGGCGAAGCCGTTCCAGGAGGCGACCAGGTGCGGGTCGGTGTGCTCGTTGGCGCTGCCCGGTCCGTACAGGTAGCCGATGAGGCGACGGGTGGCGCGGGCACCCTTGCCAAGGATGATCTTCGGAATCACGTGGTCACCGCCCCGAGATCACCTGGGCGACGGCCAGGTCCACATCGTCGACCGATGCCTCGACCCGGTTCAGCAGTCGCGCCACGCTGTCCTGCGCGGGCCAGGCGCCGTCCTTGTGAAGGTGCCAGGTGAGCTGGTTGAGGTTGCGGCCGACTGCGGCGAGCTCACGGTTGGCGGCCATCAGCGCCTGGAGCATGGCTCGGTAGTCAGCGACCGCGGCGGTGGGATCATCCGCACGGGCGGCGGCGAGCGAGGTCTCGGCGACGTAGCCGCCGACCGACATGCGGCTGAGGTGAGCGGCTGTCGTGAGGAGGGTGAACTCGGTGTCGCTGTAGCGGGGGTGGACGCGCTTCTCGCGCAGCGTGGGTTCGCGAAGACGGCGGCGCGGCGCGCACGGCTGTGTGGCTTCTCCCTGAGTCGGCTCCCCCGGGCCGGCCGACACCGGCGCCCCCTCGGCGCCGGACGCCTCCACCTCCCCTGGGGCGGAGGTCGGGTAAGGACTCCTTACCCGACAACTTGCTGCGTCGTTGAGGCCGGTGATCATCTGCTGCTGGGTGGTGGGGAGTTCGTAGTTCAGGTCGTGCATGGGTCGGTTCTCCGATGGGCGTTTGGTTGTGCGCGGTCTCCGGGTCCCTGTGCGCTCGGCTGCACAGGACCCGGGATGCGACGGAAGGGCGAGGTCGGTGTGAGGGTCAGGCGATGCCGACGGTGGCGGTGGCGCCGTCGAGTCCGTCGAGTGACCCGATCGCGGAGCCGTCGTGCAGGGCGGGCTGGTCCTGGCCGGTCCGCTCGGCCTGCAGTCGGTCGCGCAGGATGCGGGCGCGGTTCTGGCCGATCCGTAGTTCGGTCCGCAAGCGCTCGGCGGTCAGTTGGTCACCGGTCCAGTCGGCGGTCAGGAGCCGGGCCTTGTCGAGGAGGTCGGCGTCGGTGCGGGTGCGGTCGGCGGTCGGCTTGGCTGCGGCGGGGACCCGACCGGTCGCCCGACGCGGGGCGGCACCGCTCGACGCCGCCGCTGTGACCGACCGGGGCGGTCGGGCGCCGGGGGCTGCGTCGACTCCCTCGGCCGACCCCGTCACGGGCCCTTCGGTGACCTTCCTGGGGGTCGACTCGGTCAGCTGCTCGGGGATCGATCCGGGCCGGTCAGGCGTCGACTGCGGGGCCTGCTCGCCGACCGACTGGCCGGAGGCCGTTTCGGGGGAGTCGGCCGACTCGGGTTTGTGGTGCAGCACCTTCGCCACGAGGTCCGATCCGAAGTAGATCGACCCGACCGGGAGTGAGGTCGCCAGCAGGACGAGGGCCCAGTTCGCGTAGTCCAAGTCGGTCAGTCGGCCCCACTGGATCGAGTCGGTGTGCAGGGCCGGTACGAGGCCGTGCACGTAGTTCAGCAGGAGGCTGGCGATCGTGTAGGTCGCCAGGACCCGCAGCGCGAACTTCCGGTCGGCGTCGGTCAGCACGAGCGTGGCGATCAGCGCGAGGGCCATGAGCCCGTCGACCACGATCGGGTAGAGAAAGGCGGCGGTGGAGTCGGCGCCGATGGCGCGGGCCACGTCGGACAGCGCGTTCCACGAGACCCGGAAGGCCATGAGGACGACGGCCACCAGGCCGATCACGAGGGCGATGCGTCCCGTGCGGTTCACACGACGACTCCCGGCGGGAGCGGGTGCTCGGCGAGCGTCGCCAGGATCGGCACGCTGCTTGAGGTCGTCGTTCTTGGCGCCGGAGGCGAACCGCGCCATGCCGGCACGGATGCTGCGCATGGCCGCCGGGGCGCTTGGAGCAGGGAGATGCAAGGTGGAGGGCTCCAGGGCTGGGTGTGGCCGCCGGCGTGGGCGGCCGTGGGCGGTGGGGACTCGTCCCACCCGTCCCGCCGCTGGTCATGGCAGGTACGGGTGGGGCGGTGATGTCGAGTCGACTCGTTGCGGGTCGGTGACTCGTCCCCGCGCTGACCTGCGCGGGTACGAGTGGGACGAGTCGGGGAGGGTCAGGCGCCGGGCTCGACCGGGAGGGTGGTGGCTGCCTCGGGCGGGCAGTAGCGGGTCCAGGCGTCGGTGAACTGGGCGCGGGTGAAGCCCTTGGCCTGGTGGCCGCCGGGGAAGCGGCGGTTGGCCGACTTGATGCCGTAGTCCTGGAGCAGGATCTGCAGGCCGCGCGGGGTGAGCCCGCTGGGACTGTGCTCGGCCCAGGGCGCCTCGGGGTCGGCGTTGAGTATCTCCAGGAGGCGGCCGGTGCGGATCGCCGGCTGGTCGCCCTCGGAGGCGAAGGCGCGGCGGATGTCGGCGAGGATGCGGATCTTCAGTCCGCCGTCCTCGTCGCGCCCGGCCTCGTAGTCGGTCATGGCCGTGCACGCGGTGCGGGCCAGGACGGGCCAGTCTCCGCCCGCGAGGTCGGCGACGCTGATCAGCGGCGCCCAGGTGTCGGCGGCGCGGTCCTCGACCGGCATCTTCGGCTCCAGGGCGAGTGCCTTCTCGCGTACGGAGGCCAGCCAGGCCGCCAGCCGTGTGCGGAGCTCGCGTACGGCCAGGTCGTCGCGGCCGTAGCGCCAGAAACTGACCTTCTCGGTCTCGGCTCGGCGGCGCATGCGGATGACAACCGACCGGTCCATGATCGTGTCGGGCAGGTCGCCGATTCCGGCGAGGGCGGCCATGGCGAAGGTGTCGAACTTGACCACCTCGTGGTTGGGGCCGGAGACCCGCAGGGTGGGCCGGTTGCGCTGGTGGCCGGCGTTGAGCAGGCCGCGCATCTCCTCGTTCTTCTCCGCGACCTTCGCGCTGCCGAAGATCGTGTCGACCTCGTCCACGAGGAGCGTGGGCGGGTTGCCCTCGCCGATCGACCGGAAGATCGCGGCGGCGGAGGCGTTGACCGTGATCAGCGGCTCGTGGACGGCCTCGATCAGGACTTCGAGGAGCCGTGACTTGCCGCAGCGCTTGGCCGGTCCGACCACCGCGAGGCGCGGCGCGTGCTGCCACACCGTCTGCAGGTGGGTCGCCGCCGCCCACAGCGTGGTCGCGGTCAGGGCTTCGTCGCTCGGCATCACGACGTAGCGCCGGATCGTGTCCCGGAGTAGGTCCAGGACCTCCACGCCCTCGGGGTCCGGGGTGGGCGCGGGAATAGTCGGCTGGCCGGGGACGGCGGTCGGCGGCCACTCGACGGGAAGCGATGGCGTGTTCGGGGTGGCTTCGTCCATACTGGACATCGAGCTCCTCAATCTGCGGCCATATGGGACGGCAATCCCGGCACTGCAGCTAGTCGTTCAGGGATGGGCGGCGTGAGGTTTGCGCTTTGAGCCCCTCGGTGTCGCAAGCACCGGGGGGCTTTTTGCATGTCGGGCTAGGTGCTGGCGGTCTCCTGTGGACAGCAGCGGTCCAGTACATCAACCATGCCACACGCAGAGAGACTATGCAAACAGCAGAGCATGGTGTACTGTTTAGGCTGCTGCGAATTGCAGGGACATGATGCGAGAGGAAGGACGGGTTAATGCCCGACGACGACGGCGAGGACGCATCCGAGGGCGTCCTGCTCAAGGGCGAGGACAACGCCGCCAAGCGGATCAAGGCCGAGCGAGAGCGGCGGGGCTGGAGCACCACCACGCTCTCCGACCGGCTCAACGAGGCCGGCTACGAGATGAACCCGTCGGCGGTGTGGCGGATCGAGAACGGCAAGCGCCGCATCAACCTCGACGAGGCCATCGGCTTCGCCGAGGTCTTCGGGGTGTCGCTGTCCAACCTCGTCGGCCCGCCGGCCCTGGCAGCCGCCGGCCGCGCCATGGAGCTGATCGACACCGTCGTGGCCGCCAACGCGGCCGCCCAAAGAGCCCAGCACGTGTACCGCCGGGCCACCGCCGAACTCGCTGCCTACCTCGACGAGCACCCGGACATCCGCGAGGAGGCCGACGTGATGGTCAGCAACGCCATCGCCGAGAACACCATGAAGATCAACCAGGAGGAGTTCGGGGCCCCGCCCCAGCCGTAGCCCGCTTCTCCGGCCGCCCTGGACCGCAAACCCCAGGCCACGGCCGCACCACACGCCCATCCCATCCCGGAACGACACCGGCCCGGCCGGGGTTGCCGCCCCATCAGCCGAGGCCACGAGAGGACCCCGCTTGCGCCACACGGCGATACCCCACGCCTCCGCTCAGCCCCGCACGGCGAAGGAGGTGAACAACAACGACCGCCTGCTCACCGTCGACGAGGCCGCCGAACGCCTCGGCACCGGCGTGCGCTTCATCCGCCGGCTCATCCAGGAACGCCGGATCCGCTACGTGAAGCTCGGCAAGCACGTCCGCATCGCCGACAGCGTGCTGACCGCGTACGTGGAGGAGCGCACGGTCCCCACGCTTCGCGACGTGCGCTCCCGCTTCGGGAAGGCGGCCTGATGGCGGGCCGCAAGCCGCAGCGGCGGCGTGAGTTCGGCACCGTACGCCGGCTTCCTTCCGGACGCTGGCAGGCGCGCTACTGGGCACCGGATGGCTCCCGTCGCACCGCGCCGGAGACGTTCGAGACGAAGACAGACGCCCAGGACTGGCTGACCCTCACCAAAGCGGACATCCAGCGCAATGTCTGGGTGGACCCGGAGGTCGGGGCGGTCAACTTCAAGGAGTACGCCTTGAAGTGGGTGGAGGAGCGCGGCCTGTCCGCCACCACGGAGGAGCTGTACCGCCGCCTCCTGCGCCTGCACCTCCTCCCCTTCTTTGGCGAGGTGGACCTCGATGAGATCACCCCTCCGAACGTTCGGACCTGGCGGACCGAGCGCCTGGCCGCCACCGGGGCCACGACCGTCGCCAAGTCCTACCGCCTGCTCAAGGCGATCATGGAGACGGCGACGGACGACGAGCTGATCCGGCGCAACCCGTGCCGGATCAGGGGCGCCGGCAGCGAGAAGGCGAAGGAACGCACGACGGCCACCGTCGAGCAGGTCGACGCCCTCGCCGAGGCCATCGGCATCCGCTGGCGCCTGATGGTCTACCTCGGGGCCTACGGCCCGATGCGCCCGGAGGAGCTGGCTGCCCTGCGCCGCACCTCCGTCACCCTCGACCCGCTCGCCGTACGGGTCACGGAGGCCGCCCCGGAGCTGAACACCGGCCGCCGCGTCGAAGGCGACACCAAGTCCGCGGCCGGTGTGCGCACCATCCACCTGCCGTCCTTCCTCCACATCGAGGTCAAGCGGCACCTGGACTGGTTCGCGGAGAAGGAGCCCGACGGGCTGCTGTTCGTGGGCGAGAAGGGGGCGGCCTTCCGGCGGACGAACTTCGGCCGGAAGTGGGCGAAGGCCCGCGCCAAGGTCGGCCTGCCGAAGGACTTCCGCTTCTACGACCTCCGGCACACGGGCCACACCCTCTCCACCCAGTCCGGCGCCACGCTCAAGGACACGATGGTCCGCGCCGGCCAGTCCTCGGAGAAGGCCGCGATGATCTACCAGCACTCCGACGACGCCCGCCAGCAGGAGGTCGCCGGAGGCATCGACACCAAGGTCCGTGAGTTGCGCGGACGTGCGACTGGCTCCGAGCCCGACTGAGATCCGTGACGTCCCCGGTCAGAGCGATTTACGATCAGCTCTGGTCGGGTTCGTCGTGCCCTGACAGCCGACTGACCAGTAGTGCTTCTTGATTTCCTCCCTCGAATGAGGGAGGATTTCCGGAAATCGCACTCCGTGGGCAGGGGCTGAATATGGCAGTCATGCACGTTGAGGACTCACGCGGCCAGAGCCGTCTCGCAGACCTGGGGCTCTCGGCCGAAACCATCGAGAACGTGCTGCGACGCGCCGAGGCGGAGCGCAACTTTTGCACGCCCCTCGACCCGGTCTCGCTCCCGGGCAACATCTTCTGGGGCAGGACCATCCGCTTCCTGCGCGAGGCGTACATCCCTGACGGGTGGCGCAGTGTGAGCCCTCAGAACGTCTCGCTCCTACTGTCGCCGGTGGAGGACTTCGCCATCACCGCCTCCAGCGGCAACAAGGCCACCGGCTACGCCGCGCTCACCCCTGCCACTCGCTACGCGAAGGGCACGGCGGTCATCCGCCGGGTTGAGACCAACCGACAGCTGGTGTTCCCTGGCTACGAGGCCGATCCCGAGCCTCAGGGAGTCGGGGAGGGGATCCCGACCTGGTTCCTCCTGTACCAGCACGTGAACACCCTGACGGGCACGCGGCTCTACTACGAGCTGTCACTGCCGACCAACCCGGGGAGCCGCGGCAAGATCGACAGCTGGCACGAGCGGATCATCTTCCCCTACATCGACTTCGAGGGCTTCAACCCGTTCCCGAACGACGACGACGGCGAAGGCGGCATCGACATCCCGATCGAGCGTCTGGGCTGATCGTCCACCCCACAACCCATTGGCACTCCCATGACCACCGCATCCCGGCTCGTCCTGGCGCGCAAGCGCCGCGGGCTCACCGTCACCCGTCTCGCCCAGATGGTCGGACTCACCGCCCGCCGGTTGTCCGACTACGAGAACGGCCGGGCCTACCCTCCCCCGGCCTCCCTGGCCAGCCTTGCTGAGGCTCTGGAGTTCCCGGAGTCCTTCTTCGTCGCCGAAGAGGTCGCCGACCTGCCCGTCGAGTCGGTCAGCTTCAGGGCGCTGAGCAAGATGACGGCCTCACAACGGGACATCGCCCTGAGCAGTGGTCGCCTCGCCCGGATCTTGCAGGACTGGATCCGGGCTCGCTTCAAGCTGCCGGCGCCGGACCTTCCGACCTTGACCTCGTTCAGCCGTCTCGGCAGCGACGACGAACCAGTGTTTCCGGGCGAGGCCGGTGCCGAGAACTGTCCCGCCGAGCGCGCAGCCGAACTGGTTCGCACTCGATGGGGGTTGGGGGTCACCCCGATCCCCAACATGGTTCATCTACTTGAAGCGCACGGTGTTCGCGTGTTCTCGCTGTCCAGGGACTGCCCGGAAGTGGACGCCTTCTCCTTCTGGGACCGAGGCATCCCGTTCGTGCTGCTGAACACCGAGAAGACAGCCGAGCGCGGACGCTTCGACGCCGCACATGAGCTCGGCCACCTGGTTCTGCATGGCGAGGAGCAGGTCCCCCATGGCCCCCAGGCCGAAGGGGAAGCGCACCGCTTCGCGGCAGCTCTGCTCATGCCGGCTGCGGACGTCTTGGCGCACGCCCCTCGCAACCCGAGCACCGCCTGGATCCTGCAGGCGAAGCGTCGCTGGAAGGTCGCCGCCATGGCACTCGCCCACCGCCTGCACGAGCTCAACCTCACCACCGAATGGCAGTACCGCACGCATTGCGTCGAGCTCAGTCGCATGGGCTACCGGAAGTCGGAACCCCAAAGCACGCTCACGCGGGAGACCTCCCAGGTGTTGGGCAAGGTCTTCGCCGCCCTTCGAGCGGAGAGCATGCCGCTGGCCCAAGTCGCCCGGGACCTCGACCTGCGAGCAGCCGACCTCAGTGACTTGATCTTCGGCCTGGTGGTCATGGCCCAGGAGGGCGGGCGCGGTGGTGCCCGTGGTGCGGCCGCCTCCCACAGGCCGCAACTCTCCGTCGTGCGTTGACACTCGCATTTGCGCCTACGGAGGAACGTTCCCTCGGTCGGAAGTGGTGCGGATCACAGAGCTACCCGCCCGCATATTGAGACGGCGCTGCCCCCGCACCACCTAAATGGTGCGGGGGCAGCGCCATGGGCAGGGCGTAAAGCCGAGTTGGGGCACGCGGAGGGCACGACAGCCCCCAATAGGTCTAGACAACAAAGAAGGCCCAGGTCTCTGGCCTGGGCCTTCGTTCAAGAGCGGATGACGGGAATCGAACCCGCGCTATAAGCTTGGGAAGCTCATGTTCTACCATTAAACTACATCCGCGCAGCGGGCCAGTTGCCTGGATCCCTACCGTTCCACACTCTACCCCATGATCGCCTCCCGGTGTATTTGCCGCGGTGCCGCCGTTGCCTGTCGTGTGCATCCAGGCGTGTGGGCGCGGGAGTTGGGGCGTACCGTGTCGTGCGGAGCGCGGCGGCTGGAGCCGGTGCGGGATCATCCCCTAATGTGGCGATTCGTCGCAGAATGGCTCGTTGGGGAAAGGGACTCGATGGAGCACACCGTCGTCCGTTGTGCCGAAGGGCATGTTTTCAGTACCGCCTCCTTCCCGCTGCAGCAGCTCGGTGCCGGCCGGATCGGGCCCGGGCGGCTGCTGCGGTGTCCGCGGTGCGCGCGCCTGCGGCAGGCCGTGCCCGTCGGCGGTGCGCCCAAGCGCTGAGCGCGGGTGTGAGACGTACGGCCGGGCGCGCGGGCGGTCCCTCTCGATTGGGGGAGGCCCGCGCGCTCTGCGTATCCTCGGGACGTGCTTCTCTCTGACAAAGACATCCGGGCCGAGATCGACAGCGGACGGGTTCGCATCGACCCGTTCGACGAGGCGATGGTGCAGCCCTCCAGCATCGATGTGCGTCTCGACCGGTTCTTCCGGGTGTTCGAGAATCACCGCTACGCCCACATCGATCCCGCGGTCGAGCAGCCGGACCTGACGCGGATGGTCGAGCCCGAAGGGGACGAGGCGTTCATCCTGCACCCCGGCGAGTTCGTCCTGGCGTCGACCTACGAGGTCATCTCGCTGCCCGACGACATCGCCTCCCGGCTGGAGGGCAAGTCCAGCCTGGGCCGTCTCGGCCTCGTGACGCACTCGACCGCCGGGTTCATCGACCCCGGGTTCTCGGGCCACGTGACCCTTGAGCTGTCGAACCTGGCCACGCTGCCGATCAAGCTCTGGCCCGGCATGAAGATCGGGCAGCTGTGCATGTTCCGGCTCAGCTCGCCCGCGGAGTTCCCGTACGGCAGCGAACGGTACGGCTCCAGGTACCAGGGGCAGCGCGGGCCGACCGCCTCGCGCTCCTTCCAGAACTTCCACCGCACCCAGGTCAGGCACGAGGCATGAGCGACGCAGTACGCGAGAACCTGACCTACGAGGGCTTCGGCACCGCCGTGCGCGAGCTGGCGCAGACCATCGCCGACGACGGCTACGAGCCCGACATCATCCTGAGCATCGCCCGCGGCGGCGTGTTCGTCGCCGGCGGCCTGGCGTACGCCCTGGACTGCAAGAACATCCACCTGGTGAACGTGGAGTTCTACACCGGCGTCGGCACCACGCTGGAGATGCCGGTCATGCTGGCGCCCGTGCCCGAGGCGATCGACTTCACCGACAAGAAGGTCCTCATCGCCGACGACGTCGCCGACACCGGCAAGACGCTCAAGCTGGTGCACGACTTCTGCCTCGGCCACGTCGCCGAGGTGCGCTCCGCCGTCATCTACGAGAAGTCCCACTCGCTCGTGCAGTGCGAGTACGTGTGGAAGAAGACCGACGAGTGGATCAACTTCCCCTGGTCGGTCGAGCCGCCGGTCGTCAAGCGCGAGGGCCAGGTCCTCGATTCCTAATCGGGATGTCAAGCAGCTGACGTGACGGGCGGTATGGGTTGGTAGCACCGTCCGTCACGCAATAGAGCCCAGAGGACATTGACTCGTCGGCGTGCGAGGGCCATGACGGCTTGGCTGTGCCGCTTGCCCTCGGCGCGCTTGCGGTCGTAGAAGCGGCGGGATTCCTCGCAGACCGACATTGCCCAGATCGAGTTCACGCTCCAGGCCGGGGAAGATCTCGGTGAGGTGGCCGCGGAGCCGGTTGATTGTCCGGGTGCGGTCGTCGCTGAGGTCGCGGCGGTGACGGACGAGGACCCTCAACTCGGACACCAGCTTGTCGCCAGGCCGCAACGCGGCGAGATCACGCCGAATGCGGGTCTGGTCGGCGATCACCGCCGCATCCTTGGCGTCGGTTTTGCCGTCTCCACGGTAGCCCTCGGAGGCCCGGTTGACCGCCCGCCCGGGGATGTAGAGCAGCTGCTGGCCGTGGTTGAACAGCACCGTGATGGCCAGGGCGGCCCCGCCGTCAGCCAGGTCGATGCCCCAGACCGCTTCGTCGCCGAGTGCGAGAACGTCCGCACAGAGCTTGAGCAGTTCACTCTCGTTGTTGGCGACGCGCCGGGACAGAAGGCGCTTGCCGGTGTCGTCGATCACCACACAGTGGTGATGGGTCTTCCCGGCGTCGATACCGGCCCAGATTGCTGTCACGTACTTCTCCGCGGGTCGTGTGTGTACAGGTGCCACGGACGACTTCGCTGTCGAGTCCCTACTGAGCGATCAGTGCCGCAATTCCTAATGAGCAGCCGAGTCGTCGTGGGGTGCCGGGCGGCGAATCGAAGTAAGCCACCAACGGCAGACGCCTGAAAGCCACACCCGGCACCCCTGGGTGAGCCAACCCTACGAATGGCTCGCTCATCCCGGTCAACAAGGTAGGGACGCCTGACCGTCGCGTTCACCGGTTCACCGCACGATGCGCGAGGGGCCCCCGGCTGGTGCCGGGGGCCCCTCGCGCATGTATGTGCGTGCAGCTAGATCGTGCCCAGCTTGATGATCGACAGCAGGGCGATCAGCTGGATCGCGGAGGCGCCGAGCGCCTTCGGCCACGGCAGGTCGTGCGACTTGCTGACCAGCGAGGTGAAGAGCGCGCCCGCGGCGACCCACGTGGCCCAGCCGAGCACCTGGACGACCATGTTGTCGCCGCCGAGGAACACGGCGAAGAGCAGACGCGGGGCGTCCGTGATGGACATGACCAGCATCGACAGGCCCACGGTGGGCTGCCAGGTGCCGTCGCCGCCCATCTGGCGGGCCAGGGTGTGGGTGACCGCGCCCAGGAGCAGTCCGCAGATGACGAACGCCACGCCGGCGGACAGCACGATCGGGACGGCCTTCGACAGGGTCGCGTTGATCACGTCCTCGCGGGCGTCGTCCAGGCCGAAGACCGCGAGGAGGCCGTAGAGGAAGGTCACGATCAGCGCGGGACCCCAGACGGCGTAGTCGCGCATCTGGAGGAAGGTCTGCCCCGGCCGCGTCACGATGCCGCGCAGCAGGTCCTTCCACGGCAGCCGCGGCCCGGACGGCGCCGCCGCGGCAGCGCCCGCGTGGTAGGTCGCGCCCTGGCTGTACGGGTCCTCGCCGACGGCGAAGACCTGGGTGTGCCCGGGGTTGTCGTTGCTGTAGTTCCCGCCGCCTCCGGGGCCGTACGGGGGCTGCTGCGCATGCGGGTGCGGCTGCCCGTACGGGTCGAAGTACTCCGGCTCGCCGTGGCCTCCGGCGGTCGGCTGCGGCCACTGCTGCTGCGGTGGCGGGCCGCCGACGGGAGGGTAGGGCGGCTGGCCGTACGGCGGCGGTTGCTGCTGACCGTACGACTGCTGCTGCTGCGGGGGTTGTTGGGGAGCGCGGTTGTTGTCCCGGCCGCGTCCGATCCTGAATCCAGCCACGTGATCGAACGTACCTGGTCCGGCGGGCTCCGGTGGCCGGGCAGCCGGAACCGGCGCCCTTTGCGGCTGACCTGTGACATCCCTTAGGGGATCCCCGGGTGGCTGTCCCCACCCCCGGCGGGCCTGGGTCGACTGTCCGGTTCACTCGGCTGCGGTGCGGCGCCGGACGCCTCCGATCCAGGCGTGTGCCCGGGGATCGGCCCCGCCGAGCCGCCGACCGACCCTGCGGGTGGTGGGCGGGGCTGGCCCCGGAAAGCCGGAAGCGGCCGGTCCCCGAGGGGGGACCGGCCGCTTCCGGTGTGTGGGCCGTTCGCCTGGCGGCCGACGGCCCGGGTTCCTACTTGGCGTCCTCGGCCTTCGCCTTCGGCTCGGCCGGGCTCTCCTGCTCGGCCTCGCCCGCGGCCTCGGCCTGCGGCGCCGCCTCGGCGTCCGCCGCGGTGGCCTCGGCGACGACGTTCTCGGCCGGAGCCTCGGCTTCCGCCTCCGGCGCAGCCGCGGCCACGGTCTCGGACTCGGCCTCCGGCTCAACCTTCGCCTCGGCCTCCGCCTTGGTCTCGGCCTCAGCTGCGGCCTCCGCCTCGGCCTCGGCCTTGGCCTTCGCGTCCGCCTCGGCCTCCGCATCCGCCTTGGCCTTCGCCTCGGCTTCAGCTTTCGCCTTGGCAGCCGCTTCCGCTTCCGCTTCCGCCTTGGCCTCCGCCTCCGCCGCAGCGGCCGCCGCGGCTTCCGCCTCCGCCTCGGCCGCCAGCGCGGCCAGTTCCTCCTCCGTCGGGCCCGGGGCCTTGACCGACTCCAGCAGCAGCTGGGCCACGTCCACGACCTGCACGGACTCCTTCGCCTGACCCTCGTTCTTCTTGCCGTTGACCGAGTCGGTCAGCATGACCAGGCAGAACGGGCAGGCGGTCGAGACGATGTCGGGGTTGAGGGACAGGGCCTCGTCGACGCGCTCGTTGTTGATGCGCTTGCCGATCCGCTCCTCCATCCACATCCGCGCGCCACCGGCGCCGCAGCAGAAGCCCCGCTCCTTGTGGCGGTGCATCTCCTGCTGGCGCAGTCCCGGCACGGCCGACATGATCTCGCGCGGCGGCGTGTAGACCTTGTTGTGCCGGCCCAGGTAGCACGGGTCGTGGTACGTGATCAGACCGTCGACCGGCGTCACCGGCGTCAGCCGGCCCTCGTCGATCAGGTGCTGGAGCAGCTGCGTGTGGTGGATGACCTCGTACTCGCCGCCGAGCTGCGGGTACTCGTTCGCGATGGTGTTGAAGCAGTGCGGGCAGGTCGAGACGATCCGCTTCGCCGACTTCGGCTTCTTCGTCTCCGGGTCGTCGTCGTCCTCGCCGAACGCCATGTTCAGCATGGCCACGTTCTCCTGGCCCAGCTGCTGGAACAGCGGCTCGTTGCCCAGGCGGCGCGGCGAGTCACCGGTGCACTTCTCGTCGCCGCCCATGATCGCGAACTTGACGCCCGCGATGTTCAGCAGCTCCGCGAAGGCCTTCGTGGTCTTCTTGGCCCGGTCCTCCAGGGCGCCGGCGCAGCCGACCCAGTAGAGGTAGTCGAACTCCGAGAGGTCCTCCGCGTCCTTGCCGATGATCGGGACCTCGAAGTCGACCTCCTTCGTCCACTCGACGCGCTGCTTCTTCGCCAGGCCCCAGGGGTTGCCCTTCTTCTCCAGGTTCTTGAGCATCGTGCCCGCCTCCGACGGGAACGCGGACTCGATCATCACCTGGTAGCGGCGCATGTCGACGATGTGGTCGATGTGCTCGATGTCGACCGGGCACTGCTCCACGCACGCACCGCAGGTCGTGCAGGACCACAGCACGTCCGGGTCGATGACGCCGTTCTCCAGGGCCGTGCCGATCAGCGGGCGCTCGGCCTCCGCCAGCGCCGCGGCGGGGACGCCGGCGAGCTGCTCGGCCGTGGCCTTCTCGTTGCCCTCCATGTCCTTGCCGCCGCCTGCCAGCAGGTACGGGGCCTTGGCGTGCGCGTGGTCGCGCAGCGACATGATCAGGAGCTTCGGGGAGAGCGGCTTGCCCGTGTTCCAGGCGGGGCACTGCGACTGGCAGCGGCCGCACTCGGTGCACGTGGAGAAGTCGAGGATGCCCTTCCAGGAGAACTGCTCGACCTGCGAGACGCCGAAGTTGTCGTCCTCGCCCGGGTCCTCGAAGTCGATCTCCTTGCCGCCGCTGGTCATCGGCTGGAGCGCGCCCAGCGCGGTGGCGCCGTCGGCGTTCCGCTTGAACCAGATGTTCGGGAAGCCGAGGAAGCGGTGCCAGGCGACACCCATGTTGGTGTTGAGCGAGACGACGATCATCCAGATCAGCGAGGTGCCGATCTTGATCATCGCGGTGAAGTAGATGGCGTTCTGCAGCGCGCTCGCCGACAGCCCGTCGAAGGCCATGACCAGCGGGTAGGAGATGGCGTACGCCGGCTCCCAGCTGTCCACGTGGTGGATCGCGCCCTCAAGGCCGCGCAGGCACAGGATCGCGAGGCCGATGGTGAGGATGATGTACTCGACGAAGTACGCCTGCCAGGCCTTAGAGCCGGCGAAGCGCGACTTGCGGCCGGCCCGCGAGGGCAGGCTGAGCAGGCGGATCGCGATCAGGACCAGGATGCCGACGACGGTCATCAGGCCGATGAACTCGATGTAGAGCTCGAACGGCAGGAAGCCGCCCAGGACCGGAAGGGTCCAGTCGGCCTGGAAGAGCTGGCCGTAGGCCTGCGCCAGGGTCGGCGGGAGCGTCAGGAAGCCGATCGCGACGAACCAGTGGGCGAAGCCGACGATGCCCCAGCGGTTCATCCGGCTGTGGCCGAGGAACTCCCGGACGAGGGTGAGCGTTCGGGCCTTCGGGTCGTCCGTGCGGCTGCCGGCCGGTACGGGCTGGCCGATCTTCACGAAGCGGTAGATCTGCGCCACGGCTCGTGCGAGCAGCGCGACGCCGACCACGGTCAGGACCAGCGACACGATGATCGCGGCGAGTTGCATGGGAGGGCTCCTCGGGCGGCACTTACTAAGCGGTAACTTATGAAGTCAAGGCTTGAGGTTACCCATTCCCGACGCCGCAATGTAGCTGAGCGTGCGGTGATCTGTGTCGCTCAGGCGAGCCTTTGTCGGTAGGCCGCCCGCGGGGTCCGCGCCAGGATCGCCAGGTCCATCCCGAGCCAGTGGTTCTCCACATAATGCAGGTCGAGGAGAGCCATCTCCTCCCAGGGTAGGTCGGAGCGTTCGCTCACCTGCCACAAGCCGGTCATTCCGGGGCGTACCAGGAGCCGGTACGGGTGGTCCGTACGCGCCTGCGGGCGCGGGCCGACCAGCGACATCTCGCCGCGGACCACGTTGAGCAGCTGGGGGAGCCCGTCGAGGGCGAACCGCTCCAGGAGCGCACCCGGCCGGCCTGCCGCGGCCGTGGCGAAGCGCCAGGTCCGCAGCGGCCGCCCGGCGAGCCCGACGGCGGCCTCCCGCGCGAAGGGGTGCCCGCCGGTGGCCGCGTACATCAGTGCGGTGGCCGCTGCCAGCACCGGCGCGAGCAGGGTCAGCAGGATCGCCGCCCCGGCGAGGTCGAGCACCCGCTTCGCCGGCGGGGCCGCGGGTACCCGTACCCGGAACCGGGGGGCGGTGAGTGTGGGCGGCATGCCAGCACGCTGCCGTACGGGCATCGCGACCCGGGCGTGCCGCGCGGCGCGGGTCCCCCGTCCGGCCGCGCGGCGCGGGCCGCCGTCCGGCCCGGCCGCGCAGCGCGGGCCCGTCCGGCCGTACCACCCGGTGAACCCAAGGTTGCGCGTAAGGAGCGGCTAAAGGTTGAGCCGACCCGACTCAGTTCTGTTGACGCGCGCGCGGCGGTACGGCATGGTTGAGTCTGTTCCACTCAAGTCAGCTGGAGGAATCGAAATGGCACGTGCGGTCGGCATCGACCTGGGCACCACTAACTCCGTCGTCAGCGTTCTGGAAGGCGGCGAGCCCACCGTCATCACCAACGCCGAGGGCGCCAGGACCACGCCGTCCGTCGTCGCCTTCGCCAAGAACGGCGAGGTCCTCGTCGGCGAGGTGGCCAAGCGCCAGGCGGTCACGAACGTGGACCGGACCATCCGCTCCGTCAAGCGCCACATGGGCACTGACTGGAAGATCAACCTGGATGGCAAGGACTTCAACCCGCAGCAGATGAGCGCCTTCATCCTGCAGAAGCTGAAGCGCGACGCCGAGGCCTACCTGGGTGAGAAGGTCACGGACGCGGTCATCACCGTCCCGGCCTACTTCAACGACTCCGAGCGCCAGGCGACGAAGGAGGCCGGCGAGATCGCGGGTCTGAACGTCCTGCGCATCGTCAACGAGCCGACGGCCGCCGCCCTGGCCTACGGCCTCGACAAGGACGACCAGACCATTCTCGTCTTCGACCTCGGTGGCGGCACCTTCGACGTGTCGCTCCTGGAGATCGGCGACGGCGTCGTCGAGGTCAAGGCCACCAACGGTGACAACCACCTCGGTGGTGACGACTGGGACCAGCGCGTCGTCGACTACCTGGTGAAGCAGTTCGCCAACGGCCACGGCGTCGACCTGTCCAAGGACAAGATGGCGCTCCAGCGTCTGCGCGAGGCCGCCGAGAAGGCGAAGATCGAGCTGTCCTCCTCCACGGAGACCTCGATCAACCTCCCCTACATCACGGCCTCCGCCGAGGGCCCGCTGCACCTGGACGAGAAGCTCACGCGCTCGCAGTTCCAGCAGCTCACCGCGGACCTGCTCGACCGCTGCAAGACCCCGTTCCACAACGTCATCAAGGACGCCGGCATCCAGCTGTCCGAGATCGACCACGTGGTCCTCGTCGGCGGCTCCACCCGCATGCCGGCCGTCGCCGAGCTCGTCAAGGAGCTGACCGGCGGCCAGGACGCCAACAAGGGCGTCAACCCGGACGAGGTCGTCGCCATCGGCGCCACCCTCCAGGCCGGTGTCCTCAAGGGTGAGGTCAAGGACGTCCTGCTCCTCGACGTGACCCCGCTGTCCCTCGGCATCGAGACCAAGGGCGGCATCATGACCAAGCTCATCGAGCGCAACACCACGATCCCGACCAAGCGGTCCGAGATCTTCACGACGGCCGAGGACAACCAGCCGTCCGTGCAGATCCAGGTCTACCAGGGCGAGCGCGAGATCGCGGCGTACAACAAGAAGCTCGGCATGTTCGAGCTGACCGGCCTGCCCCCGGCACCGCGCGGCGTCCCGCAGATCGAGGTCTCCTTCGACATCGACGCGAACGGCATCATGCACGTCACGGCCAAGGACCTCGGCACGGGCAAGGAGCAGAAGATGACCGTCACCGGCGGCTCTTCGCTCGGCAAGGACGAGGTCGACCGCATGCGCCAGGAGGCGGAGCAGTACGCGGAGGAGGACCTGCGCCGCAAGGAGGCCGCCGAGTCCCGCAACCAGGGCGAGCAGCTCGTCTACCAGACGGAGAAGTTCGTCAAGGACAACGAGGACAAGGTCCCGGCCGAGGTCAAGACCGAGGTCGAGGCGGCTGTCGCCGAGCTGAAGGAGAAGCTCAAGGGCGAGGACACCGGCGAGATCCGCACCGCGACCGAGAAGCTCGCGGCGGTCAGCCAGAAGCTCGGCCAGGCGCTCTACGCCGACGCGCAGGCCGCCCAGGGTGCCGCCGGCGCCGCCGGTGACGCGGGCCAGGCCAAGGCCGACGACGACGTCGTCGACGCCGAGATCGTCGACGACGAGAAGCCGAAGGGTGGCGCTGCCTGATGTCGGAGGAGACCCCGGGCTTCGAGGAGAAGCCCGAAGTCCCCGCCGACGCCGCTCAGGACGACGCCGAGCCGAAGGCCGCCGACTCCGCCGACACGGCGGAGGGGGCGGCCCCGGCCGGGGACAGCGCACAGGATGTGGCCCTGCTGGCGCAGCTGGACCAGGCCCGTACCGCGCTCGGTGAGCGCACCGCGGACCTCCAGCGGCTCCAGGCGGAGTACCAGAACTACCGCCGCCGGGTGGAGCGGGACCGGATCACCGTCAAGGAGATCGCGGTCGCGTCCCTCCTGACGGAGCTCCTGCCGACGCTCGACGACATCGGCCGGGCGCGGGAGCACGGCGAGCTGGTCGGCGGCTTCAAGTCGGTGGCCGAGTCGCTGGAGACGGTCGCCGCCAAGATGGGCCTGCAGCAGTTCGGCAAGGAGGGTGAGCCCTTCGACCCGACGGTCCACGAGGCCCTGATGCACTCGTACGCGCCGGACGTCACCGAGACGACCTGCGTGGCGATCCTGCAGCCGGGGTACCGGATCGGCGAGCGTACGATCCGTCCCGCGCGGGTCGCGGTGGCCGAGCCCCAGCCGGGCGCGGCCCCCAAGTCCGAGTCCGCGGAGGGCGACAAGCCGTCCGGCGAGGACGCGGATGCAGCCGACCAGGGCTGACGCAGTACACGTAGCGGCACGGGAGGAGGGACACCGGGGATGAGCACGAAGGACTTCGTGGAGAAGGACTACTACAAGGTCCTCGGTGTCCCGAAGGACGCCACCGAGGCCGAGATCAAGAAGGCGTACCGGAAGCTCGCTCGCGAGTACCACCCGGACGCCAACAAGGGCGACGCCTCCGCCGAGGCGCGCTTCAAGGAGATCTCCGAGGCGAACGACGTCCTCGGGGACGCCAAGAAGCGCAAGGAGTACGACGAGGCGCGCGCGCTGTTCGGCAACGGCGGCTTCCGCCCCGGGCCGGGCGGCGGCGGCTCGTTCAACTTCGACCTGGGCGACCTCTTCGGGGGCACCCAGCAGGGCGGTCAGGCCGGCGGCTTCGGCGGCGGCCTGGGCGACGTCTTCGGCGGCCTCTTCAACCGCGGCGCCGGCCCGGGTGCGGGCACCCGTACCCAGCCGCGCCGCGGCCAGGACATCGAGTCGGAGGTCACCCTCTCCTTCACCGAGGCGGTGGACGGGGCCACGGTCCCGCTGCGGATGTCCTCGCAGGCGCCCTGCAAGGCCTGTTCGGGCACCGGCGACAAGAACGGCACGCCCAGGGTGTGCCCGACCTGCGTCGGCACCGGCCAGGTCTCGCGCGGCAGCGGCGGCGGCTTCTCGCTGACGGACCCCTGCGCGGACTGCAAGGGCCGCGGCCTGATCGCGGAGACCCCCTGCGACGTCTGCAAGGGCAGCGGCCGGGCCCGCAGCTCCCGCACCATGCAGGTCCGGATCCCGGCGGGCGTCTCCGACGGCCAGCGGATCCGGCTGCGCGGCAAGGGCGCACCGGGCGAGCGGGGCGGTCCGGCCGGCGACCTGTACGTGGTGGTCCACGTCGGAACCCACCCGGTCTTCGGCCGCAAGGACGACAACCTGACGGTGACCGTCCCCGTGACGTTCGCCGAGGCCGCGCTGGGCGCCGACATCAGGGTCCCGACCCTGAACGGCCCCGCGGTGACGCTGAAACTTCCCCCGGGCACCCCGAACGGGCGTACGATGCGGGCCCGCGGCAAGGGCGCGGTCCGCAAGGACGGCACCCGCGGGGACCTCCTCGTCACCGTGGAGGTCGCGGTTCCGACCGAGCTGTCCGACAAGGCACGCGAGGCGCTGGAGATGTACCGCGAGGCGACGGAGTCGCAGGACCCGCGCTCCGCGCTGTTCGAGTCCGCGAAGGGAGCATGACATGGACGGCCGCCGACGACAGTCTTCCCGTCTGGGGGGCGGTGCCTACCCACTCACCGACGAGACCCCGGTCTACGTGATCTCGGTGGCCGCCCAGCTCTCGGGCCTGCACCCGCAGACCCTCCGCCAGTACGACCGCCTCGGCCTGGTCTCCCCGGACCGTACGGCCGGCCGCGGCCGGCGCTACTCGGCCCGGGACATCGAGCTGCTGCGCACGGTGCAGACGCTGTCCCAGGACGAGGGCATCAACCTGGCGGGCATCAAGCGGATCATCGAACTGGAGAACCAGGTGGCCGCGCTCCAGCAGCGCGTCGCCGAGCTCTCCGCCGCGGTGGACGGCGCGGCAGCCACGCTGCGGGCCCGCGAGGCCCAGGTACACGCCTCGTACCGCCGGGACCTGGTCCCGTACCAGCCCCCGCAGCCGGGCAGCGCCCTGGTCGTCTGGCGCCCGAGCCCCAAGCGCCCGCTGGACTGAGCGGCAAGCCGCCCCGGCCCCGGAAGTACACCCGCAGGCCCCGCCCTTCCCCGGGCGGGGCCTGCGGCGCGTTCTAGAGGCCTTCGTGGTCAGGCCCGGCGTCCTCGCCCTCCTCGGGGGCCGAGGGGCGGCCCAGGATGCCCGAGCGGGCTATCAGGTAGCCGAGCTGGGCGCGGCTGCCGCTGCCGAGGGTGGTGGCGAGCTTGGCGATGTGGGCGCGGCAGGTGCGGACGTTCATGCCGAGGCGGCGGGCTATGGCCTCGTCCACGTGCCCCTCGATGAGGAGCTGGGCGATGGTGCGCTGCACGCCGGTGACGCCGCCCGGGGTGCTGCGGTACGTCACCTCCTCGGTGAGCGGGACGGCGCGGTGCCAGAGCTGCTCGAAGACCTTGATGAGGTAGTCGACGAGGCCGGGGTGGCGCAGTTCCAGCGCGACCCGGCGGTCGTCGCTCACCGGGATGAAGGCGACGGTGCGGTCGAAGATGATCAGGCGCTCTATCAGCTCTTCGAGGGTGCGGATCTCGACCTTGCCGGTGGAGATCCGGTCCACGTAGGCGAGGGTGCCCTGGCTGTGCCGGGCGGTGTGCTGGTAGAGGGTCCGTATGCTGACCCCGCGGTCGATCAGCGGCTGGTCGCGCTCCAGGGCCTGTGTGAGGGCCTCGGAAGGCCGCGCTCCGCCCGGCTGGACCGTCAGCACCTCGGTGTGGCATTCGGCCGTGGCGAGGTTCAGCGCGGCGTTGATCCGTTCGAAACCCTCCAGCACCGTGATGGCATGGGTGTCGGCCGGGCTCTGTGCGCTGATGGCGAGGAAAGGCTCGAAAGTGTCGGTGAGATCTACAGCGCTGCGTCGGCGGTCCTGGATCTCGCGTTCAATCGGATGGAGCCGTTGAGCCAAAGCCACGGACGGGGGAACCGGGCGGAGCTGGTTGGCGTCATCCGGGTCGGGCTGCAGAAGGGCGAGTTCCAGCAGGCAGGGGGCGTTCTGGATCTCTCCCCGGGCTATCCGGCCGGTGCTCAGGGCGGCGGCGTACAGCCGGGTCCCCTCGGCGCACATGGACGTGACGGGGTGGGGATGTGTCGCCTTTGTCGGTTTTTGCGTCAAATCTCCACCCCCCAGGGTCCTGAACATGCAAGAACATGATGCATCGTCCCTGTGGCATTGACGTGCCTGAATGAGCCATCGTCTGTCACGCGGGGGAGAGGATTCCATCAAGTGAGGACGAAGCCGACCATGTACAAGAGAATGCTTCGCTCGGTGCTTGCCATAGGTTTCTCCGCCGTTGCGGTTTTTGGGGCAGTCAGCGCCGTCGAAAGTGACGCGGGGAGCGCTAGGGACGGTCAGGGTACGAGCCTGACGAGCACGGAGTTCGACACCGGCTGGACCACGGCGCCCGTGGGCAAGTACGCGGACACCGGCTGGACCGCCGCCGAGCTGGGCGGTAAGGACGACACGGGCTGGACCGAGGCTCCTGCGACGGTGTCCGCATGACCCCCGACGACCGCGGCTTCCGCCGCGAGATGGCGTCGGCATACCGCTCGGGCTGGCAGTTCATCGACCTCGCCACGGCCATCCCCCACCCCGGCGACTCGCTGATGGTCACCCTCTTCGGCCAGCCCATCGTCATCGTGCGCGAGGAGGACGAGGACGTCCGTGCCTACCGGTGCCTGCGCCGCCCGCGCGGCGCGCCGCAGCCCGTCCGCTGCGAGGTGCGCTACGGGATGGTCTTCGTCAATCTCGATCAGCGGGACCACCAGCTCTTCGAGCCCGACATCACCACCGCCACCCCCCGCAGTGCCTGAAGCGATTCCCCCGTCGTTCCAGATCGCTCAGGCGCTACCCCCACACAACGGCGCCGTCGTGGACCTGACCACGATGGCGCCGTTGTGATGCCCGCGTCCAGTGCGTGAACCGGACAAAGATGAAACGTCAACGGCTCATGCGCGACCCATGGCCCGGTCCAGGGTGATCTCCATGACCACACGGTCGGGATTGGGCGACGGGGTCCGCCCGTACCGCTCCGCGTAGCGCGCCACCGCGTCGGCGACCGACGCCTCGTCCGTGCGGATCACCGCACGGCCCTCCAGCGTGGCCCAGCGGCGCCCCTCCATCTGGCAGACCGCCACCCGCGCCCCGCCGCCCGCAGCGCCGCCGTCCTGCGCGGTCTGCGCGGTCTGCGCCGCCAGGACGTTGCGGACCTTTTTGCTGTTCTTGTTGCTGATCACCCGGGCCAGGCCGGCCTCCGGGTCGTAGGTCACGCCCACCGGCACCACGTGCGGGGTCCCGTCGGGGCGCGGGGTGGTCAGGGTGCAGACGTGGCGCTCCCGCCAGAAGGCGAGGTACTCGGGCGTCGGGTTGAGTACGTCATGGGACATGGGCCGAAGGGTACGGGGAAGGGTTCCCCTCAACTGCCTTGAGTGGAATAGACTCAACTTTGCATACGCTGACTCTGTCAGACCCACCCAGCGGTGCATCCCTCGGAGAGGAGAAGGCGCAGTGGACGCCGAGCTGACCAACAAGAGCCGCGACGCGCTGAACGCGGCCACCGGCAGGGCCGTCAAGGACGGCCACGCGGACCTCACCCCCGCACACCTGCTGCTGGCCCTGCTCGCCGGCGAGGACAACGAGAACCTGATCGACCTGCTGATCGCCACGGACGCGGACCAGGCCGCCGTGCGCAGCGGCGCCGAACGCCTCCTCGCCGCCCTGCCCAGCGTCACCGGCTCCACGGTCGCGCCCCCGCAGCCCACCCGCGAGCTGCTCGCCGTGCTCGCCGAGGCCGACAGCGAGGCCGGCAAGCTCGGCGACGAGTACCTCTCCACCGAGCACCTGCTCATCGCCATCGCCGCCAAGGGCGGCGCGGCCGGCGAGGTCCTTTCCACCCAGGGGGCGACGGCGCGCAAGCTGCTGGACGCCTTCCAGAACACACGAGGAGCACGGCGGGTGACCACCCCCGACCCCGAGGGCCAGTACAAGGCCCTGGAGAAGTTCGGCACCGACTTCACGGCGGCCGCCCGCGACGGCAAGCTCGACCCGGTCATCGGCCGCGACCACGAGATCCGCCGCGTCGTGCAGGTCCTGTCACGCCGTACGAAGAACAACCCGGTGCTCATCGGCGAGCCCGGCGTCGGCAAGACGGCCGTCGTCGAGGGCCTGGCCCAGCGCATCGTCAAGGGTGACGTGCCCGAATCCCTGAAGAACAAGCGGCTCGTCGCCCTCGACCTCGGCGCCATGGTCGCCGGCGCGAAGTACCGCGGCGAGTTCGAGGAGCGGCTCAAGACCGTCCTCGCGGAGATCAAGTCCAGCGAGGGCCAGATCATCACCTTCATCGACGAGCTGCACACGGTCGTCGGCGCGGGCGCCGGCGGCGACTCCGCGATGGACGCCGGCAACATGCTCAAGCCCATGCTGGCCCGCGGCGAGCTCCGCATGGTCGGCGCGACCACCCTCGACGAGTACCGCGAGCGCATCGAGAAGGACCCGGCCCTGGAGCGGCGCTTCCAGCAGGTGCTGGTCGCCGAGCCGTCCGTCGAGGACACGATCGCGATCCTGCGCGGGCTCAAGGGCCGCTACGAGGCCCACCACAAGGTGGTCATCAACGACAGCGCGCTGGTCGCCGCCGCGACCCTCTCCGACCGGTACATCACCTCCCGCTTCCTGCCCGACAAGGCCATCGACCTCGTCGACGAGGCCGCGTCCCGGCTGCGCATGGAGATCGACTCCTCGCCCGTCGAGATCGACGAGCTCCAGCGCTCGGTGGACCGCCTGCGGATGGAGGAGCTGGCGCTGAACAACGAGTCCGACCCGGCCTCGCGCGAGCGCCTCGACAAGATCCGCAAGGACCTCGCCGACCGGGAGGAGGAGCTGCGCGGCCTGACCGCCCGCTGGGAGAAGGAGAAGCAGTCCCTCAACCGGGTCGGCGAGCTCAAGGAGCGCCTGGACGACCTGCGCGGCCAGGCCGAGCGCGCCCAGCGCGACGGCGACTTCGACTCTGCCTCCAAGCTCCTGTACGGGGAGATCCCGCAGCTGGAGCGCGAGCTGGCCGAGGCCACCGAGGAGGAGGCCGCCGCCGAGAGCGCCAAGGACTCCATGGTCAAGGACGAGGTCGGCCCCGACGACATCGCGGACGTGGTGGGCGCCTGGACCGGCATCCCCGCCGGCCGGCTGCTGGAGGGGGAGACCCAGAAGCTGCTCCGCATGGAGGACGAGCTGGGCCGCCGCCTGATCGGTCAGACCGAGGCCGTACGGGCCGTCTCCGACGCCGTACGCCGCACCCGCGCCGGCATCGCCGACCCGGACCGGCCGACCGGCTCGTTCCTCTTCCTCGGCCCGACGGGCGTGGGCAAGACGGAGTTGGCCAAGGCGCTCGCCGACTTCCTCTTCGACGACGAGCGGGCCATGGTCCGCATCGACATGTCGGAGTACTCCGAGAAGCACAGCGTGGCCCGCCTCGTCGGCGCCCCGCCCGGCTACGTCGGCTACGAGGAGGGCGGCCAGCTCACCGAGGCGGTCCGGCGGCGCCCGTACAGCGTGGTGCTCCTCGACGAGGTGGAGAAGGCGCACCCGGAGGTCTTCGACATCCTGCTCCAGGTCCTCGACGACGGCCGGCTCACGGACGGCCAGGGCCGGACGGTGGACTTCCGCAACACCATCCTGATCCTGACCTCGAACCTGGGCAGCCAGTTTCTGATGGACCCGGTAACCCCGGCCGACCAGAAGAAGCAGCAGGTCCTGGACGTGGTCCGGGCGAGCTTCAAGCCGGAGTTCCTCAACCGCCTGGACGACCTGGTGGTCTTCTCCGCGCTGAGCCGCGACGAGCTGGCGCACATCGCCGAGCTGCAGATCGGCCGCCTCGCCAAGCGGCTGGCCGACCGGCGGCTGACCCTGGACGTCACCCCCGGGGCCCTGGCCTGGCTGGCGGACAAGGGCAACGACCCGGCGTACGGTGCCAGGCCGCTGCGCCGCCTGATCCAGACGGCGATCGGCGACCGCCTGGCGAAGGAGATCCTCTCCGGAGAGGTCCGCGACGGCGACACCGTGCGCGTCGACGCGGCGGGCGAGGACCTGCTGGTGGGCAAGGCGCTCTGACGGATCCGCCGGATCCGCGGGGGCTCTCCGCCCCTGCACCCCGCGTACAGGCACGTGCGCGGGGTGCACTCCTGTCCGCCCGCAGCGGATACGCGACCGTCGGGCTGGACATGGGGTGGGCGGGATGGGGGAGGATGCAAGTATCCGCACGAAGGGAAGTACACGGTGAGCATCGACCCGGCCTCGATTCCGAACTTCGGAGGGCAGCAGCCCGATCCGCAGGCCACAGGACCGGCGGGCCCCGTCGTCCCCGACCAGGATCTGGTCAAGCAGCTGCTGGAGCAGATGGAGCTCAAGTACGTCGTCGACGACGAGGGTGACCTCGCGGCGCCGTGGGAGGAGTTCCGTACGTACTTCATGTTCCGCGGCGAAGCGGAGCAGCAGGTCTTCTCGGTGCGGACCTTCTACGACCGTCCGCACAAGATCGACGAGAAGCCGCAGCTCCTTGAGTCGATCGACGACTGGAACCGTCGCACCCTGTGGCCGAAGGTCTACAGCCACACCCACGACGACGGCTCGGTCCGCCTGATCGGCGAGGCGCAGATGCTGATCGGCACCGGCGTCAACCTGGAGCACTTCGTGTCCTCCACGGTCAGCTGGGTCCGCGCCTCCATCGAGTTCGACAAGTGGCTCACGGAGCAGCTCGGACTGGAGAAGGACATCGACTCCGCCGACGGCGAGGAGGAGGACGGCGGGGGCAACTGACCCCGGCCCTCCCTCACGGGGCACCTCGGCGAAGAGCAGGAGGTAGACCCCGCAGGCGTACCTGAGCCCGTCCGGCCCCGCGGTCACCCCGACCGCGGAGCCCGGCCGGGCTCATGCCGTTAACGGCGGCCGCCGCCCGCCGGGGATGGCACGTAGCCGCCGCGCCGAACGCGAGCCCTCGGCGCTGCCCGGTGGTACCGCCGGAGTCGGCCGTCCGCTGTCAGCGCCCCAGGCGGCCGAGGCGGTCCGCCGCCTCCCGCAGCACGGTCGTGCGCTTGCAGAACGCCCAGCGCACCTGCGTGGCACCGGCGGTCTTGTCGTCGTAGAAGACCTGGTTCGGGATGGCGACGACCCCGCAGCGCTCGGGCAGGGCGCGGCAGAAGGCGAGGCCGTCCTTCTCGCCGAGGGGGGTGATGTCGGTGGTGATGAAGTAGGTGCCCTGGGGGCGGAAGACCTCGAAGCCCGCCGACGCGAGGCCGTCGGCGAGGATGTCTCGCTTGGCGGCGAGGTCGGCACGGAAGGACTCGTAGTAGGCGTCCGGCAGGTCCAGGGCCTCCGCGACGGCGTACTGGAAGGGGCCCGAGGAGACGTAGGTGAGGAACTGCTTCGCCGTGCGGACGGCGGAGACGAGCTCGGGCGGAGCCGTCAGCCAGCCGACCTTCCAGCCGGTGAACGAGAACGTCTTGCCGGCGCTGCTGATCGTGACCGTGCGCTCGCGCATCCCCGGGAACCCCGCCAGCGGCGTGTGGGAGCCCTCGAAGACCAGGTGCTCGTACACCTCGTCGGTGACGACCAGCAGATCACGCTCGACGGCGAGCGCGGCGATCGCCGTGAGCTCGTCCGGGGTGAGGACGGTGCCCGTCGGGTTGTGCGGGGTGTTCAGCAGGAGCAGCCGGGTGCGCGGGGTGACGGCGGCGCGCAGCTCGTCCAGGTCGAGGACGAAGGCCGCGCCGTGCGGGCGCAGGGTGACCGGGACACGGGTGGCGCCGGCCATCGCGATACAGGCCGCGTAGGAGTCGTAGAACGGTTCGAGGGCGATGACCTCGTCACCGGGCTCCAGGAGGGCGAGGAGGGAGGCGGCGATGGCCTCCGTGGCGCCGGCGGTGACCAGGACCTCGGCGTCGGGGTCGTAGCCGAGCCCGTAGAAGCGCTGCTGGTGCGCGGCGATCGCGCGGCGCAGCTCCGGGACGCCGGGGCCGGGCGGGTACTGGTTGCCGAGCCCGGTGAGGACCGCGCGGGAGGCCGCCTCGGCGATCTGCGCCGGGCCGTCGGTGTCGGGGAAGCCCTGGCCGAGGTTGATCGCCCCGGTGCGCGCGGCCAGCGCCGACATCTCCGCGAAGATCGTGGTGCCGAAGGGTGCCAGGCGGCGGTTGAGGAAGGGGCGGTCGCTGCTCACGGGTGCGCTCATGGGCGTCATCCTGCGGGCAACCTCTGGACTTGCTCAAGTGTGCTTTGGGCCGTGCGGGCCTTGGGAATCCCCCCTGCACGCGGGACGCGGGGATCCCGCTCCCCGGGAGGACCGGGGCGTGAGAGAGGGGGCGGACATGGAGTTTGTCTTCGTAGTGCTCGTGCTGTGTGCGGGGGTCGCCCTCCTGTGGAGGCTCGTACGGCCCAGGACCGTGTACGGTCCGCGTCCGGTCCGCCGGCGCCGCGGAAGGCGCAGCTGGTGGGCGGGCGAGGGGGGTTCGTCGGGCAGCGGCTCGTCGTCCTCGTGCGGGTCGTCCTCCTCCTGTGGTTCGTCCTCGTCGTGCGGGGGCGGGGGGTGTGGCGGCGGCAGCTGACACGGGGCAGCCGGCGCCGCCTCGGCGCGGGCGTCCGACGGCCCGTTTTCCGTCGGGCGTCCCGCGCGTTGCCGATGCATCCCGACGCGCGGAACGCAACCTTATGAACACGTGAACTGCCGAGCCCCCGGGGGGATGTAAACCCCGTCAAGTTGGGTAAAAACGCTGTGAGTGCCGTGCCTTTCATGATTCCCTCGGTTGAGTAGACCAGTCCTCGGACCTCCCTGGACTTCCTGTGGACCCGTGCCGGTTTCCCCCCACCCGTGTTTGCCACCGCTGGCGGGCCCCGGCCCATCTCCCTCGCGCGTTTGCGGAGCCGACTCATGCTCACGACCCTCCAGACCTCATACACCGACACGCGTGCCGCCGATCTCGCCTGGGCCCTGGGTCGGGACCGGCTGCCCGCCCTGGCCGTGCTGAACCTCGAACTTTCCGGCGCGAAGGTCGAGTTGCGCCTGCTCGGGGCCTCCCATCAGGTTCTGCTGGAGGAGAAGGACGTGCTCTGTTCGGAGACGGTCGCCTGCATGCCGGGCAGCAGTACGCCGCTGCCGCTCGGTGTGGCGAAGCGGGTCGGCGACTGGGAGTACGAGTTCGCCGCGCGGGTCGAGACGCTGTCGCGGGGATCCTTCGCCGGGCGGGCCCAGGAGCTCCTCGCACTGGTGGCGGACCACCCGAACGGGCTAGCGGGGACGTTCCCCGGAAGCCCGCACGCCTTCACCGCCATGCTCGCCCAGCGCTACGAGGGCCAGGTGCGGTGGCGTACGTGGCACGCGTACCCGCAGGAAGGGCAGTTGGTGGCCACGCGGACACGGGTCGGGGTGCGGATGGGCGCCCCGGCGCCGGCCCTGGAATCGCCCGCCCTGCTGTAGGCCGTACGGGCGAGAGGCGCCTGCCGCCGGAGTGCGGCCGTCCGGGCGCGCCGCGGGGCCGGATGCGGGTTGGTTACGCCAACTGGCCCAATCGGTGCGCCACTTGCACCCATGTGGGTGACCGGATGCGAGTGGGCGGTGACGTACGGTTCGCTGCATGATCGACCGTTCCGTCCCGCGCCGGGTCCTCCCGGCTCCGGAGCCGGGAGGCGCCGAGACCGTCACGGCCGGCCTGCCCGTACGGCCCCGGACCGGCCGACTCCTGGTCCTGGCCACCGTGTTCGTCTGCGCCGCCTGCGGGCTCGTGTACGAGCTGGAGCTGCTCGCCCTGGGCACGTACCTCATCGGCGACTCCGTCACCCAGGCGTCGGTCGTGCTGTCCGTCATGGTCTTCGCCATGGGTGTCGGCTCCCTGCTCGCCAAAAGCTTCCGGCACCGGCCCGCCCTCGGCTTCGGCGTCATCGAGGCCGGGCTCGCCCTCCTCGGCGGCCTCTCCGCCATGGCGCTGTACGCGAGCTTCGCCTGGCTGGGGGAGTCCCGGCCGGCGCTCGTCGCCTTCTCCTTCGCCATCGGCATGCTCATCGGCGCCGAGATCCCGCTGCTGATGGTCCTCATCCAGCGCATCCGCAGACAGGACGCGGGCGGCGCCGTCGCCGACCTGTTCGCCGCCGACTACGTGGGCGCCCTCGTCGGCGGCCTCGCCTTCCCGTTCCTGCTGCTGCCGATGCTCGGCCAGCTCACCGGCGCCATGCTCACCGGCACGGTCAACGCCGTCGTCGGCGGCGGCCTGGTCCTGTGGCTCTTCCGCCACGACCTGAGCCGGCGCTGCCGCTGGCTGCTCATCGCCGCGAACCTGACCGTCCTCGTCGTGCTGGCCTCCGCGACCGTCCTCGCCGACGACTTCGAGCGCCTCGCCCGACGCGCGGTCTACGGAGCCGAGGTGCGGGTCGCCGTCCAGACCGGGGTGCAGGAGCTGGTGCTCACCGGCCCCGCGACCGGCTCGCCGCGCTCCCTCGACCTCTACCTCGACGGACGGCTGCGGGTCAGCGGCTACGACGAGTACCGCTACCACGAGTCCCTGGTCCACCCGGCGATGACCGGCCCGCACGCCCGGGTCCTCGTCCTCGGCGGCGGCGACGGCCTCGCCGCCCGCGAGGTGCTCCGCTACCGCGACGTCGCCTCCGTCACCGTCGTCGAGCTCGATCCCGGCGTGGTCCACCTCGCCCGCACCGATCCCATGCTCTCCGCGCTCAACGCCGGGGTGTTCGCCGACCCGCGCCTGGCCGTCGTCCACCAGGACGCCTTCCACTGGCTGCGCGGACCCGCCGCGCACGAGCGCTTCGACGTGATCGTCTCCGACCTCCCCGACCCGGGCATCACCCCCAGCACGAAGCTGTACTCGCAGGAGTTCTACGGACTGGCGGTGCGGGCCCTGGCCCCCGGCGGCCGGATGGCCGTGCACGCCGGGCCCCTGGCGACGCGGCCCCGTACGTACTGGACCGTCGACTCCACCCTCCGCGCCGCCGGCCTGCGCACCACCCCCTACAGCGCGGGCGGCCGCCTGACCGGATTCGCCGCCGGACCCGACCGCACGCACCGCGGGGGGACCGGCGCGCCGCCGCGGGACTGGGGGTTCGTCCTGGCCGCCCGCGACCAGGAGCCCCTGCTGCGCGTGGACCGCGAAACGCCCGCGCTGCGGTCCCTGTCGAGCGGATCCCTCCAGGACGCGGCACGTGACGCCGAGCGCACCCGGGTGGACGGACTTCCGCCCTCGACGCTGCCGCATCCGCGGTATTCGTGACCCGGTGCGGTCCAGGCCGTAGGCTCGACCGCATGGAGCATCAGGTGTTCGTGCCGGTACCGGCAGACGACCTCCGCGCCGTGCTGCGCGACCCCGCCCGGGTGGCCCGATGCGTACCGGGACTCCAGCAGGACGCCGACACGGGCGTCGGACCGCTCTCCGGCCGGCTGAAGGTGCGGGTCGGCGGCAGCACCGTCACCTACCGGGGATCCGCGGCCGTCACCGAACAGGACCCCGGCCACTTCGCCTTCGAGGGTGAGGGCACGGAGGTGCGGGGCAGCGGCACCGTGAAGTTCTCCCTCGGCCTGCGGCTGACCCCGGCCGCCGACGGCACCCGGCTGGACTTCACCGCGCTGGCCACCGCCGACGGACGCGCCGCCTCCTTCGCCCCCGACGCCGCGGCGACCGCCCTGCGCAGGATCCTCGACCGGGCCGCCCGCCAACTGGTCGCCGGATCCGTTACCAGCGACCCCGTCGCCGAGGCCGAAGCCGCGGAGGCCGCCGGGGCCGCGGAGGCCGACGACGTGGAGGCCGACGACGTGGAGGCCGAGGGCGAGGCCGAGCCCGGTGACGACATCACCGAGGTCAGCGCCTCGGTCTTCGAGACCGAGGTGCCGCCCCCGTCCCTGGATCCCGCCTTGGACCCGTTCCTGGCCGGCGACTTCGAGGACCTCGACGCCAACGGAGCCCCGCGGCCGCCGGCCGAGGCCGCCCACGCCCGCCGCACCATGATCGGCCGCAGCGCCGAGGAGGTGGACCACGCACCCCCGCGCGGCCGGTACGCCCCCGTTCCCGCACCGGCCGCCGCCGCCCCCGGCGACAGCCTGCGCTGGATCGCCCCCGCCGCGGCGCTCGCACTCGCCTCGGCCGTCGTCATCGGCCGGGCCCTGCGCCGCCGCCGCTGACCGGCGGCTGGGACGAGCCCGGTATGTGCGGCCGGACAGCCCTTAGGGGTGTCGTCGAAGTCCCGTCTGGGTGGCGGGGTCCGGTGTGCACGCTCGCCGCGTTGTCGTCGGTCGCCGACGCCCGCGTCGACTCCCTCCTCCGAATCTTGCGAGCGCACGCACCGGACCCCGCCACCCCCGCCCTCACGGGCGGCCGACGCTACTTCGACGACACCCCCTAGGGTCGGGCGCATGAGTACGCAACTGAGCGTCGGCGGCACCGAGGTGACTGTTGACCAGGAGAACGGCTGCCGGATCGGCAGTCTGCGCATCGACGGGACCGAGCTGCTGCGCCAGGGGCCGCGGTACGGGGCCTTCCCGATGGTCCCGTGGTGCGGCCGGATGAAGGACGGCCGGTTCCACGACGGCGCGACCGTGCACCAGATGCCCCTCGACCATCCGCCGCACGCCCTCCACGGCCTGGGCCGTGACGCTCGCTGGCGGCCGGCCGGCGCCACCGCCACCGAGGCCGCCTTCACCTACGACCTCACTGACCCGTGGCCGACGCCCGGCCGGGTCACCCAGGTCGTCACGCTCGCCGAGGACTCGCTGACCCTCACCATGGGCGTGGAGACGTACGGGGACTCCTTCCCGGCCCAGGTCGGCTGGCATCCCTGGTTCCTGCGCGACCTCGGCGGCCAGGACGTGGAGCTGTCCTTCGACCCCGCCTGGCAGGAGGAGCGCGGCGCCGACCACCTCCCCACCGGCAAGCGCATCGACCCGCGGCCCGGCCCCTGGGACGACTGCTTCGGCATGCCCGACGGCGTCGACGTCACCCTCACCTGGCCCGGCGCGCTGGAGCTGCGTATCACCAGCCGGTGCGAATGGGTGGTCGTCTACGACGAGCAGGCCGAAGCCGTCTGCGTCGAGCCGCAGTCCGGCCCGCCGAACGGGATCAACACCGCTCCGCGCCTGGTCACCCCCGTTGACCCGCTGGAGGTCTCCACGACCTGGACATGGCGCAGGCTCGGCTAGCCCGCAATTAAGCTCGTCGGCATGAGTGACGTCAACGAAGCAAGGCCGGCAGGCACACGGGATGCGCTTCTCCAGCAGATCAAGGACAAGGCCGTTGTGCACGGCAGGGTGACCCTCTCCTCCGGCAAGGAGGCCGACTACTACATCGACCTCCGCCGGATCACCCTCGACGGCGAGGCGGCCCCGCTGGTCGGCCAGGTCATGCTCGACCTCACCGCCGAGCTCGACTTCGACTGCGTCGGCGGCCTGACCCTCGGCGCCGACCCGGTCGCCACCTCGATGCTGCACGCCTCCGCCGCGCGCGGTCAGCGCCTGGACGCCTTCGTCGTCCGCAAGGCGCAGAAGGCCCACGGCATGCAGCGGCGCATCGAGGGCACCGACGTGAAGGGCAAGCGCTGCCTGGTGGTCGAGGACACCTCGACCACCGGCGGGTCCCCGCTGACCGCCGTCGAGGCCGTCCGCGAGGCCGGCGGCGAGGTCGTCGCCGTGGCCACGATCGTCGACCGCGGTGCGGCCGACGCGATCGCCGAGGCGGGTCTGCGCTACCTCACCGGTTACCGCCTCGATGACCTCGGGCTGTCCTGACCGGCCACCGCGACAACGGGCCGCAAAGGCCCTCGGCCGCCCTTGAGGCCGGTCTGACCTGGCCTTTCCCAACGGCCCGGGATGTTTCACGTGAAACATCCCGGGCCGTTCGCCCACCACGTGAGACAGGCGGGCTGGACCCTTGCGCGGAGTCTGGAAAGATAGGCGCGACGATGACGTCGCCCCCAGGTCAGGGCCCGCAATAAGCACACTCCCCGCACATCCAAGGAGCGGACAGATGCCCATCGCAACCCCCGAGGTCTACAACGAGATGCTCGACCGGGCGAAGGCAGGCAAGTTCGCCTACCCGGCCATCAACGTGACGTCGTCCCAGACCCTGCACGCCGCGCTGCGGGGCTTCGCGGAGGCCGAGAGCGACGGCATCATCCAGATCTCCACCGGTGGTGCGGAGTTCCTGGGTGGCCAGCACAACAAGGACATGGTCACCGGCGCCGTCGCCCTGGCCGAGTTCGCGCACATCGTCGCCGCCAAGTACGACATCACCGTCGCCCTGCACACGGACCACTGCCCCAAGGACAAGCTCGACGGGTACGTACGTCCGCTGCTGGACATCTCCGCCGAGCGCGTCGCCCGCGGTCTGAACCCGCTCTTCCAGTCGCACATGTGGGACGGCTCCGCCGAGACCCTGGCCGACAACCTGGCCATCGGCCAGGAGCTGCTCGCCAAGGCCGTCGCGGCGAAGATCATCCTTGAGGTCGAGATCACCCCGACCGGCGGCGAGGAGGACGGCGTCAGCCACGAGATCAACGACGAGCTCTACACCACCGTCGAGGACGCGATCCGTACCGCCGAGGCCCTGGGCCTGGGCGAGAAGGGCCGCTACCTGCTGGCCGCCTCCTTCGGCAACGTCCACGGCGTCTACAAGCCGGGCAACGTCGTCCTGCGCCCCGAGCTCCTCAAGGACCTCCAGGCCGGTGTCGCCGAGAAGTTCGGTAAGGCCTCGCCGTTCGACTTCGTCTTCCACGGCGGTTCGGGCTCCACGGCCGAGGAGATCGCCACCGCGCTGGAGAACGGCGTCGTGAAGATGAACCTGGACACCGACACCCAGTACGCCTTCACCCGCCCGGTCGTGGACCACATGTTCACCAACTACGCCGGTGTCCTGAAGGTCGACGGCGAGGTCGGCACCAAGTCGAAGTACGACCCGCGCACCTGGGGCAAGGCCGCCGAGGCGGGCATGGCCGCGCGTGTCGCCGAGGCGTGCGCGAACCTGCGCTCCAGCGGCACCAAGCTGAAGTAGCCGACGGCTGCCGCTTGAAGTAGCCGACGGCTGCCGCCGCGGCAGCAGTCGGCCCCCAAGGCCCGGCCCGTCCTCTCGCAGGACGAGGCCGGGCCTTCCGCCTGCCCCCGCCGGCCCGTGGCCGCCGCCCCGGCGCGGCTCCCGAGGGCTGCGCCCTCCACCCCGCCGCTCCCAGGGCCTCCGCCCCCGGGCCGGGGCTGACCAGAGGATGGCGGGTTCCGCGGATACCACCCCGGCGCGCCGCCGCCCCCGAGTCCTCCACCCACGGCGGGCCGGGCCAGGGGATGGCGGGTTGTGCGGATCATCGCCCTGGCGTGCCGCTGACGCCCGGGTCCCGCGTGGCCACGCACTGGGCGTACCGCCCGAGGGGCCGCGCCCTCCACGCCCGCAGCGCCACTGCCCTGGGGGCTTCCGCCCCCGGCGGGCCGGGCGGAGCCAGGGGACAGCGCGGGTTTTGCGGATCACCGCGCCCCGCTGTCCGGCGCAGCCGAGGTCCCGCGTGGCCTCCGCCCCCGGCGGGGCACCCGAGGGCCGCGCCCTCCCCCGGCCGCGGGAGGGCCGCGCCCTCCCCCGGCCGCGCCGTGGCCTCCGCCCCGGGCCGGGGCTGACCAGAGGACGGCGGGTTCCGCGGAGCCCTGGCGTGCCGCTAACGCCCGGGTTCGCGTGGCCACGCACTGGGCGTACCGCCCGAGGGCCGCGCCCTCCACGCCCGCAGCGCCACTGCCCTGGGGGCCTCCGCCCCCGGCGGGCCGGGCGGAGCCAGGGGACAGCGCGCGTTTTGCGGATCACCGCGCCCCGCAGTCCGGCGCAGCCGAGGTCCCGCGTGGCCTCCGCCCCCGGGCCGGGGCTGACCAGAGGACGGCGGGTTCCGCGGATACCGCCCCGGCGCGCCGCCCCCGAGGGCCCGGCCCTACGCCCCCGAGGTCCTGCACCCGCCGGGCCGGGCGGAGCCAGGGGACAGCGCGGGTTTTGCGGATCACCGCACCCGGCAGACTGGGGGCATGTCCATTCACCAGAACCTCCTCGGGGGCCCCGCCCCCACCCACCTCCCCGACGAGCCCGGCCGGGAGGCCATCGCCGCCGGCACCCCGGCCGTCGAGGTCGCCGCCGCGCACCCCACCTCCTCCCTCGCCTGGGCGGTCCTCGCCGACGAGGCCTTCGCCGCCGGCAGCACGGTGGAGTCGTACGCCTACGCCCGTACGGGTTACCACCGCGGTCTCGACGCGCTGCGCCGCGCCGGGTGGAAGGGCCACGGCCCGGTCCCGTGGGAGCACGAGCCGAACCGTGGCTTCCTGCGCGCCCTGCACGCCCTGGCCCGCGCCGCCGAGGCGATCGGCGAGAAGGAGGAGTACGAGCGCTGCACGACCTTCCTGCGCGACTCGTCGCAGACGGCCGCGGACACGCTGAGCGCCTGAGGCCGTACAGCGGGGAGTGGCGCGCGGGCTTGTCGTGTGGTCTGCGTCACTCCCCGCTGGAGCGTCGGCGTGGCGGCGTCCTATGATGCGGGCAGGGGACCGGGGCTCCACTCACCTCACGGAAGGAGCGGACCGCTACCCGGAAGCACGTGTCGAGGAGACAGCGATGTCGAACACCCTTGATGCCTCCGGAGTCGGCGGGGACACCCCGAACCTCGACTTCGACGGCACGACCCCGTACGAGGACTACGTCCAGGCGGACGTTCTCACCCACCTCCAGCAGCTCCGCTCGGACGACCCGGGCGAGATGGTCTTCCTGGTCACCACCCAGGTCATGGAGCTGTGGTTCACGGTCATCGTCCACGAGTGGGAAACCGCCGCGAAGGCTCTGCGCGAGGACCGCATCCCGGTCGCGATGGACGCGCTGAAACGTTCCCTTCGTGAGCTGGAGGCCCTCAACGCCTCCTGGCGCCCGCTCGCCCAGCTCACCCCGGCGCAGTTCAACTCCTACCGCGGCGCCCTCGGTGAGGGTTCCGGTTTCCAGTCGGCGATGTACCGCCGGATGGAGTTCCTGCTCGGCGACAAGTCGGCGTCCATGCTCGTCCCGCACCGGGGCGCGCCGCGCGTCCACGCGGAGCTGGAGAAGGCCCTCCAGGAGCCCAGCCTCTACGACGAGGTGCTGCGCCTGCTGGCCCGCCGCGGCCTTCCCGTCCCGGAGTCCGTACTGAACCGCGACCTGTCGCTGCGCTACGAGGCCTCTCCCGAGGTCGAAGCCGTCTGGACCGCCCTGTACGCCTCCCCGGACGAGAACCTGGACCTCCACCGCCTCGGCGAGGTCCTCACCGACGTCGCCGAGCTCGTCTGGCGCTGGCGCAACGACCACCTGGTCGCCACCCGCCGCGCGATGGGCGCGAAGACCGGCACCGGAGGCTCCGCCGGCGTGGCCTGGCTGGAGAAGCGCGCGACGAAGAACGTCTTCCCGGAGCTCTGGACGGCGCGCAGCCATGTCTGACACGTCCACGGACCGCGCCCCCGAGCTGTCCGGCCGTGCCACGGAGCCGCCGGGTGGCGCCGCCGACCTGCCGGGTGGCGCCGCCGACCTGCGTGACCGCGCCGCCGCCCTGGACGCCGCCGACGAGCTCGCGAAGCTGCGCGAGCGCTTCGTCCTGCCCGACGGAGTCGTCTACCTCGACGGCAACTCGCTCGGCGCACTCCCGGCCGGTGTCGCCGCCACCACCGCGGACGTCGTCGCCCGCCAGTGGGGCGAACTCCTGATCCGCTCGTGGGAGGAGAGCGGCTGGTGGACCGCGCCCGAGCGGACAGGCGACAAGATCGCCCCTCTGGTCGGCGCCGCCGCCGGCCAGGTGGTCGTCGGCGACTCCACCAGCGTCAACCTCTTCAAGGCCCTCGTCGGCGCCGCCCGCCTCGCGGCACCCGGCCGGACCAGGATGCTGGTCGACGCCGCCACCTTCCCCACCGACGGCTACATCGCCCAGTCGGCGGCCCGGCTGACCGGGCTGACCGTCGTCCCCGTCGATCCGTCGCACGCGGCGGAGGCGATGGACGCGGACACCGCCGTGGTCCTCCTCAACCACGTCGACTACCGCACCGGCCGCCTCCACGACCTGCCGGCCCTCACGGCGGCGGCCCGCGCCGCCGGCGCGGTCACCGTGTGGGACCTCTGCCACTCCGCGGGCGCCCTGCCCGTGGGCCTGGACGCGCACGGCGTCGACCTGGCGGTCGGCTGCACGTACAAGTACCTCAACGGAGGCCCCGGCGCCCCCGCGTACCTCTACATAGCCACCCGTCACCAGGACGCCTTCGACTCGCCCCTGCCCGGCTGGAACGGCCACGCGGATCCCTTCGCGATGACCCCGGCCTACGAGGCGGCGCCGGGCGCGAGCCGCGCTCGCGTCGGCACACCGGACATCCTGTCCATGCTGGCGCTGGAGGCGGCACTCGACGCCTGGGACGGCGTCTGTGTCGAGGCGGTGCGCGCCAAGTCCCTCGCCCTGACCGACTTCTTCCTCGAATGTGTGGCGGCGTACGTCCCGCAGGGCCTGGTCGAACCGGTCACCCCGGCCGAGCACGAGCACCGCGGCAGCCAGGTCTCGCTGCGCACCGGGAACGCCCGCGAGGTCATGGGTGAGCTCATCTCCCGGGGCGTCATCGGCGACTTCCGCGCACCGGACGTCCTTCGCTTCGGCTTCACCCCGCTCTACGTCGGATTCGCCGACGTGGAGCGCGCTGCGCGCACGCTGGGTCACATTTTCGGGTGACGCGGTAGCGAAACGTCACATCGCAGGGCGGGCGGGGCCACGGCTCCGTCCGCCCTGTCGTATTCCGGGCCCTGCACAGAACCGCCCGTTCCAGACTGATACGGTCCCGCTCTGCCGGAACACCGGAACATCTGTCCCCGCTGTCCCACGCGTTACCGAAAGGTTGAGCCGATGACGGACCCCGCCGCCGTGGAACGGGACGCCGCCGAGGCCGCCTCGGCCTTCGCGCATCCGGCGGTGGCCCCGGACGCCACGGCCGCGTACGGGCAACACCCCGACCACGTCGTCGACTTCTACGCCCCGCGCGGCGAGAGCGCGGACCCGGTGCCGCTGGTGGTGGTCCTGCACGGCGGAGCGTGGCGGGCGCCCTACGACCGGCAGCACATCACCCCCTTCGCGGACTTCCTGGCCCGGCGCGGTTTCGCCGTAGCCAACGTGGAGTACCGGCGTGGCAGTTCCCTGCCGCACCAGAACGCCGAGGCGCCGGTGGCCGGGCGCTGGCCGGAGACCTTCGACGACGTCGCCGCCGCGATGGACGCGCTTCCGGGCCTCGCCGCGACCGCCCTGCCGCAGGCCGACGTCCGCCGCGTGGTCGTCACCGGCCACTCGGCGGGCGGCCACCTCGCGCTGTGGGCCGCGGCCCGGCACGTCCTCCCGTACGGCTCCCCGTGGCGGCTGACCGCCCCGCCGATGCTGCGCGGGGTGGTGGCGCTGGCGCCGATCGCCGACTTCGCGGTGGCGGAGGAGCTGGGCGTGTGCGGCGGCGCGAGCGCGCAGCTGCTGGGCGGCGCGGACCACTGGGAGGAGCGGCTGCCGTCCGCCGACCCGGCGTCCCTGCTGCCGACGGGCATCGCCACAGCCGTAGTCCAGGGGCGGGACGACATCGTGGTGCCGCAGCAGGTGTCCGAGGCGTACGTGGCGGCGGCGGCCAAGGCGGGCGAGATGGTGGGGCTGACCCTGCTCGACGGCGTGGGCCACTTCCCGCTGATCGACCCGGCGGCGGACGCCTGCGCGGTCGTGGCGGAGGAGATCTCCCAGCTGGCCTGGTAGCGGAAGCTGCCGTCCTGGCGCCGGCGTTGACCAGGCATGAGACACCTGGCCGAGTCGGCCGGCCCTCTCGGTAATCTGATCACTTGATCACTTGATCACTTGACCAGTTGGTGTCGGAAAACAGAACAAAATGGGGGGACCGGTGCGCAGTCGCCGTCTCGTGATATCCGTCGCCGTCATCGCGGCAACCCTTGGTCTCGCGCCGGGCATCGCCCAGGCCGCGGAGCCGGTCGCGCCGGGGGTGAGCGCACCCGCCGTGGACCTGGCCAAAGCCGCGGCACCGAGCCTGAAGACCTTCAAGAGCCCCGCGGAACGATCCGTACGCACGGCCCTGCCGGGCGCCAAAGGCGGCGTCGCCGCCCAGCAGGCGGCCGGCAACCCGGACCTGGCCCTCGTCCTGAACGCCGCGGCCACCACGGCCCACGCGTTCGACCTGGAGACCACCGTCATCAGCGCCGACTCCACGCTGAAGGTCACCGTCGACTGGGGCGACGGCAGCACCGACGGCCTGGACGCGTACGGATCGACCGTCCTGAAGAGCAGCCACACCTACGCGGAACTCGGCGAGTACACCGTCAAGGTCACCGTCACGGACGCGGCCAACCAGGCCGAGGTCGCCAACACCTTCCAGCTCCAGACCGCCGGCTCGGACTTCGTCGCGTACGCCCCGACCCGCCTGCTGGACACCCGCAACGGCACCGGCGCGGTCCAGGGCAAGGTCGCCCCGTACGGCTCGACCCGGGTGAAGGTCGGAGGCAACGGCGGGATACCGGAGGGGGTCACCGCCGTCGCCCTCAACGTGACCGTCACCAACACCACCAGCGCCGGGCACATCACGGCGTTCGCGGAGGGCACCGAGCAGCCGACCACCTCGAACGTCAACTTCGAGGCGGGCCAGACCGTCCCGAACCTGGTGATCGTGCCCGTCGGCAAGAACGGCTACGTCGAGCTGGCCAACCGCGGCTCGCAGTCGGTCGACCTCATCGCGGACGTCACCGGCTACTTCACCCGGACCGAGGCCGGCGGCTACACCCCGGTCACCCCGGTCCGGTTCGTCGACACCCGCGAGGGCCTGGGCACCGCCCGCGGCCAGGTGCCCGGACAGCAGACCTTCGGCACCCGGATCGGCGGCCTGCGCGGTGTTCCGGAGGGCGTCACGGCCGTGGCGCTGAACGTGACGGTGACCAACCCGAGGGAGGCCGGCCACCTGTCCGTCTTCCCCGGCGGCGGCACCGTCCCGATCACGTCGAACGTGAACTTCACCGCGGGCCAGACCGTCGCCAACGCGGTGATCGTGCCCGTCGGAAAGGACGGCAGCATCAGCGTCCGCAACGGCGCCTGGGCCGGCACGGACGTGATCGTCGACGTCGTCGGCTACTACAGCCGCGACAGCAAGGCCTCCTACATGCCGATCACGTCGGTCCGGCTCCTCGACACCCGCGACCCCCGCTGGCCCCACGGCCCGATGCAGGGCCGCGGCTACGTCTGGCAGGCGCTCTCCGCGGACGAGCCCGGAATCGCCGGGTACGTGCTGAACACCACCGTCACCAACACCGCCGGCACCGGCTTCCTGTCGGTCGCCCCGGACCCGAACACGCGGGACCAGTACCGCAACGGCCAGCAGGTCTTCCCCGCGCGCCCCACCGCCTCGACCCTGAACTGGACGGCCGGCAAGACCGTCCCGAACCTGGTCCAGGCGGGCGCCGGGAACAACGGCATCGTCGACTTCTGGAACCAGGGCTGGGACAACGCCGACCTCGTCGTCGACATCTTCGGCTACTACGAGAGCAACTGACCGTACGAGAGCAACCGACCGCAACCGGTCCACCGCCGAGCGCCCCAGGACGGCCTGCCCCGGGGCGCTCAGTGCTCGGGCGGTCTCGGCCTGCCGCCGGGCGCCAGGTGCTCCACCAGCTCGGCCAGGTCCTCACAGACCTGCTCGATCCTCAGCCGTACGTTGTTCTGCTCGGTGACCAGCGCGGACAGCAGCAGTCCGGTGAGGGCGGCCGCGCCGTTGAGCGCCTGAAGGTTGACCATGAGTTCCAGCAGGCCGTAGTCGACGAACGGTCCGACGTGGTCGTTCGCCGCCGAGATCGCCAGGACCGAGATCAGCAGCGCGCACGGCGCGCTCCCGGCGAGCTGGAAGCGTACGGCCGCCCAGATCAGCAGCGGGAAGACGAGGAAGAGGACCGACAGGTGGCTGCGGGTGGCCACGAGGGAGACGATCACGGATGTGACCGTCAGGGCCGACGCCTCGACCAGCCGGTAGTCGTCCCGGGGCAGCCGGGCCCGGCGCAGTACGAGCAGCAGCGGGGTCAGTACGAGCACCCCCATGGCGTCCCCGGCCCACCAGGCCGACCACACCGGCCAGAAGCCGCTCCACGGCAGGTCGCCGGTGAGTACGAGGCTGCAGGTACCGGCCGTCGAACTGATCAGCATCGGCAGCAGGCCGCCCAGGAAGACCAGCGCCAGCGCGTCGCGCAGCCGGTCCATCTCCAGCCGGAAGTCCACCCGGCGCAGCATCAGGTAGGCGCACACCGGCGCGAGGGTGTTCCCCGCGATGATGCCGACGTCGCTGAGATCGAAGTCGCTGATGCGTTCGATGGCGAGGTAGGTGCCGAGGGAGATCCCCGGCCAGACCCGCGGGCCCAGCCAGAGCAGGGCGGTCAGCGCGATACCGGTGGGCGGCCACAGGGGGGTGACCTGGGCGTCGTCCACGGTCACGCTCTGGCGCAGGCCGATCCGGCCGCCGAGGTAGTAGGCGACGGCGACGACGAGGATCAGCACGAGTACTTCGGCAGGCCGCCGCCATCGTCGCCATCGCTCGGTGCGCACTACAGCATCAGACAACAGCCTGCGGGCCGGGGTGGGGCGTGACACGCGCTATGCGGGGTCATGGGGTGCCGGTGCCGGTGCCGGTGCCGGTCGCCGGTCCCGGTCCCGTTGCCGTCCCGTTCCCGGGCTCGCGCCCCGCCTCCGGCTCCGGGCCGGCCGCCTGAGCGGGTCCGGCGGCGTCGTGGCTGAGGACGAGCACCGCGGCGTCGTCGGCGTGGCCCGTCGAATCGGCCACCTTCATCACCTCGGCGGCGAGCTCGGCGGGGTCGGTGCCCGCCGCCTCCCGGACGACCCGCAGCACCCGCTCCAGCCCCACCTCCAGTGGAAACCTCGGGCCCTCGACCACGCCGTCGGTGAGCAGCACGATCGATCCGGCCTCCGTGAGCCGCCGCCGGGTCACCGCGTACGCCGACCCCGGCACGAGGTTCAGCGGCAGTCCGCCGTTGTCCTCGGCTATCCCGTACTGGCCGTCGACCGTGGCCCACACCGCGGGGACGTGGCCGGCCCGGGCGCTCTCCAGCTCCCACGTGTCCGGGTCGAAGCGGAGCAGGCTGCACGTGGCGAAGAGGTCGCGGTTCATCGAGAGCAGCACCTCGTTGGCGCGGCTCAGCACCTCGCCGGGATCGACGACCACGGCCGCCACGGCGCGCAGGCAGATCCTGACCTGCCCCATGAAGGCGGCCGCGTCGACGTCGTGCCCCTGCACGTCGCCGATGCAGAAGGCTAGCGCGCCCTCCGGCAGCCGGAACCCGTCGTACCAGTCGCCGCCGATGTCCAGGCCGTGCCGGGCGGGCGAGTACCGGGCCGCCGTACGCAGCCCCGGCAGGCAGGGCAGCGTGGTGGGCAGCATCTCGCGCTGCAGGGCCTCGGCCAGCTCCACGCGGGCCTGCTGGAGCTCCACGCCCTGCCGCGCCTGCGCGGTCAGTCGGCCGAGCATGCTCAGCAGGTCGGCGCTGGCCACCCGAGGGGGACGGCGCCGGCTCATGGAAGGCTCCGACGATGGTGCATCCATCCCTGCTTCCGCCGCCCGAAAGGACGAGCCCATCATATTTCCGCCGACCCGCACCCCGCCCGCCGAGCCCGGCGGCGGACACGCAGAAGGGGCGGTGCGCCGTACGGCGCACCGCCCCTTCGTGCCGCTGCTGCCTAGAGGAACGAGTTGATCTCGATCGTCTCGGTGCGGCCGGGGCCGACGCCGATCGCGGAGATCGGGGCGCCCGACATCTCCTCCAGGGCCTTGACGTAGGCCTGGGCGTTCGCCGGCAGGTCCTCGAAGGTCTTGGCCTTGGTGATGTCCTCGGACCAGCCGGGGAGGTATTCGTAGATCGGCTTCGCGTGGTGGAAGTCGGTCTGCGAGTAGGGGAGCTCCTCGACTCGCTTTCCGTCGATCTCGTACGCGACGCAGACCGGGATCTGCTCCCAGCCGGTCAGCACGTCGAGCTTGGTGAGGAAGAAGTCGGTGAGACCGTTCACGCGGGTGGCGTAACGTGCGATCGGCGCGTCGAACCAGCCACAGCGGCGGTCGCGGCCAGTGGTCACACCGCGCTCGCCGCCGATGCGGCGCAGGTCCTCGCCGTCCTGGTCGAACAGCTCGGTCGGGAACGGGCCCGCGCCGACGCGGGTGGTGTACGCCTTGAGGATGCCGATGACCCGGCTGATCTTCGTCGGGCCCACGCCGGTACCGGTGCAGGCGCCGCCCGCGGTCGGGTTCGACGAGGTGACGAAGGGGTAGGTGCCGTGGTCGACGTCGAGCAGGGTGCCCTGGCCGCCCTCGAACAGCACGACCTTGTCCTCGTCCAGCGCGTTGTTGAGGATCAGGGTGGTGTCGGCGACGTACGGCTTGATCTGCTCCGCGTACTGGAGCATCTCCTCGACGATCTGGCCGGCCTCGATGGCGCGGCGGTTGTAGAGCTTCGCCAGGAGCTGGTTCTTGCCCTCCAGCGCCGCCTCGACCTTCTGGGTGAGGATCGACTCGTCGTAGAGGTCCTGGACCCGGATGCCGACGCGGTTGATCTTGTCCGCGTACGTCGGGCCGATGCCGCGACCGGTGGTGCCGATCTTGCGCTTGCCGAGGAAGCGCTCGCCGACCTTGTCGAGGGTGACGTTGTACGGCGTGATCAGGTGCGCGTTGCCGCTGATGAGCAGCTTGGAGGTGTCGATGCCGCGCTCGTTGAGACCGCGGAGCTCGGAGAGCAGGACGGCCGGGTCGACGACGACGCCGTTACCGATGACCGGGGTGCATCCGGGGGAGAGGATGCCGGAAGGGAGAAGGTGCAGCGCGTACTTCTGGTCGCCGACGACGACCGTGTGGCCGGCGTTGTTGCCGCCCTGGTAGCGCACTACATAGTCAACGGATCCACCGAGCAGGTCGGTGGCCTTTCCCTTGCCCTCGTCACCCCACTGAGCTCCGAGCAGCACAAGAGCGGGCACAGGCGTACACCTCTTCCGGATGGGGCATGTCCAAGGTCAGGGGGACGTACGACGATGTACGCGGGCTGAGCCGTCGGACGGGTTGCCCCGGAATAGACGAAGGCCCTGGCGCAATAGCGCAAGGGCCTCTTGCACAAAGATGCTACCCGAGGAAGGACCGAGGTGTCGGCTCCAGAGCCCACCATGAGCGAAGCGGGCGCGCCGGTAGGCGGTCTGCTGGTGCTCGTCGACCCGGTCGCCCGCCGTCTTGACGGCGAGTCCGTGCGGATCGCGAAAGATGTGTTGTCAGCGGGCGCGGCGGCGAAGATCTGCCTCCCGGATTCCCAGGAGGAATTCGCGCGGGCGCTCGCCCGCCGGGGTAATCGGCAGCCGGTGATCGTGGGCGACGACCGGGCCCTGGTGCGGGCCGTGGGGCTGCTGCACCGGGAGCGGGGGCTGGGCGAGGGCGCGCTGGCGCTGGTCCCGGTGGGGCCGGCGGGCTCCCTGGCGCTGGCGAGGTCCCTTGGCCTGCCCGATTCGGCCGTCGCGGCGGCCCGCGCCGTGCTCGACGGCTCGGTGCGCATGTGTGACCTCCTGGTCGACGACAGTGACGGGGTGGTGCTCGGCGGGCTGCGGATTCCGCCGCTGCGGGGTCCTGAGCGTGCGGTTCCCCGGCCGGCCGGGCCGTCGGTGTGGAGCGCGTACCGCTCGCTGGTACGGACGCTGGCCCGCCCGGTGGCGGCGGCGGGCGGTGCGGGCGGCGGCCACCACCGGCTGCGGGTGGAGGCGGACGGGGTGCTGCTGGCCGATGTGGACCAGCCCGTGGCGGACGTCTCGGTGCGCACCCGGGGCGACGGGGAGCCGGTGGAGGTCGCGGTGCGCACGGGCGGCGGCTTCGGCGGCTCGACGGTGACGGCCCGGGCGAAGACGGTGACGGTGTCGGGGGCGGACTTCCGCTACCGCGCCGACGGCGAGATGACCGGCCCGGTCCGCCGCCGTACGTGGACGCTCCGCCCCGGAGCCTGGACGCTGACCCTGCCCCGCTGACGGCGTCCCCCGCCCCGCACTGCCGAGGTCAGAACTCCACGAGCAGGCGTTCCAGCCCGCGGATGACGTATCCGTCCCGCCACTGCGGCTCCTCGGCCAGCCGTAGCGGCGGGACCCCGTCCGCGAGCAGCGCGCCGAACGACGCCTCCAGCTCCCGCCGCGCCAGCGGTGCCCCCAGGCAGTAGTGGATCCCGGCGCCGAAGGCCAGGTGGGGGTTGTCGGCCCGGGCGAGGTCCAGCGCGTCGGGGTCCTCGAAACGCGCGGGATCCCGGTTCGCGGAACCGAACAGCAGTGCGACTTCAGCTCCGCGGGGGATCTCGGTGCCGCCCACGCTGATGTCGTCCAGCACCCACCGCTCGAACATCTGCAGCGGAGTGTCGTACCGCATGAGTTCATCCACAGCTGTGGACAACTTCTCGGGATCGCGGCCGCCGGCGCGGAGCGCGGCGAGCTGATCGGGGTTGCGGAACAGCGCCCACCACCCGTTGGCCGTGGTGTTCACGGTGGCCTCGTGCCCGGCGTTCAACAGGAGGACGCACGTGGAGACCATCTCCTGCTCGCTGAGCCGCCCCTCGTCATCGTGGGCGGCGATCAACCCGGAGATCAAATCCTCCCCGGGGCGCGTACGCCGCTCGGCGATCAGCTCCCGCAGGTAGGCGCTGAAGTCGACGGAAGCCCGCACCGCGCGCCTCGCCGTCTCCTCGTCCGGCCGAAGCTCGAACATCCCGCAGATGTCCGCCGACCAGGGCCGCAGCAGCCCGCGGTCCGCCTCCGGCACACCCAGCAGCTCCGCGATCACGGCCACCGGCAGCGGCTCCGCGACGGTGGCGAGCAGGTCCCCGCCCCCGTCCGCGAGCAGCCGGCCCACCAACTCCCCGGCCATCCGCCGTACGGAGGGCACCAGCCGCTCCACCGTCCGCGGAGTGAAGGCCTTCGCCACCAGCCTGCGCACCCGCGCGTGCGCGGGATCCTCCAGGTCCAGCAGGCCGTTGCCGTTGAGCACATGGAACGGCTCGTGCTCCGGCGGCGGCGCCTCCCGCCCGAACTCCTCGTGCGAGAACCGGTGCAGGTAGGTCCGCCCCAGCCGCCGGTCGCGCAGCAGCGCACTCACGTCGGCGTAGTGCGGCACCAGCCACTGCCCGGTGGCCTCACACCAGATGGCCCGCCCCTGCTCCCGCAACTCCCGGTAAGCCGGGTACGGATCGGCGACGAACGCGGCATCCCACGGATCAAAGCCCATCCCCGCAGACTAAGGGGTGTCCGACGGATCAGGCCGGTGTCACCAGCCGGGTCTCATAGGCGAACACCGCCGCCTGCGTCCGGTCCCGCAGGCCCAGCTTCACCAGGATCCGGCTCACATGGGTCTTGATGGTCGACTCCGCCACGATCAGCCGGCCGGCTATCTCCACGTTGGACAACCCCTGCGCGATCAGGATCAGCACCTCCGTCTCCCGCTCCGTCAGCTCACCCACCCCCGCCGGATCCGCCAGCTTGCGCGCCTCTGAGATCTTCGAGAACTCCGCGATCAGACGCTTCGTCACCGAAGGCGCCAGCAGCGCCTCACCGGCAGCCACCACCCTCACCCCGTCCGCCAGTTGACGGGCCGAAGCGTCCTTCAACAGGAATCCGGAAGCACCCGCCCGCAGCGCCTGGTACACGTACTCGTCGAGGTCGAAGGTCGTCAGGACCAGCACCTTCGCGTCCGTGTCCGCGGCCACGATCTCCCGCGTCGCCTCCAGGCCGTTCATCTGCGGCATCCGGATGTCCATCAGCACCACGTCCGGCCGCAGCGCCGCCACCTGGGCGATGGCCTCCCGGCCGTCGACCGCCTCGCCCACCACCTCGATGCCGTCCATGGCGTTCAGCAGTACGGAGAACCCCTCACGGACCATCATCTGGTCGTCGACGATCAGCACCTTGATCGTCATGCCATGCCTTCCCGCGGCTCCGGCTCCGGCTCCGGCTCGGACCGGCCGCGCACCGGTATGAACACCGCGACCTCGTACCCGCCGGACTCCGTCCGCCCGGCCGTCATCTCCCCCTCCAGCATCGCCACCCGCTCCCGCATCCCGGTGATCCCGTGGCCGGCCCCCGGCGAGGGCCGCACATCCCCGGTCGGCGCCTCGTTGACGACCCGTATCCCCAGCCCGCCCAGCACATACGACACCTCCACCCCGGCCGCCGCGCCCGGCGCGTGCCGCAGGGCGTTGCTCAGGGCCTCCTGGATGATCCGGTACGCCGACAGTTCCACGCCCTGCGGCAGCTCCCGCACCGCACCCGTCACCGTCTTCTCCACACTGAGCCCCGCCTCGCGCACATTCGCCAGCAGCCCGTCCAGCGAGGCCAGCGTCGGCTGCGGCGCCTCCGGAGCCTCGTAGTCCGCGGAGCGCACCACACCGAGCACCCGCCGCAGCTCCGTCAGAGCGGCCACCGCGTTCTCCCGGATGGTGGCGAACGCCGCCTCCAGCTCCGGCGGCGGATTCTTCACCCGGTACGGGGCGGCCTCCGCCTGGATCGCCACCACCGACATGTGGTGCGCCACCACGTCGTGCAACTCCCGTGCGATGGTGGTCCGCTCCTCCAGCAGCGTCCGCTTGTCCCGCTCGACGGCCGTGACCTCCTGCTGAGCGGTGACCTCGGCCTTGGCGTGCCGGCGTATCTGGATACTGCTCGCGATCACCAGGGCGAACGCCGAGGTCACCGCCATCACCGGCATGTTCGAGCCCCACTCGCCGGTGAACACCACGGACAGGGCGGTGCCCAGCGCGAGGGTCAGCGCCCACATCCAGGCGGCCACCCGGGGACCGGTCCGCAGCGTGACGAGCACCAGCACCGCGATATAGGAGAAGAAGGCGCCCGGCGTCCACGGCAAGCTGTCGCCGCCGAGAGCGGCCAGCACCACCGTCATCGCGACGGCCGCCCACCAGGCACCCACCGGCCGCACCAGCGTCATCAGGACCGGGGCCGCGGCGATCAGCCCCATGACGAACCGGCCCAGATCGCCCAGGTAGCTCGACTGCCCCTCCGTCGTGAACAGCACCGCCACGAAGGCCAGCGCGCCCACCGCCGCATGCCGCCGCCACGGCGCATACCGGCCTATCCCCTTGGGCAGCCGCCGCGAGAAGCGCCCGGGACCCTCCGCCAAGGGCAGCGGCCGGTAGGCGAAGGCATCGGTGACGAGGTCCTGACGCAGGGTCGCGATCACCTCCGATGCCAGTCGGAATTCAGGCGTCCGGGCTGTCCCCCCGGTGGTCGTCTCGGTCATACGCACAACCTAGGTCCGCGCCGCCTTCGTCCGCGTCGCCGCTGAAGGGGATTTCTCCGGGTCCCTCTCAGGTACTACACGGGTCCGTCAGTAGCCCGCCGGACGGATCAGACCGCTCTCGTACGCGAACACCGCGGCCTGCGTGCGGTCCCGCAGGCCCAGCTTCACCAGGATCCGGCTCACATGCGTCTTCACCGTCTGCTCGGCCAGGACCAGATGCTCGGAGATCTCAGCGTTCGACAGGCCCTGGGCGATCAGCGACAGCACCTCGGTCTCCCGCTCGGTCAGCACGTCGATCCGGGCCACGGACGGCGCGCGCGGCGCCCCGAGCCGGGAGAACTCCGTGATCAGCCGCTTCGTGATGTTCGGCGAGAGCAGCGCCTCGCCGGCCGCCACCACCCGCACCGCTTCCGCGAGCTGATCGGCCGAGGCGTCCTTCAGCAGGAAGCCGGAGGCACCGGCCCGCAGCGCCTCGTACACGTACTCGTCGAGGTCGAAGGTGGTCAGCACGAGCACCTTCACCGCGGCGCCGGGAACGCGGGTGATCACGGACGTGGCCTCGATGCCGCCCATGCCGGGCATGCGGATGTCCATCAGCACCACGTCCGGGGCCAGCTCGGCGACCTTCGCGACGGCGTCCGCCCCGTCCACGGCCTGCCCCACGACCTCTATGTCGGGCTGGGCGTCGAGAAGCACGGTGAAGCCCTGCCGCACCATCATCTGGTCGTCGGCGATCATCACCTTGATCGGGGTCCTCATGGGGCCTTCTTCGTCTCGTGACCCGCGGCCGGGGCGTGGCCGGCCTGCCGGTTCTGGGGATCTGTCGGAAGCACTGCGCTGACCTCGTACCCGCCGTCGGGGCGGGGTCCGGCGGCCAGTTCACCGCCCAGCATGCCCGCCCGCTCCCGCATCCCCAGCAGCCCGTGCCCCGCCCCCTGTGAGGGCGGGGCCGGCCGGGACGGCGCGCTGTTGGCGACGCACAGGTGCAGTTCGCGCGGCCCGTACGCGACCCCGACCTCCACCTGCGAACCGGGCGCGTGGCGCAGGCAGTTGCTCAACGCCTCCTGCACGATCCGGTACGCGGTGAGCTCCACGCCGGGCGCCAAGGTCCGCCGGATGCCCGCGACCGCGGTGGTGACGTCGAGCCCCGCGCCGCGCACGTTGTCCACGAGGGCGTCCAACTCGGCCAGGGTGGGCTGCGGATGCTGAGGCGCCGCGGGATCTCCGGGCTGCTCGGAGCGCAGCACGCCCAGTACCCGCCGCAACTCCGTGAGGGCATCCAAGGCGTTCTCCCGGATGCCCGCCAGGTTCTCCTTGAGTTCCTCCGAAGGGTTCTCCACGAGGTGCGGGGCGACCTGCGCCTGGATGGAGATCACCGACATGTGGTGTGCGACGACGTCGTGCAGCTCGCGGGCGATGCGGCTGCGCTCCTCCAGCACGGTGCGCCGGGCGCGCTCCTCGGCGGTGAGGGTCTCCTGCTCGACCAGTTCGCCGCGGGCCAGCCGCAGGGCGCGCAGCGCGTACCCGAGGAGCCCGACGAAGCCGAAGAGGACGGTGACCGCCATGGAGGAGATCTGGCTTCCGTCCGGATGGAGGGTCAGCTCGGCCGCCCCGGTGAGGGCGACGGAGATGCCGACGACCCATATGGTCACCCGCGGCGGCACCCGGAGGGCGACCAGCAGCAGCACGGGCGCGAACGCGAACATCCCGCCGGGTGTCCAGGGCCAGGTCTGGCCCTGCCCGACGTGGCCGTGGATCATCCAGGCGATCCAGCCCGCGGTGAACAGGGCGAGCCACCAGGCGGCGATCGGGCGGAACATGGCCAGCCAGATGGACAGCCCGGTCAACAGCGCCACGGCCAGCGGGGGGCCGCCCTTGACGTGGTAGTGGTCCATGAGCTGCTCGGTGGTGAGGAACCCGAAGAACACGGCGGCATAGGCGACGAATACGTGCGGCAGCCGGGCCAGCCACCGGGGTCTGGCCATCCTGGGGAGCGGATCGCGCCGCATCGTGGTCAGCTCCAGAGCCAACGCCAGACGCGGTCCGGCTCCCGCCGCGGCTTCGGAGGCCTGCGGCTCGGCCGGGTGCACACGCTGATCGTTCACGTCGGCCAGCCTAGGCATGGGTGATCTCCCTGGTGGGACCGCCCGGCACACGGCGGGCGGTGGTGACCGGGACCGGCCGGGGGCGCCGGGTCTGTTCGTGGACGCGGAACGCCGCCCAGCAGAGCCCCAGCGCGGCCGCGAACACCGGAAGCCACACCATCCGGGCCGCCACCCAGCCCACGGAGTCGGGCACGGTGTGCAGTCCGGGAAGGTCGGCCGAGACCAGCAGCCCCGAGGCGGTCACGGCCATCATGGCGGTCTGGTGCCAGAGGAAGACCGTCATGGCGGACAGGTTCAGCAAGGCCACCTTCGCCCAGGCCGACGGCCGCGCCATGAGCCGGGCCAGCCGGTCGCGGACCAGCAGGGCCAGCCCGCACTGGGCCAGTCCGAACGCGACCGCGGCGAGGGTCGGCGGGTTCAGGTTCGACACGGCCGCTCCCGGCACGCCCACCATGGACGCCGGATAGCCGCCCCACAGGACCAGCGATGCGGTGGCCGCGGCGCCGGCGCCGACCAGAAGCCAGAGCCGGCCGCGCCCGGCGAGGGATCCGCGCGCCCACGCGGCGCCCAGAGTGAAGGGCACGAGCCAGCCCGCGGCCACGTTGACCCAGCCGATCCACTCGGGCCCGCCCGCTCCGAAGCGCCACAGGTCGATCCCCGCCACCACGGCGGCCGGCCACAGCGGACTCAGCCGGGCCACGACCGGGGTCGCGGCGGTGAGTACGGCGAACACCACCAGGAACCACAGCGGCGACAGGACCAGCTTGACCAGCGTCCGCACCGTGTCGACTCCCGCCCCGCCGAGGAGCATCCCGCCCGCGACGACGGTCCACAGGACGAGCACCGCGGCGACCGGCCGGAACAGCCGGCCCAGCCGCTGCCCGACCCAGGCCCCGTACGAGACACCCCGCTCACGCGCCGAGGCGTACCCGACGACGGCGACACGGCCGCCGACCAGGAAGAAGACGGCCAGTGTCTGGAACACCCAGGACACCGGCGCCAGCCAGGGCAGCTGCACCAGTGGGCTGGTGACGCGCAGACCGCCGTCGGCGGCCGTCAGGGAGGTGACGAGCCAGTGGCCCAGCACCACCCCGAGGATCGCGAGGGCCCGGAGCGCGTCCACGGCCCGGTCCCGGCCGGCCGGCGTGGCCGCGTCGATGCCCGCCGCCAGCGCGGCCCAGCGGGCGCGGAGCTCAGGCATGGGAGGCCCCCTGGGAGGGAGCAGTACCGAGGACGATCGCGGCCAGGGCGTCCAGGGAACCGCTTCCCGCCTTCAGGTAGTCGCTGTGGCCGCCGCCTCCGGCGGCGAAGCTCCGGGCCCCGAAGGCGGGATCGACCGGGTCGGTGCCGAAGCCGACCCCGCCGAGCCGGACATGTGGCACGCCGGATATCCAGTCGGCGTCGCCGCGCCCCGCCCATACCCGGGCGCCGGTCGACAGCTCCCGGACGGACCCGGCCCCCGTGCCCGGACTGCCGTACAAGGCCATGTCGCCGACGGCGGGGCCCGTCCGCGTCCGGGCGCAGACGACGGAGCCGTAGGAGTGGCAGAGCAGCGACAGCCGGGATCCGGGCGCTGCCATGTCCCGCAACCGCTCCAGGAAGGGCGCCAGTTCGGCGGCTGCCTCGTCGGCCCTGCCGGCGGTCAGCACGGTCGTGCTGACCGTTCCGGGAGTGTCGTACCCGAGCCAGGCGACCACGGCGGAACGCGGATTCCCCGCCTGGAGACGCTGCTGGAGGGCTATCGCCCCGGACCGGAACCTCTCGTACGTATCGAGGGTGGTGTCGGAGCCGGGCACCAGGACGGCGATCCGCTCGGCGGTCTCCAGCTCGCCGAACACCTCGACGGCCCGGCCCCGGCCGCGTCCGTCGAAGGCGAGGAACTGCGCCGTGCCGCCCGCCGCCATGTCCCGCAGCCGGCCGGCCCGGCCGGGGCGGCCGGCGGCCTGCGCCATCCGGACCGCCTCGGCGAGGTTGTCGCGGTTGGCGGCATACCGCTCCTCGGGCGGGGCGGCCTCGGCGAACGCGGCGGGCGCCGGCGCGGGAGCCTCTGCGGAGGCGGCGGCGGACACCGGGACGACCACGGCCGCCGCGACCAGCGACGCCAGCAGCGCCCGGCGCAGCCGCCCACCCCGCGCCCGAGCTCCCGCCATCCCGGACCCGCACAGCACTCCGCTCGCGCCGACTCCGCCGGCCGCCCCCGCAGCCCGGGCCGCCCCCGCAGCGCGGGCCGTACCCGCCGCCCGTGTCGTCGCAGCCGCACGCGCACTCGCAGCTGCCGTGGCCGTGGCCGTCGCCGTCTTCATGGTGTGTCCCCCGTGGTCCGGAAGGGTCGTCAGTGCCCCTCTCCACCACAGAAGTTAGGAATCCGGACCTTTCATCGGCGTCCCGCCGCAGAGCCGTGTTCGCGCGTAGCTCTCAGGTATGACGGGGGATACTTCGGAGGCACCCCGCCCCGCCCCGCCGCGCTCGGAGCGGGGTCCTGACGGGGTCGGTTCCCCGCTTGCCGACCTCGACACGAGCCGTGCCGGTCACCGCCTGCGGTAGTCGAGCGGGGGACTTCCACCGCCCGCGAGCTCCCTGCGCAGGGCGCCGTCGGGCAGCAGCCGGAGCCTGCTCCGGCTGCCCGCCGTACAGGTCGGCGGGGCGCCCGAGGTGACGGTGGAGGCGTCCAGCTCCACGGGGTCGGTGGCGCTGCGCAGTGCGGCGGTCCATGCACAGGCGAAACCGGGGTCCTGCACGGCCAGGGACATCACCTGCTCGCCGATGCCGCCGGGGGCGAGGGTGAGCCGCCAGATCTGGCTGCCACGGACGGCCTGCCAGCTGCCGACGTACTCCTCGGGCAGCCTGCCGGCCCCCGGCGGCGAGGCCGGCGCGGACCCCACGACGGAAGCGGAATCGGAAGCCGAAGCGGAAGCTGCAGCGGCCGGCGGGCCCGATGCGCCCGCCGCCGGTGTACGGGAACTCGTGACGGGCGGTCGCGGATCCTCCGCCCCGCTCATGACCGCGTAGACGGTGCCGGCCGACAGGCCCCCGACGACAGCGGCGACGGCGAGGAGCAGGGCAGTGGGCGCCGTCCGGGGCCGGGGCAGAGGTTCCGGTTCCGGCGGCGGGCACGCGGAGTAGGAGGGCGGCAGCATCGGCGGCGCCGGCACCGCACGGTCCGGCCCGGCGTCCTCACGGTCCAGCAGCCGTACGGCGTGCCGCCCGAGCCCCGCCACCAGCGGGGTCGGCAGCCAGGGCTCCAGGGCCCTCCCGTCGGCCACGGTGCCGTCGGCGCCGACCCGGGCCAGTACCTCGGCGGGCCCCGGCCGCGCCGCCGGATCCGGGTGCAGACAGTCCCGTACGAGGTCCAGCAGCTCGGCCGGTACGCCGGCCAGGTCGGGCTCCGCTTCGGTGCTGCGCAGCAGAAGGGCGGGAAGGCCGCCCGGCTGCGTCGCGTCCCCGAAGGGCAGCCGGGCGGTGGCCGCGTAGGCCAGGACCGCGCCGAGGCAGAAGACGTCGCAGGCGGTGGTCGCCGGTTCGCCGCGGATCTGCTCGGGGGCCATGAAGCCGGGGGAGCCGATGACTTCGCCGATCCGGGTCAGGCCGGCGCCGTACCCTGCCGGGGCGCGGGCGATGCCGAAGTCGATGACGCGGGGCCCGTCGAGGGTGATCAGCACGTTCGAGGGCTTCAGATCGCGGTGGACGATGCCGGCGCGGTGGATGTCCTGGAGGGCGTGCGCGAGGCCCGCGGCCAGGACCCGTACGGATCGGTCCGGCAGCGGGCCGAAGTCGTGGGCCACGACCCGGCGCAGGCTCGGGCCGGCGACGTAGCCGGTGGCGAACCAGGGGGTCGGCGCCTCGGTGTCGGCGTCGAGGACCGGGGCGGTCCACTCGCCGCCGACCCGCCGGGCCGCGTCGACCTCCTGGCGGAACCGGATGCGGAACTCCTCGCGGGCGGCGAGCCCGAGGTGGACGAGCTTGACCGCGACGGTGCGGCCGCGGTCGGAGCGGGCGAGGTAGGCCTGGCCCATGCCTCCGGCGCCGAGCCGTGAGAGCAGGCGGTAGGGGCCGATGCGGTGCGGGTCGTGCGGATGCAGTTGTTCCATGGCCGGGTGGTCCTCCCCCTGCTGGCCGAACAGCTCCGCTGGGAAGGACGGCGGGGGGCGCCCGCCGGTTGCCCGCCGGCGGGCGCCCCCGCGGTCCGAAACCGGAAGGAAGGCCAAGCCGGGCCAGCCGGAAAGGCCGGGCCGGGCAAGCCCGAACGCCGGAAAGGCCGGACGGGGCCGAACCCGGCACGCGCCGGACAACCCCGAGCCGGCCCTTCAGGGGGTGTGCGGCGGATCAGGGCCGGGCCTCGGGCTGTCCGCCCCTGACCCGCCGGCCACCCCCTAAGCCGGCTCACCCGGTGCGGCAGCAACCCCTTGAGCGGCGACATCCCCTTGAGCGGCGGCGTCCCCCGGGTCGTCCATGTCCGCCGGGTCGCGCGGCGCGGGCAGGGTGTCCAGCGCCGCGGCGAGGCGCTCCAGCGCCCGGACCGTCTCCGCGAAGGCCGTGTCGCCCAGTTCCGCCGCGAGGCGGGCGGCCATCGCCGCGTGCCCCGGGCCGATCCGGTCCACAGCCGCGCGGCCCTCCTCCGTCGGCCGCAGCAGCTTCGCCCGCCGGTGGGCGGGGTTCGGCGCGTACTCCGCGAGGCCCTTGGCGACGAGCAGGTCCGCGATGCGCTGGACGCTCTGCCGGGTGATTCCCATGCTCCGGGCGATCCCCGCGACGGGCAGCGGCTCCCGCAGCACCGCTCCCAGCACCTGCCACCAGGCGGCGGTGAGCCCGGCCGGCCGTGCCAGCTCCTCGGAGAGGGAGAGGAACTGGCCGTTCAGCCGGAACACCCCGAGCGCGGTGCGGCTCAGCAGGTCCTGCCGGGTGGTGCGGGCCGCCCCGGCGGCCGTCAGCGGCTCAGGCATCGCCCGCCGCCGATGCCGCCATCAGGACCGGGTACGCACTCTCGTCCGAGTCGTGGAAGAGGCCGTACCAGGCGTCCAGTACGTCCGGCTTGTAGACGCCCAGGCGGGCGAAGACCTCGCGGGCGAAGGCGACCGGCTCCGTCGGGCCCGCCGTGATCAGGTCCCCGTCGGTCACCGCGTCCGCCTCGACGTAGCGCTCGGCGCCGCCGTAGCCCGGCTGCTCCGCCAGATAGAAGGAGACCCCGCTGGTGTGGGCGCGGTCGTCCAGCAGGCCCTCGCGGGCGAGGCCGGCGGTGGCCCCGCAGATCGCCGCCACCGGCACCCCGGCGGCCAGGAACTCCCGGGCCTTCGCCGCGAAGGGCGCCAGCTCGTCGCCGGTGTCCCACAGGGAGGCGCCGGTGAGGATCAGCAGCGAGGAGTCCTCCGGTCGCAGATCGGCGAGACCCAGGTCAGGCTGGATGCGGATGCCGCCCATGGTGGTGACGGGCGCGTCTGCGGCGGGGCCGACCGTCCGCACGACGTGGCCGCGCTGGGTGAGGTGCGCGGTGGTGTGGCCGGTCTCCCAGTCCGCGTAGGTGTCGTAGACCGCGAGGTGGACGGGCTTGTGTGCGGCGGTCTCGCTCATGGTGTGTCGCCTCCAGCGTCGGTGGTGCCAGGTGCCTGCGGCGCTCGCGGTGGGGTCCGAGCAGGCCAGGACGGGTCTGTAGGGACGGTCCGGTGGTCGGGCGGCTCTGCCGAGAAAAGCGCCTATGACAAGAGACTGTCATATCGACAGAATGCTGTCAAGATGTGGAGCGGGCCCTTCAGGGGCGCGGACAGACTGCCGAGACCGGACCGCCACCCCCAGACAGTCCGCCGATATCCCTCCCCACCTGCGCACTTCTAGCGTGTCGCCATGACCCCTCATGTCGCGCCGCACGCCTCGCAGCCCCAGCACGCCCCGCAGCCCCAGCACGCCCCGCGTGCCTCGCACACCCTTGCCGCCGTGAAGGACGCGGACCGCAAGCACGTCTTCCACTCCTGGTCCGCCCAGGCCCTGATCGACCCGCTCGCCGTCGCGGGGGCCGAGGGCTCCTACTTCTGGGACTACGAGGGCAAGCGCTACCTCGACTTCTCCTCCCAGCTGGTGAACACCAACATCGGCCACCAGCACCCCAAGGTCGTCGCCGCGATCCAGGAGCAGGCCGCCCGGCTCTGCACCCTCGCGCCCGGCTTCGCCGTCGACGTGCGCTCCGAGGCCGCACGCCTCATCGCCGAGCGGACCCCCGGCGACCTGGACAAGATCTTCTTCACCAACGGCGGTGCCGAGGCCGTCGAGAACGCCGTCCGCATGGCCCGTCTGCACACGGGTCGCGCAAAGGTGCTCTCCACCTACCGCTCCTACCACGGCGCCACCGCCGCGGCGATCAACCTCACCGGCGACCCGCGCCGCTGGCCGTCCGACACGGCCGCCGCCGGCGTCGTGCACTTCTGGGGCCCCTACCTCTACCGCTCCGCCTTCCACGCGACCACCGAGGCCGAGGAGTGCGAGCGCGCCCTCGCGCACCTCGCCGACACCATCGCCTTCGAGGGCCCGCAGTCCATCGCGGCGATCATCCTGGAGACCGTCCCCGGCACCGCCGGCATCATGGTCCCGCCCGCCGGCTACCTCGCGGGCGTCCGCGAGCTCTGCGACCGCCACGGCATCGTCTTCATCCTCGACGAGGTCATGGCCGGCTTCGGCCGGACCGGCACGTGGTTCGCCGCCGAGCACTGGGGCGTCACCCCCGACCTGATCACCTTCGCCAAGGGCGTCAACAGCGGCTACGTGCCGCTCGGCGGCGTGGCCATCTCGGGCGCCATCGCCGAGACCTTCGCCACACGCCCGTACCCGGGCGGTCTGACGTACTCCGGCCACCCCCTGGCCTGCGCCGCCGCTGTCGCGACGATCAACGCGATGGAGGAGGAGGGAGTCGTCGAGCACGCCGCCCACCTCGGTGAGAACGTGCTCGGCCCGGCGCTCGCCGAGCTCGCCGAGCGCCACCCGTCGGTCGGCGAGGTCCGCGGCCTGGGCGCCTTCTGGGCCCTGGAGCTCGTACGGGACAAGGGGACGCGCGAGCCGCTCGTCCCGTACAACGCGGCCGGTGCGGACAACGCCCCGATGGCCGAGTTCGCGGCGGCCTGCAAGGCGTCCGGGCTGTGGCCGTTCGTGAACATGAACCGCACCCACGTGGTCCCCCCGTGCACTGTCACGGAGGCGGAGGCGAAGGAGGGCCTGGCCCTGCTGGACGAGGCGCTGACCATCGCCGACCGCCACACCACCGCCTGAACCGCCTGATCCGACTGAACCGCCTGAACTGCCTGAACCGCCTGACACGGCGGCCCGACGGCGGTCAGTCGCGGTCGGGTGGCGGTGGCCGGTTCACGCCGGTGTGATTCTCGTCTTCACAGCAGGTCGGATCCACACATAACCACCACCAACCGTCCGGTTTCGGCCTCGCTGTCTGGCCTATGGTGTCCAGAGCTCTACGACAGGAGACGGACCCCTATGCCAGGCAGCGGCGCTGTCACCCGCAACACACTTCGCCAGCAGATCGCGGACGCGCTGCGTGACGAGGTGCTCGCGGGACGCCTGCCTCCGGGGACCGAGTTCACCGTCAAGCAGATAGCCGAGCAGTACGAGGTCTCCGCGACTCCGGTCCGCGAGGCGCTCGTGGACCTCTCGGCGCAGGGGCTCCTCGAACTGGTCCAGCACCGCGGCTTCCGCGTGCGGATCCTCACGGTCGACGACTTCCGCGGAATGATCGAAGCCCGTGCGCTGGTCGTGGACGGAATCTTCCGCCGCCTCGCCGAGCGGGGCACCGCCCCCGGCTCCGGCGAGATGCTGGTGTCGGTGCGCCGCCGGGGCGAGGAGGCGCGCAGGGCGGCCGAGAGCGGCTCCCTGGAAGTGCTGATCGGCTACGACCTGCGCTTCTGGCGGGAGCTGAGCGGGCTGGTGGCCAACCCCTACATCACCGAGTTCCTGCACCGCATCCGCGTGCAGTGCTGGGTCTTCGCCGTCCCCCACCTCCAGCGCGAGGAGCAGCTGCGCGACGCGCTCTGGGACGGGCACAGCGCCCTGGTGGACGCCGTGACGCTGGCGGACGCCGACGCGGTACGCCGCATCGTGCAGGGGTACAACGAGCACGCGCTGGCCTGGGCCGCCCGCCTCTGACCGGGGGTGCGCCGCGTCCCGTAGTTCTGCGCACCCCTTCGCGGAGGGTGTTCGGCGCACTACGCTGGCCGCATCGGCGACAACGACTGATCGGAGGCCGAGTGGCCTGTGACCTGTGGCTGGTCCCCCTTGTCGACGTGCTGTGCCACAGCCCCGACAACCCCTTCGCGGAAGAGATCGCCTCGTACGACAAGGCGCTGGGTGAGGCCGGACTCCCGTCCGTGCCCGTGTTCGCGTACATGCCGGGTCTGAGCGGGGACGTCGCCCCGGTCGCCGGTTTCGACTACGACGCCCTGCATTTCCTGAGACGGGCCTACCTGCTCCAGCTCTGCGGCCTGCCGGTGACCCCGGTGGACGAGCTGGGCGGGGACTACGAGCAGCTGCTGGAGATGTTCGAGCCCACCGCGCAGCAGTCGCACCTGGTGTGGCACTACGACCACGCGGGCGCCTACGTGCCGGTCGACTTCGCGGTGCCGCTGGCGAACGAGGAGCTGCTGGCCGGAGGCGGGCCGCTGGGGTCCGCGCAGGGCCTGCTGCGGGAGCTGCTGTTCGTCGCCCCCGCCATCGGGATAGACCCCGGGAACCCGCCCGCGGCGCCGGCGCCGCCGGGGCGGCCGACAGCGCTGGAGGAGCCCGCGGGACCGATCCCGTACGACGGCAGCCCCTTCGCCCGTGAGCGGCACGTCTGGCTGGGACTGCACGCGGCGGCGACGCGCAGTCTCGGACAGGGCTCGATGATCATCTTCAGCTGACCGGCGGGCGGGGCGACAGCGTCCCGCCCCCGCGGCCGGATCAGCGCGGCTGCTCCGGCGGCCGCTGGCGCGGCATGTTCGGGCGGGTGCCCGGCGGCAGCGGGAAGCGGGCCGGCGGCACGTACGGGTCCGCGCGGCCCCCGGAGGCCCCCAGCGACTGCATCACCAGCGGTGCCGGGCCGGACCGGAACTCCACCATCCAGTCCGCCGTCTCGGACCGCACCAGCTCCGTGATGTCCTCGGAGAAGCGGCGCAGCACGGTCAGGCACCGCTCGGCGGCCTCGCTGGCGGTGCCCTCGGTGGGGCCGAGCACCTCGCGGACGTTCTCCGACGCCCAGTCGAACTGGAGGGTCTGGAGCCTGCGCTGCACCGCCTGGGCGGTGGCCACGTCCCGCATCCACCCCGACGTCAGTCCGAAGAACCGGTCGCAGGCCAGCGCGGCCGCGCCCAGCAGCAGCGCCAGGTATCCGTACGTCGACCCGCCCGGCGCCGAGCCCGTCAGCTCCAGGACCGGCATCGCCGCGCCGGTGACGGCCCCCAGGGCAGCGCCGACGCGCAGCACGCGCGCCCCGCGGCGCTTCCACGCCCGGTCGGACAGATACCACTCGGCGGTGCGCAGTGCGTCGGCCTCGACCCGCCGGTAGAGCTCGTCGAGCCGCTCGGCGGGCTCCCCCCAGTCCCCGAGGGGGAAGGGCCGACCGGTCAGGTCGCCCGCCTGCATCGGTCCGCCGCCTTCCTCCCGGGGATCCCGGGGTGGCCCCTCGGGCTGCATCTCCGGCTGGCTCACCCGGCACTCCCTCTGCCTGCGCTGACGTGTGGTGGTGCGCGTGTGCGCAATGATGCGCATGCTCTTCCTACCTTCGAATGGCGGGCGGTGGGCGACGATTCCCGCGTTTTCCGCTCGCAAGGAGGTCTCCATCAGGTACGTGCATGCCCCGACTCTCACTCGAAAGAGTTGGTCCTCTCGGCGTAGGGCGCGGCGCGCGGGGAGCACGTAGGCTCGGATTGACCAAGCGTTCCGCAGGTCTCGGGGCCCCGAAGGACCCGACGGTACCGACGTACGGAAGTGAGTGCCCCGTGATTCCCGGTGGTGGCCAGCCCAACATGCAGCAGCTGCTCCAGCAGGCCCAGAAGATGCAGCAGGACCTCGCCGCGGCCCAGGAGGAGCTGGCGCGGACCGAGGTCGAGGGCCAGGCCGGCGGCGGCCTGGTCAAGGCGACCGTCACGGGCTCCGGCGAGCTGCGCGCGCTGGTGATCGACCCGAAGGCCGTGGACCCGCAGGACACCGAGACCCTCGCCGACCTCGTCGTCGCGGCGGTCCAGGCCGCGGGCGAGAACGCCCAGGCGCTCCAGCAGCAGAAGCTGGGCCCCCTCGCGCAGGGGCTGGGCGGCGGCAGCGGCATTCCGGGCCTGCCGTTCTAGCTGTACCCTCCTGCGTCCCCCGCTCCTCTCCCACAAGACGAAAGAAGGCAGTCCGTTGTACGAAGGCGTGGTCCAGGACCTGATCGACGAACTGGGCAGGCTGCCCGGCGTCGGGCCCAAGAGCGCGCAGCGGATCGCCTTCCACATCCTGCAGGCCGAGCCCACCGACGTCCGCCGCCTCGCGCACGCGCTGCTGGAGGTCAAGGACAAGGTCCGCTTCTGCGCCGTGTGCGGGAACGTGGCGCAGGAGGAGCGGTGCGGCATCTGCCGCGACCCGCGCCGGGACGCGTCGGTCATCTGTGTCGTCGAGGAGCCCAAGGACGTCGTCGCGATCGAGCGGACCCGCGAGTTCCGGGGCAAGTACCACGTCCTCGGCGGCGCGATCAGCCCGATCGAGGGCGTCGGTCCGGACGACCTGCGCATCCGCGAGCTGCTGGCGCGCCTGGCGGACGGCGAGGTGACCGAGCTGATCCTCGCCACCGACCCGAACCTGGAGGGCGAGGCCACCGCCACCTACCTCGCCCGCATGATCAAGCCCATGGGCCTGAAGGTCACCCGCCTGGCCAGCGGGCTCCCCGTCGGGGGAGATCTGGAGTACGCGGACGAGGTCACGCTGGGGCGGGCCTTTGAAGGAAGGCGACTTCTCGATGTCTGACGCAACGCTGCACGCCATCGGCCAGGATCCGGACGACTTCGCCGCCTCGATCGCGGACCAGATCGAGTCGTTCATCGTCGCCGTCACCGAGGTCGCCAAGGGCGAGGACCCCGACAGCGCGGTGCCCTTCCTCCTGCTGGAGGTGTCGCAGCTGCTGCTGGCGGGCGGCCGGCTGGGTGCGTACCAGGACGTACTGCCGGACGAGCGCTACGAGCCGGACCTCGGGCCCGAGCCGGACGTCGACGACCTGCGCGAGCGGTTCGCGATCATGCTGGAGCCGGTCGACGTGTACTCCGAGGTCTTCGACCCCTACGAGCCGCGCAAGGCCCCGGTCGCCCACCGGATCTCCGACGACCTGGCCGACGTGGTCGCGGACCTGCGGCACGGCCTCATCCACCACCAGGCGGGGCGCGTCACGGAGGCCCTGTGGTGGTGGCAGTTCTCGTACTTCACCAACTGGGGCCCGACGGCCTCGGCCACTCTGCGCGCCCTGCAGTCCCTGATCTCGCACGTACGCCTGGACCAGCCGCTGGCGGCGCTGGACGGCCTGGACACGGACGAGGACCTGACCGAGGACGACCTCGCGGAGCAGGCGGGACAGGTGATGGCGCAGGAGCTCGGCGGCCTCGGCCGCAAGTGAGCGTCCGCCGCGGGAACCCGGACTTTGATCTTTTCGTCTCATGATGCGGTACGGGGCGGTCGGATCGCGGGCGCTCGTTAGACTGCACCAGCAATGAGACGGACTGAGCGAGGAGCGCACGTGGGCCTTGTCGTGCAGAAGTACGGAGGCTCCTCCGTAGCCGATGCCGAGGGCATCAAGCGCGTCGCCAAGCGGATCGTGGACGCCAAGAAGAACGGCCACCAAGTGGTCGTGGTGGTCTCCGCGATGGGCGACACGACGGACGAGCTGATCGATCTCGCCGAGCAGGTTTCACCGATGCCTGCCGGACGCGAATTCGACATGCTGCTGACCGCCGGAGAGCGGATCTCCATGGCCCTGCTGGCCATGGCGATCAAAAACCTTGGCCATGAGGCCCAGTCGTTCACCGGCAGCCAGGCAGGCGTCATCACCGACTCGGTCCACAACAAGGCGCGCATCATCGATGTGACGCCGGGCCGTATCCGCACCGCGCTGGACGAGGGCAACATCGCCATCGTCGCCGGTTTCCAGGGCGTGTCCGCGGACTCCAAGGACATCACCACCCTGGGCCGAGGCGGTTCGGACACCACCGCCGTGGCGCTCGCCGCGGCGCTGGACGCCGAGGTCTGCGAGATCTACACCGACGTCGACGGCGTCTTCACCGCGGACCCCCGCGTCGTGAAGAAGGCGAAGAAGATCGACTGGATCTCCTCCGAGGACATGCTGGAGCTGGCGGCCTCCGGGTCCAAGGTGCTGCTGCACCGCTGCGTCGAGTACGCGCGCCGCTACAACATCCCGATCCACGTCCGCTCGTCCTTCTCCGGACTGCCGGGCACCTGGGTCAGCAACGAGAATCCGCAAGGGGACGCGCAGGTGGAGCACGCCATCATCTCCGGAGTCGCTCACGACGTCTCCGAAGCCAAGATCACGGTCGTCGGCGTCCCGGACAAGCCGGGTGAGGCCGCGGCGATCTTCCGCGCCATCGCGGACGCCGAGATCAACATCGACATGATCGTGCAGAACGTCTCCGCGGCCTCGACGGGCCTCACCGACATCTCCTTCACCCTCCCCAAGGCCGAGGGCCACAAGGCCATCGACGCCCTGGAGAAGGCGAAGGCCGCGATCGGCTTCGACTCCCTGCGCTACGACGACCAGATCGGCAAGATCTCCCTGGTCGGCGCCGGCATGAAGACGAACCCGGGCGTCACCGCCTCGTTCTTCCAGGCGCTGTCCGATGCGGGCGTCAACATCGAGCTGATCTCCACCTCGGAGATCCGCATCTCGGTCGTGACCCGCCAGGACGACGTCAACGAGGCCGTCCGCGCGGTGCACACGGCCTTCGGCCTCGACTCCGACAGCGACGAGGCCGTCGTCTACGGAGGCACCGGACGATGACGGCGCCCCGGTCGACCCCGGCTCCGGCACTCGCCGTCGTCGGGGCGACCGGAGCGGTCGGTGCGGTCCTGCTCCGGATGCTGTCCCAGCGGGCGGACGTCTGGGGCGACATACGCCTGATCGCCTCCGCGCGCTCGGCCGGCCGCATGCTGTCGGTCCGAGGGCAGGAGTGCGAGGTGCTCGCCCTCACCGAGGACGCCTTCGACGGCCTCGGGCCGGGCGACGTCGCGGTCCTGCTGACCCCGGCCGAGGTCTCGGCCCGGTGGGCCCCCGTCGTCACCGCGCGCGGCGCGGTCGTCGTCGACCAGTCCGCCGCCTTCCGGGACGATCCCGAGGTGCCGCTCGTGGTGCCCGAGATCAACGCGCACGCGGCACGGATCCGGCCGCGCGGGATCGTCGCCGCCCCGGACACCGTCACCGCGGCGATGGCCGCCTCCCTGGGTGCGCTGCACGCCGAGTACGGCCTGATCGAGCTGGCCGTTTCCACGTACCAGGCGGCCAGCGCCGCCGGCCGGGCCGGCTCCGAGGCACTGCGCCGCCAGCTGTCGCTGGTCGCCGGGACCGTCCTGGGCGAGCAGCCGGGCGACGTGCGCCGTGCCGTGGGCGAGGACACGGGGCCCTTCGCGGCCCCCCTGGCGCTCAACGTCGTACCGTGGTGCGGCGAGCTGGACGAGGACGGCTGGTCCTCGCACGAGCTGGCCGTACGGACGCAGACCCGCCGGATCCTCCAGCTGGAGGCGCTCCCGGTGTCGGTGACGTGCGTGCGGGTGCCGGTGCTGACCGGGGACTCGCTGACGGTGCGGGCCGGCTTCCGCAACGAGGTGAAGGCGGCGCGCGCCCGGGAGATCCTGGAGGCCGCGCCCGGGGTGGTGCTCGTGGACGACCCCGCGGCGGGGGAGTTCCCCACTCCCGTCGACGCTGCCGGGACGGATCCTGCCTGGGTGGGGCGGGTGCGGGCCTCGCTCGACGACCCCTGTGCCCTGGAGTTCTTCGTGTGCGCGGACAATCTCCGCCAGGGGGCGGCGCTGAATGCCACACGGATCGCGGAACTGATCGCAGGTGAATTTGCGTAATTCGCTTTGTAGGATCGGTGCCGATCCCTTGATCAAGGTGATGGCCCGACTGCCGTTTCGCTGGACGGGGCAATCGGGAAGAGCGGGTACGCATGAGCGCAATACGGATTTCTCCGGTGGGGCTTCCACGCGCGTACAACCCTGACGGGGGGACGCGTGTCCTACAGGCGTGGCAGAGGCACTGCTCGAACTGGCCGTCCTACCGGCACGCACGGGGATCCTCCCGCCGCGCCGTGAATTCGACGCGCCCGGCGGCGGTCTCCCCGTGATCGTTCCCGTCCCGCCGGCGGGGACCTCCGAGGCTCCCGCCCGGGCCGACGCACCACCCACGGGCGGCCTCGTGCCCACGCAGCGCGACAGCTCCGAGGCGGACGGGACCGGCACGGCCGCGACGGCCGAGGCCCTGGCGCAGCCCGCCGTGGCCGACGCGGCCGTGACCGAGCCGGCCGTGACCGACGCGGCGGCCGACGTGGTGGCCGGCACCACCGTCGACCACCTCACGGCCACCTACCAGGCGCACTACCGCTCCCTCCTCGGCCTTGCCGCGCTCCTCCTCGACGACACCGCCTCCTGCGAAGACGTGGTGCAGGAGGCGTTCATCCGGGTGCACTCGGCCCGCAACCGGGTCCGCGACCGCGAGAAGACCCTGGCGTACCTGCGCCAGACCGTCGTGAACCTCTCGCGTTCCGCGCTGCGCCGGCGCATCCTCGGGCTCAAGCTGCTCTCGAAGCCCATGCCGGACATGGCGAGCGCCGAAGAGGGCGCCTACGACCAGCTCGAACGCGACGACCTGATCAAGGCGATGCGGGGGCTGCAGCGCCGCCAGCGCGAGGTGCTGGTGCTGCGCTATTTCGCGGACATGACGGAATCCCAGGTCGCCGAGACCCTCGGGATATCGCTCGGCTCGGTCAAGGCGTACGGATCGCGGGGCATTGCCGCGCTGCGGGTGGCGATGGAGGCTGCGCAGTCATGATGGACGACAACACGGCGCCGGGCGGCGCGAGCGGCGAAGAGGAGCTGCGCATCCTCCTGCGCGGCGCCGTCGAGGGCCTCCAGCCCTCGGAGGACGCCCTGGAGCGGCTGCGCCACGCCGTCCCCGCCCGCCGGGCCCGCAGACGCCGGGCCGTCGTCGGCGCGGCCGCGGCCGCGCTGCTCGCCGGGACCGCGATCCCGACCGCCCTGCACCTCAGCGGCGACGGCGGCACCTCCACGGACCGCCAGGCCATGGCCGGCCATGAGGCACACTCCGGCGAGGAGCGGCGAGGCGCGTCCGACCCGCACCAGAACGGCTACGGCTCCTACCCGAAGGCCGGCGGCTCCCGCGGCGGCTCCCCCGACGCGGGCGGTGCCACCGGGCAGCCGGACCCCTCCCAGGGCGGCGCCCCGTCCGAGGGCACGACGTCCGGCCCGTCGGGCACCGGCACCTCGGGCGGACCGGCCGGCACCGCGGCCGGCTCGACGGCGGGCGCGCTGCCGCCCGTCGCCGCGCCGGGCGTGCCCGGCTGCGGAGCGGAGCAGCTCGGAGTCGTGGGCTACGTACGCAACCCGGAGGCCGACGGCCGGGTGGCGGGCGGCTTCCGGGTCACCAACGTCTCGTCCCAGGGCTGCGCGGTCACCGGGCGGGACAACGTGACCGCCGCCTCCACGCCCGTCGCGACACTCGGCCCGGGCGCCGGGGTCGCCGTGGTCGGCCACACGGCGGGCGGACCGGGCAGCGGGCTGCTGCCCGACCCGTCGGCGGAGGCGCCGGTGGTCGTGCTCCCGCCGAACAAGTCCTACGAGGTCCGCTTCGCGTGGGTGCCGCCGGGCGAGCCCTGTACGGCCGGAGGCTCGACCGGGGGCGGCACGCCGCCGCAGACCGGCCCGGGAGGCGCGTCGGGCACCCTGGGCAGCGGTGCGGCGTCGGAGTCCCAGACGGCCGCGCCCCAGGCACCGAGCGTGGTAGAGGTGTCCCACACCCCGCAGACCGGCGGTGCGGCGACGACGCGGACGTCGATCCCCGACGCCTGCGGAGGCACGGTCTACCGGACGGGTGCGATCCCGGTCGACGACTGATCCTCCGGGGCGGCAGCGGCAGAGGCCGCGGCAGCGGCAGAGTCGGCGGCAGCGGCAGAGCCGGCAGCGGCGGGGGAGGACGGGTCGAGCAGGCCCGCCTCCGCGTCGCGCAGCGTCTCCACCTCGCGGCGGTAGAGCCGGAACCACATGAAGAGCACGAAGGCGACGAAGACGAACCACTCGCCGGTGTAGCCGAGGTTCTGGAAGGCCTTCAGGTCGAGGCCGGTGTTCGTCGGAGCCTGCGCGGGCACCGGGAGCATCCCGTCCACCGGGGCCTGCACGGTCAGCCACGCGTCGTACAGGTCGTGCGGGACGAGGTTGACCAGCGTGGCCGCCGCGATCACGCCGAGCTGCCCGGACGGCAGACCGCCCTGGGCGTGGACGCCCTTCGTGCCCGCGTTCTCCGAGGCCTGGAGGGCCCCCGTCACCTCGACCCGGCCCGTCGGCGCCGCCGGCGCCTTCGCGGGGTCCGCCACACCCGGCAGCCAGCCCCGGACCACCGGGACGGCCTTGCCGGAATCGGTCTTCAGCAGCGTCAGGACGTAGAAACCGGACGCGCCGTCCAGCCGCCGCTCGGGCACCAGCATCTGCTCGCCGTACTCACCGGACGCGGAAGCCAGCCGCCCGGACGTCTGCGTGTCGACCGGGAGCAGCGACTCCAGGGGGGCGGCCACCTGGTCGGCGGGCCGTTCGGCGTTCGCCTCCCGGTGGCTGTCGACGCGCGCCTCGAACCGGCCGAGCTGCCAGGACCCCATGAACAGGCAGAAGGGGACCGCGAGCGCGACGAAGACGTTGATCCCCCACCAGCGCGGGGTCAGGAGAAACCGGTGCACCCCACCACGGTACGGGGGGTGCACCGGCCACCGGGCCTCAGGGTCGGGCGGGCAGGTGCTTCAGCGCGAACTCAAGCTCCATCCGGACCTGCTTGATCCGCTCCTCCACGACCAGGGAACCGTGCCCAGCGTCGTACCGGTACACCTCGTGCACCGCCCCGCGCGCCGCGAGCCGGTCCACGTAGTTGTCGATCTGCCGGATCGGGCAGCGCGGATCGTTGACGCCGGCCGCGATGTACACGGGGGCCGTCACCCGGTCCACGTACGTCAGCGGCGAGGACGCCTCGAACCGGTCCGGGACCTCCTCCGGCGCCCCGCCGAAGAGCGTGCGGTCCAGCGCCTTCAACGCTTCCATCTCGTCGTGGTAGGCCGTCACGTAGTCCGCGACCGGTACGGCGGCCAGGCCCACGGCCCACGCCCCGGGCTGCGTGCCCAGGCCCAGCAGCGTCAGGTATCCGCCCCAGGAGCCGCCCGAGAGGACCAGGCGCGCCGGGTCCGCGAGGCCGCTGGAGACCGCCCACGCGCGGACCGCCTCGATGTCCTCCAGTTCGATCAGCCCGACCCGGTGCTTGAGGGCGTCCGTCCACGCGCGGCCGTAGCCCGTCGACCCCCGGTAGTTGACCCGGACCACCGCGAAGCCGTGGTCCAGCCAGGCCGCCGGGGCGGCGGCGAAGGCGTCGCTGTCGTGCCAGGCCGGCCCGCCGTGGATCTCGAAGACGGTCGGGAAGGGGCCGTCGCCGCTGCCCGTCGGACGCTGCACCAGCGCGTGGATCCGGCCGCCCGGACCCTCCACCCAGGCGTCCTCCACCGGCACCGAGCCGGGCGGCCGGAAGCCCGGCGGGTCCAGGACGACGCCGCCCGCGGTGGACCGTACCGCCGAGGGCTCGGCGGCCGATGACCACAGGTACTCCACCGTCCCGTCGGGCCGCGCCGTGGCGGCCGTCACCGACCCCGGCGGCGTGTCCACCCGTACGAGCTCCCCGGCGGCCAGGTCGTAGCGCCACAGCTCGCTGCGCGCCTCGAAACTGTGCGCGATCAGCAGGGCGGAGCCGTCCGGGTACCACTCGGCGCTGACGTCGCCCGGCAGGTCGATCGCGAGCTCCTGCTCGGCGCCCGTGGCCACGTCCCACACCAGCGGCTCCCAGCGGCCGCGCCGCTGGTGGCCGATGAGCAGCCGGGTGTCACCGGCCACGGGGGCGAAGCCGAGCACTTCCAGGCCGAGCTCCCGCGTCCCGCCCCGGGAGTCGTCCAGCTCGGCGACGGTGGCCCCGTCGAGGGTGAGGACGCGCAGGGCGGAGTGCATGGCGTCGCCGTGCTCGGTGTGCTCGACGGCCACGAGCGTCCCGTCGTGCGACAGGTCGCCGACCCCGGCGGACTCCCGGTGCCGGTAGATCACCGTGGGCGCGGACCCGTCCGGGCGGACCACGTGGACGGTCGAGCCGTCCTCGTCGGTGCAGCGCCCGACGACCGTGGTGCCGTCGCGCCCGATGGCCAGACCCGCCGGGTACGAGGGCTCCAGGCCGGGGGTGGCCGGCTCGTCCGGGCCGCCCGCGAAGGGCTGGCGCACCCACGTGCCGAACTCGTCGCCGTCGGTGTCGGAGAACCACCAGATCCACTCGCCGTCGGGGGAGAGGGCGCCGTCCGTCGTGCCGTTGGGGCGGTCGGTCGCCTGCCGCTGCACACCCGTGGCCCGGTCCCAGGCGTAGAGCTCGAAGGTGCCGGTCGCGTTGGAGACGAAGAGCGAACGGTGTGGGGCGTCCTCCGCCCAGTCGGGCAGCCCGACGCGCGGCGCCCGGAACCGCTTCTCCCAGTCGGGCGTCTCGGGGGTGATCTCGCTGTCGCTGGTCATGCGCCCATTGTTGCCGCAGCGCCCGCCGGGATGCCGACTGCTCCGAACGGGCGCACAGTGGACCCGTACTCCAAGGAGGAACGATCATGGCCAAGAAGGCTCGCACCGGCCACCACGCCCACCAGGACTCCGAGCGCGCGCTGGCGAAGAACACGGCGGCCGAGGCCCGTGCGAAGGCCGCGTTCAGGGACGCGCACTCCACGGCGGCGAAGACGCGCGGCATGCAGCAGAAGGCCCAGGCCAAGCGCGGCTGAGCGCCGCGCCGAGCGGGGTTGGGCGCTGCGCCGAGGGCGGCTGGGCGCCGCGCCGAGCGGGGTTGGGCGCTGCCGTCCGTACGCCGCCGTCCGTACGCTGGCGCCATGCGGATGATCGTCCGGGGTGCCCGGCTGCTCCACACACCAGGCCTGTCCGACGTAGAGGTCGGGGAGGACGGCCGCATCGCGCGGGTGGTCCCTCACGACGACCAGAAGGAACCGCCGGCCACCGGCGTCCTCATCGAGGCGCACGGCGCCCTGCTCAGCCCGCCCTTCGTCGAACCGCACATCCACCTCGACACGGCGCTGACCGCCGGCGAGCCGCGGCCCAACACCTCCGGCACCCTGTGGGAGGGCATCGCCTGCTGGAGCGAGCGCAAGCGCACCCTCACCCGCGAGGACGTCGTCGCACGGGCCACCGAGGTGCTGCGCTGGCAGGCGGCCCACGGCGTGCTGCACGTCCGGACCCACTGCGACGTCACCGACCCGTCCCTCACCGCGCTCGACGCGCTGCTGGAGGTCCGCGACCGGGTGCGGGACGTGATGACCCTGCAGATCGTCGCCTTCCCCCAGGAGGGCATCGCCTCCTTCCCCGACGGCGAGGCACTGCTGCGCGAGGCCGTCGCGCGCGGGGCGGACGTCGTCGGGGCGATCCCGCACTTCGAGGACACCCGAGAGGACGGCGTCGCCTCCCTGCACACCGCCTTCGCCGTGGCCGAGGAGCACGGGCTGCGCGTGGACGCCCACTGCGACGAGATCGACGACGAGCAGTCCCGCTTCGTGGAGGTACTGGCCTCCCTCGCGCTGCGCTCGGGCCTGCGCGAACGCGCCACCGCCTCCCACACCACGGCCATGGGCTCCTACAACGGCGCCTACAGCTTCAAACTCCAGCGACTGCTGTCCCGTTCGGGGATCAACCTGGTCGCCAACCCCTTCGCCAACCTCAACCTCCAGGGGCGCTTCGACGCCTACCCCAAGCGGCGCGGGCTGACCCAGGTCCGGGAGATGCTGGGGGCCGGGGTCAACGTGGCCTTCGGGCACGACGACGTGATGGACCCGTGGAACGCCCTCGGCACCGCCAACCCGCTCCAGACCGCCCTCGTCGGCCTGTACGCCGCCCAGCTCACCGGCGCCGACGACATCCCGCTCGCCTTCTCGATGGTGACGGACCGTGCGGCCCGCGTCCTCGGCCTCGACGCCGGCGAGTACGGCGTCACCGAGGGCGCCCCCGCCTCCTTCGTGCTCCTGCCCGCGCCCTCGCCCGAGGAGGCGATCCGCCGGCAGGTGCGCCCCCGGTACGTGGTCTCACGCGGCTCCGTCCTCGCCGAGACCCCGCCCGCCCCGACGCGGCTCAACTGGCCTGGGGAGCCCCCGTCGGACGTCGACTTCACCCGCCGCCTACGCTGACGTGCCATGACGTGGACATGTGACACCCCTTCAGCCCGGGCCGCCCTGGAGATCGCGACGGAGTACGCGGACACGGCGCTGCTGAACCACTCCGTACGCTCCTACGCCTTCGGGGCACGCTACGCCGCCGACCACGGCCTGGAGTACGACCAGGAGCTCTTCTACGTCGCGGCCCTCCTGCACGACCTCGGCCTGACCGCGCCGTTCGACAGCCACACCCTGCCCTTCGAGGAGGCGGGCGGCCACGTGGCGCGCGTCCTGACCGCGGGCCTGGGCTGGCCGGCGGACCGGCGCGCCCGCGCCGATGAGATCATCGTCCTGCACATGCGGGACGACGTGGACGCGGCCGAGGACGTGGAGAGCCACCTCCTCCAGGTGGGCACGAGCGCCGACGTCTCCGGCCTGCGCGTCGCCGAGTTCGACCCCTCCTTCACGGCCCGCCTGCTCGACGCCCACCCGCGGGCCGGCTTCGGTCCCCTCTTCACCGCCCTCGTCGAGGACCAGGCCAGGCGCAAGCCCGACTGCGCGGCCGCGGCCTACGTCGCGGGCGGCGCGGCCGGCCGGATCTCGGCCAACCCCCTGGACGCCTGACGGGCCGCGGCCGCTTGCGGCGCCGGGCGCAGGTCGCGCGGATCCGCCACCGCTTCGGATAGCGTGCCCGCATGTCGTGGGACGAGGACGGAACACCGCACCCGCTCGCACAGCGCCGCACCGGCCGCAGCGAACTGGAGCCGGACCGGCTGCCCGAGCTGCGGGAGCTGGAGGTGCTCGGCTGGGAGCCGGCCCCCGAGGACCTGCGCTGGACCTTCCTCCCGTACGTGTGGCCGCCGGGTTCCCGCACCTGGATCCCCGACCGCTCCACCCACTGGGCGGTGGACACCGCACTCGACGGGCACGGCCACATCACCGGTGTGGAGTGCGCCCCGCTGCCCGAGCGGGACCTGCGCGACCTCGACCGGGAGGCCGACGAAGCCCTCGCCGCCCTCGGCGTCCCGCCCCGGCCCCGGGGCCGCATCTGGCTGCTCCGCCCGGTCGGCCCCTTCACCTCCGTCGCGGCGGTCCTCGACCACCTCGACGCCGCCCTGGCCGCGGCGAACCCCTCCCCGGCAGACCTCCCGGACCTGGTCCGTACGGAGCTGGCCGCGCTCCACGGGAGCTCGTAGAAGCTGTTGGCTACCCTGGACATGTGGGGGCAGCGGCGGGAGGCGGCCTCATGCGACGGCGGCATCACTTCCACATCGACCACGCCGGGCACTCGGTCAGTGCCACGGTCCAGACCGGCCCCGACCCGCTCGTCGAGGTCCTCGTCGACGGCAAGGAGACGGGCCACGCGACGACGCACCACGACCACCCCGTGACCGTGAGCGTCGAGCTCCCGACGGACCCGCCGACGAAGGTCTCCGTCCGCGCCACCCCCGGCCCGGGCGTCCCCCGCTGCGTCTTCGAGGCCCCGGCCATCGAGCCCCACATCATGTCGCCCCGCCCCTACTGACGAGCGCCGCAAACGCAGGAAGGGCCTGATCCGCTTCCACGGATCAGGCCCTTGACCTGGTCTTACTCTGTCGGGGTGGCGGGATTTGAACCCACGACCTCTTCGTCCCGAACGAAGCGCGCTGCCAAGCTGCGCTACACCCCGATCGTCGCCCTGAAGTGTTGCTGTCCTGGCGACATCGATTACTTTAGCGGACCTCTCGCCGGAGACGAAATCCGGTTTTCGCGGGGCGGGCGCGCGGTGGCTACTCCTTCGGGGTCAGCGTCAGGAGCGTCGCCTCGGGCGGGCACGCGAAGCGGACCGGGGTGAAGCGGTTGGTGCCGCAGCCGGCCGAGACGTGCAGGTAGGAGCGGTGGCCCGCCGCCTCGTGCGTGGACAGGCCCTTCACCCGCTTCGTGTCCAGGTCGCAGTTGGTGACCAGCGCGCCGTAGAAGGGGATGCACAGCTGCCCGCCGTGGGTGTGGCCCGCCAGGATCAGCGGGTACCGGTCGGCGGTGAAGGACTCCAGGACGCGCAGGTACGGTGCGTGCACCACGGCCAGCGAGAAGTCGGCGTCCGCTTCCGGGCCGCCGGCGACGCTCTCGTAGCGGTCCCGCTTGATGTGCGGGTCGTCGAGCCCGGTGAAGGCCAGCTCAAGGCCTTCCAGCTTCATCCGGGCCCGGGTGTTGGTGAGGTTCAGCCAGCCCGCCGCGTCGAAGGCGTCCCGCATCTCCTCCCACGGGTTGTGCACGGCGCCGACGACCGGCTTGTTCCCGTTCAGGCCGTGCCGGCCCTGGACCTTCTCGACCAGGTAGCGCCCGGGGTTGCGCAGCCGCGGCCCGTAGTAGTCGTTCGACCCGAAGACGTACACGCCGGGGAACGACATGAGCGGGCCCAGCGCGTCGAGGACCTCGGGGACGCCCTCGGTGTCGGAGAGGTTGTCACCGGTGTTGACGACGAAGTCGGGGCGCAGGCCGGCCAGCGACTGCAGCCAGGCGCGCTTCTTGCGCTGCCCGCCCACCATGTGGATGTCCGAGACCTGGAGTACGCGCAGCGGGCGCATCCCCCGGGGCAGCACCGGCACCGAGACCCGGCGCAGTCGGAAGGACCGCGCCTCGAAACCGGCGGCATAGGCCACACCCGCGGCCCCCACCGCAGCGATTCCGGCAGCCGCTTTCAGGGGTACTCCGTAACGCGCACGCATGGACCCATCGTCGCAGACCCGAAAACAGGTGGGCACCATCGTCCCCGTACCTGGCACACTCACCTGCATGACCACGCTCAAGGCCAAGCTCCAGGAAGACCTCACGACCGCCATCAGGGCGCGCGACGAGCTGCACTCGTCCACGCTCCGCCTGACCCTCGCCGCCATCACCAAGGAGGAGGTCGCGGGCAAGGAGGCCCGTGTGCTCTCCGACGAGGAAGTCCTCAAGGTGATCGCCAAGGAGGCGAAGAAGCGCCGCGAGGCCGCGGACGCCTTCGCCCAGGGCGGTCGTCCCGAGCAGGCCGCGCGCGAGACCGCCGAGGGCGAGTTCCTGGACACCTACCTGCCCAAGCAGCTCACCGACGAGGAGCTGGCGGGGATCGTGGCGGAGGCCGTGGAGGAGGCCCGGTCGGCGGGTGCCGAGGGTCCGCGGGCCATGGGCGCCGTCATGAAGATCGTGACCCCGAAGGTCGCCGGGCTGGCGGAGGGCGGGCGTGTCGCCGCCGCCGTGAAGAAGGCGCTCTCGTAGGACGCGGACAGTCGGTCGCGGACCGTCATGAGGGAGGGGCCCCAGCCGGATGTGGCTGGGGCCCCTCCCTCATGCTGTCGCCGCGTGGGTCCGTTACGGGTTACGGGCCCTGGCCGTCGCGGCCGCCGATCACGGTGCCCGGGTCGATCGTGATGCCGGGGAACGGGGTGTCCGGTCCGCCGGTACCGCCGCCCGTGGCGCCGCCGCCCGGGCCGCCTGTCTGACCCGCGGTCTCGCCGCCCGGCCGTCCGCCGGGCTTGCCGTCGCCGGGCTTCCCGGGCCGGTTCGGGTTGGTGGACGGCTTGTTGCCGCGGGAGCCGCCGGAGGGGACGCTCGGTTCGGCGATGTGGACCGTGGCGAAGCGCAGGGCCTCGCGGCCGGACAGCGCCCCGGTGACCGCGTCCTTCCAGATGGGGCCGGGCAGGCCACCGCCGAAGACCTTGGCGTAGGACCTGCCGCCGATCTCGATGTTCTCCATCGTGATCTTCTTCGCGCCGCCCGAGCCGACCCACACCGCGCCGGAGATGTTCGGGGTGTAGCCCACGAACCAGGCGTTGTACCGGGAGTCCGTCGTACCGGTCTTGCCCGCGCTGTCGCGGTCGGTCAGGCCGGCCCGCTCACCGGTGCCGGAGTCGACCACACCGCTCAGCAGGGTGTTGATGGTGTCGGCGGTGTTCTGCGACATCGCCCGCTCGCACCTGCTCTTGGGCACGGCGAGCGCCTTGCCGTGCGCGTCGGTGATCGACTCGATGGCGACCGGGGTGCAGTAGACGCCGCGGTTGGCGAAGGCCGCGTACGCGTTGGCCATCGTCAGCGGGGACATCTCCTCCGAGCCGAGCGCGATGGCGGGGCCGTCGGCCAGCTTGGCGCCGCTCGCCGGGACCACGCCGAGCTTCTGCGCCATCTCAGACACCGGGCACAGCCCGATCTCGCCGATCATCTCGACGAAGTAGGTGTTGATGGACTTCTCCATCGCCGTGCGCAGCGCGTAGGGGCCGATCTCGTCCTCGGTCTCGTTCTCCGCTTCCTCCTTGCGGGTGTTGACGTACTGTGAGCCGTCGCAGCGGGGGATCGGGCTCGGGTAGTCCATCTTGTTCGGGGCGGCGTAGACCTTCGTCGGCGGCATGCCCCGCTCCAGGGCGGCGGCGGCGATGAACGGCTTGAAGGTGGAGCCGACCTGGAAGCCGAAGTTCGATCCGCCCATCCGCTTGTCCACGGAGTAGTTGATCGTGGTCTCGTTCTTCTCGAAGCCGTACGGCTTGGACTGGCCCATCGCCAGCACTCGTCCGGTGCCCGGCTGGACCATGGTCACAGCCGTCGCGATGGAGTCCTCCTTGTAGACGTGGTCCTTGATCGACTCGTTGGCCGCGTCCTGCGACTGCGGGTCCAGGGTGGTGCGTACGGTCAGGCCGCCCTTGTTCCAGACCTTCGCCCGCTCCTCGCGCGTCTTGCCGAAGACCGGGTCGGTCAGGAAGGTGTTGCGCACGTAGTCGCAGAAGAAGCCCGCGCCCTTGACCGCGGTGATGCAGCCGTTCTTGGGTCTGGTGACCTTCAGCGTGACCGGCTTGGCCTTCGCCGCGTCGGCCTCCGCCTGGGAGACGTCCTTGGTGTCGGCCATCCGCTGGAGGACGATGTTGCGGCGCTTGGTCGCCTCCTGGTTGTCGTTCACCGGGTCGTAGCGGCTCGGCGACTGCACGACGCCCGCCAGCAGCGCGGACTCCTCCAGCGTGAGGTCCTTGGCGGGTTTGCTGAAGTAGCGCTGGGCCGCCGACTCGATGCCGTAGGCCTGCTGGCCGAAGTACGTGATGTTGAGGTAGTTCTCCAGGATCTTCTTCTTCCCGAGCTCCTCCTCGACCTGGATCGAGTACTTCAGCTCGCGGATCTTGCGTCCGAGGCTCTTCTGCTGGGCCTCGCGGACCTTGGTCTCGTCGTCGCCGGCCTCTTCGACGAACACGTTCTTCACGTACTGCTGGGTGAGCGTGGACGCGCCCTGCGCCGCGCCGCCCTCCTGCGCGTTGCGGTTGACCGCGCGCAGGATGCCCTTGAGGTCGACCGCGCCGTGCTCGTAGAAACGCGAGTCCTCGATCGCGACGATCGCCTTCTGCATGTACGGGGAGATCGCCGTGAGCGGGACCACCTGCCGGTCGCGTGAATAGACGGTGGCGATCAAGCCACCCTCGGAGTCCAGAATCGTGGTCCGCTGGCTCAGCGGCGGCGTCTTGAGATTGGCCGGGATCTCGTCGAATCCCTCGACGGTGCCCTTGGCGGCCAGTCCCAGGGCGCCTGCAGCCGGAATCGCCATGCCCGCCAGCACGACGCCGGAGAGAACGGACACCCCGAGGAACTTGGCGGCCTGCTGGCTCCCGGTGAGCCCGCCGCCCGAGCGCTTCTTTCCCATGGGGGGCAGCCTACGTTCTGATTCGCCGGACACGCGCGAATGCCTTGGCCTAAGCTGTCCCCAACTGTCACAGCAGTCCGGTGCTACATCAACCCCTCGGCTTGATTTTCACCCTTCCCGAATGGGGTGGACTGATGTCCGAATCTCGCCGCCCCTGTGAACTCGATCCGCCGATTGCACCCGAATTGTCGGAATGGTCGGGCATGTCGCTGGATCACTCCGTCGGGTGATCTGCCGCTTACCCATAGTCCGTTCGGACCATTCAAGATTGGGCCCGTCGGGGGTGTTGCACTGTGCCCGCCTTCCGTAACGTCCTCAACTGGCAGCGGTGAATATGCCGCTACCGCCGTGGGGGAGCCTCGATTCGGGAGAGGACGGCGCCGGGATGGGCTGGGTTACCGACTGGAGTGCGCAGGCAGCCTGCCGCACTACCGATCCGGATGAACTGTTCGTTCAAGGAGCGGCACAGAACAGGGCCAAGGCGGTGTGCACCGGATGTCCGGTGCGGACCGAATGCCTGGCCGACGCCCTCGACAATCGCGTCGAGTTCGGCGTGTGGGGCGGAATGACCGAGCGGGAACGACGTGCGCTGCTGCGCCGACGTCCCACCGTCACCTCGTGGCGACGGCTGCTCGAAACCGCCCGTACGGAGTACGAGCGCAGCACGGGCATCCTCACCATGGATGCGGACGCGGAGATGGACGTGGCGTACGAGACGTACGCGGCAGCCGGGTAGAGCACGCGGCCGTCACCCGTACGACGCCTACGCTCCGGCCGGCACCCCGGCCGCGAGTCGTTCTCCGATGGCCCGCAGCCCGGCGAGGTCGTGCACATCGCCGGGCAGGGCGGCCACTTCGGCCACCGCCACTTCGGGGTGAAGCGAGGTGAAGCGATCACGCGTGCGCTGCTCACGCGCGATCACCTGCATCCGTTCGGCGTGCAGGCGCAGCAGTCCTGCCGTGATCCGGTCGACGGCCGTGGTGTCGTCATCGGCGCCGGGGGGTTCGGCGGCCGTGTCACGAAGTCCAGCTTTCCCGGACTCCTGATCCACAATGCCGCCTTCTTCAAGATTCTCTGCGGCGGCCAACGCCCGTTCGGCGGACAGCTGGTCGGCACCGCTGCCGTGCACCCGGTTCAGCACCAGGCCGGCCAGCGGCATGCGCTCCGCGGCCAGCCGCTCCACGAAGTACGCCGCCTCGCGCAGCGCGTCCGGTTCGGGCGCGGCGACCACGAGGAAGGCGGTACCGGGCGCCTGGAGCAGCCTGAAGGTCGCGTCGGCGCGCGTGCGGAAACCGCCGAACATCGTGTCCATCGCCGCCACGAAGGTCTGCACGTCCTTCAGCAGCGACGCGCCCATCAGCTTGCTGAGGGTGCCGGTCATCATCGACATGCCGACGTTCAGGAACTTCATCCCGGCTCGGCCGCCGACCTTCGCCGGAGCCATCAGCACCCGGATGAACTTCCCGTCCAGGAAGGACCCGAGGCGCTTCGGCGCGTCCAGGAAGTCCAGCGCCGACCGGCTCGGCGGGGTGTCCACGATGATCAGGTCCCAGTCGTCCTGGGCCCGCAACTGCCCCAGCTTCTCCATCGCCATGTACTCCTGCGTGCCCGCGAAGCCGGCCGACAGCGACTGGTAGAAGGGGTTCGCGAGGATGGCCCGGGCGCGCTCGGCGTCCGCGTGCGCTTCGACGATCTCGTCGAAGGTGCGCTTCATGTCCAGCATCATGGCGTGCAGTTCGCCGCCGCCGTCCCCGCCCTCGCCGCCGCCCCCGCCTGGGGGCCCGCCGGCGGTCGCGACCTTGCGCGGGGTGTTGTCCAGCGAGTCGATGCCCATCGACTGCGCGAGCCGCCGCGCCGGGTCGATGGTCAGCACGACCGCCTTCCGCCCGCGCGCCGCCGCCCGTACGCCCAGGGCCGCGGCCGTGGTGGTCTTGCCGACGCCGCCCGCACCGCAGCACACGATGATGCGGGTCTCCCGGTCGTCCAGCAGGTGGTCGACCGCCAGCCGCGGCGGCGTGTCCAGACCCACGGTGCCCACTCCCTCGCGTCCCTCGTGTCCCTTGTGTCCCTCGTGCGTCTGGCTCATTCGGCCACCGACTGCTTCCGGAGATCCTTGGCCAGCTCGTACAGCCCCGCCAGGTCCATACCCGCCCCGAGCAGGGGCAGTTCGTACGTCGGCATGTCCAGGCCCGCCAGTACGGCGCGCTGCGCGCGCTCCAGCTCCACCCGGCCGGCGTGCTCGGCGGCCTGCGCGAGCAGCGGCTCGACCAGCCGCTCGGCCAGTCCGCCGCGGCGCGCGCCGCCCAGGCCGGCCCGGGACAGCGCCTTCGCGACCCCGGCCCGGTGCTCCTCGGCCGCGGTGCGCAGGGTGTCCTCGTCGAGATGGTGGGGGCGGACCATGTTGACGACGACGCGGCCGACCGGCAGCCCCGCCTCGCGCAGTTCCGCGATGCCGTCCGCGGTCTCCTGGACGGGCATCTCCTCCAGGAGGGTGACCAGGTGCACCGCTGTCTCGGGGGACTTGAGCACCTTCATGACGGCCTGCGCCTGGTTGTGGATCGGGCCGAACCGGGCCAGGCCCGCCACCTCGTCGTTGACGTTCAGGAACCGGGTGATGCGCCCGGTCGGCGGCGCGTCCATGATCACGTGGTCGTAGACGTACCGGCCGGCCTTGTCCTTGCGGCGCACCGCCTCGCACGCCTTGCCGGTCAGCAGGACGTCGCGCAGCCCGGGGGCGATCGTCGTCGCGAAGTCGATGGCGCCGAGCTTCTTGAGCGCGCGTCCGGCCGAGCCGAGCTTGTAGAACATCTGGAGGTAGTCCAGCAGCGCCCGTTCGGCGTCGATGGCGAGCGCGAACACCTCGCCTCCGCCGGGTGCCACCGCGATCTTCCGCTCCTCGTAGGGGAGCGCCTCGGCGCCGAAGAGCTGCGCGAGCCCCTGCCTGCCCTCGACCTCCACGAGAAGAGTCCGTCTGCCCTCGCGCGCGAGGGCAAGCGCGAGTGCCGCGGCGACCGTGGTCTTGCCGGTGCCGCCCTTGCCGCTGACCACCTGGAGCCTGCTCACATCGCCCGAGCCTAACCACTCGGCTCCCGGGGCGCGCATGACCCCCGCATCTCAGGCACTACCCTCGCTCCCATGACCAAGAAGTTCGAATACGCGACGGTCCCCCTGCTGGTCCACGCCACCAAGCAGATCCTGGACACCTGGGGCGAGGACGGCTGGGAGCTCGTCCAGGTCGTGCCCGGCCCGAACAACCCCGAGCAGCTCGTGGCCTACCTCAAGCGGGAGAAGGCATGAGCGGTGTCGTCGACGCGAAGCTGGCCGAGCTCGGCCTGACCCTGCCCGAGGTCGTCCCGCCGCTGGCCACGTACCAGCCGGCCGTGCGGTCGGGTGCCTACGTCTACACCGCGGGCCAGCTCCCGATGGTCAAGGGCAGCATGCCGGTCACCGGCAAGGTCGGTGCCGAGGTCTCGCCGGAGCAGGCCAAGGAACTGGCCGCCACCTGCGCGCTGAACGCCCTGGCCGCAGTCAAGTCGGTCGTGGGCGACCTCGACACGATCGCGCGCGTCGTGAAGGTCGTCGGCTTCGTCGCCTCGGCCCCCGACTTCACGGGCCAGCCGGGCGTGCTGAACGGCGCGAGCGAGCTCCTGGGCGCCGTCCTCGGTGACAAGGGCGTCCACGCCCGCAGCGCGGTCGGCGTGGCGGTCCTGCCGCTCGACGCGCCCGTCGAGGTCGAGATCCAGGTCGAGCTGGTCCCCGGGGCCTGACTCCCGCGGGGGAGCGGTACGGACGCGGGCGCTGCCCCCACCGGGGCTGCGCCGCCCGCCGTCCCGTCCTGCTCCCCTTGCGGCAGCCCCGGCTCCCCGGGGCCGCTTCGGCGCGCTTCCGGCCCCGTGCGGGGCCGTACGGACACGCCCGCCGCGCGCCGGGCGCCGGGTGAGCCCTCGAACATCGGGCCGGATGGCCGTAGCATCCGGCCATGCCGAATGGTCAGCAGCAGCACCCCGCCGGGGGCCAGTGGTACCCGCCCGAATGGCCCGACCGCATCCGCGCGCTCGCGGACGGCTCGCTCACCCCGGTGCAACCGCGGCTCGCCGCCACCGTGATGCTCCTGCGCGACACCCCGGGCGGCGGACCCGTCGTCCACATGCTGCGCAGGCGGGCCTCCATGGCCTTCGCCGGCGGCGCGTACGCCTACCCGGGCGGCGGCGTCGACCCGCGCGACGAGGAGCACCACGTCGGCTGGGCGGGGCCCTCCCAGGCTGACTGGGCCGCCCGGCTCGGGACCGATCCGCGCACCGCCCAGGCCATCGTGTGCGGCGCCGTACGGGAGACCTTCGAGGAGGCGGGCGTCCTGCTCGCCGGCCCCGCCCCGGACACGGTCGTCGGCGACACCACCGGCGACGACTGGGAGGCCGACCGGCAGGCCCTCGTGGCGCGGGAGCTGTCCTTCGCGGACTTCCTCGACCGCCGCGGCCTGTGGCTGCGCTCCGACCTGCTCGGGGCGTGGGCGCGCTGGATCACCCCCGAGTTCGAGCCGCGCCGTTACGACACCTGGTTCTTCGTCGCCGCCCTCCCCGAGGGCCAGCGCACCCGCAACGCCTCCACCGAGGCCGACCGGACCGTCTGGATCCGCCCGGCCGACGCGGCCGACGGCTACGACAAGGGCGAGCTGCTGATGATGCCGCCCACCATCTCCACCCTGCGCTCCCTGGAGCCGTACGGGAGCGCCGCGGACGCGCTGGCCGCGGCCGCCGCCCAGGACCTCGCCCCGGTGCTGGCCCAGGCCGCGCTGGAGGGCGGGGAGGTGGTGCTCAGCTGGCCGGGCCACGACGAGTTCACCAAGCGCGTGGGCCTCGACCGCCCCGGAGGCCCCGCATGAGCGACGCCGCCGCCCTGCCGGGACAGCCCCGCGGATTCGTCGCCTCCGGGCCGGCGACCGCCCGCGCGGTGAACGTCCTGGCCCCCAACGCCTCCGCCATGACCCTGGACGGCACCAACACCTGGCTGGTGTCCGAGCCCGGCTCGGACCTCGCCGTCGTCATCGACCCGGGCCCGCTGGACGAGGCCCACCTGCGGGCGGTCATCGCCACCGCCGAGGAGGCGGGCAAGCGGGTCGCGCTCACCCTGCTCACCCACGGCCACCCCGACCACGCGGAGGGCGCCGGCCGCTTCGCCGAGCTCACCGGCAGCAAGGTCCGCGCGCTGGACCCGGCCCTGCGCCTCGGCGACGAGGGCCTGGCCGCCGGTGACGTGATCCGGACCGGCGGCCTGGAGCTGCGGGTGGTCCCGACGCCGGGGCACACCAGCGACTCGCTCTGCTTCCACCTGCCTGCCGACCGGGCGGTGCTGACGGGCGACACCATCCTCGGCCGCGGCACCACCGTGGTCGCGCACCCCGACGGCCGCCTCGGCGACTACCTGGACTCCCTGCGCCGCCTGCGCTCGCTCACCGTGGACGACGGGGTGCACACCGTCCTGCCGGGGCACGGGCCGGTCCTGGAGGACGCCCAGGGCGCCGTCGAGTACTACCTCGCCCACCGGGCGCACCGGCTGGCGCAGGTCGAGACGGCCGTCGAGAACGGCTTCACCACCCCCGAGGCGGTCGTCGCCCAGGTGTACGCGGACGTGGACCGCTCCCTGTGGCCCGCGGCGCAGTGGTCCGTACAGGCCCAGCTTGAGTACCTTCAAGATCACGGACTGATCCCTGGAGGGCCCGAATGAACACTGTGTTCTTGCTCGTCATGCTCATAGGCATCGCGGGGTGGATCACCTCGACGCTGTCGCTGCGCGTGAAGAGCCTCCAGACGCAGGCGGACCGGGCGGAGCGCCGGCTGGCGCTGCTGCTGGACCACCTGGGCATCGAGGAGCCGGAGCCGGCGGGCATGGACGAGGTGCGGGCGCTGGTCCGGGAGGACCGGACGATCGCGGCGATCAAGGCCTACCGCAGCACCACCGGCGCGGGTCTGGCGGAGGCCAAGTCGGCCGTCGAGGCGCTCGCCGTCACCGAGAAGCAGGGCTAGACGGGGCGGTCAGGCGGTAGCGCGGCAGGTGCTCGGCCAGGTCGGCGCCGAGCAGCGGGGTGCACCGGCAGGCGAGGAACCAGCCCAGGTCGAATCGTTCCTCCTCGCTCAACACGGCGTCCTTGCCGTGGAGCAGGAGGCGGACCCCGCCGATCTGCTCGAAGTCCTCGTCGATGCCGCGCGACAGGACCTCGGCCGTGTCGCGGTCGTCGTCCGACGGCGCGTGCTGCAGGACGAGCAGCAGGCCGAGGCCGGAGCGCCCCGGCCGGGCCGTCCCGCGCGGCACGGAGCCGTACAGGTACGCGCTGTGCAGCCGGCGCCCGTACGCCTCGGCCGTGCGCTCGCGCGCGGCGGCCACGACCTCGCGGAAGTCGCCCTGCACCTGTCCGAGTGAGCCCTCCCGCTCGACGTACCCGTAGGCGTCCAGACCGCTGCGCTCCATGCTTCCACTGTGCACGGGCCGGCCCGGTCGGCGTACGAGGAGGCACAGGGCTCGGGGACGCGGCCCCGCGGCTCGGCCCGGCGACGTGCTGCGACGTGATGTGGCGGGCTGTGGCGGGCACGCAGAAGGGCCCTGCCCGGTGCGGACAGGACCCTTGTGACGGGATGCCGGAGAGGTCAGCGGGAGCGCTTCGCGAGGCGCTCCACGTCCAGCAGGATCACGGCGCGGGCCTCCAGGCGCAGCCAGCCGCGGCCCGCGAAGTCGGCCAGGGCCTTGTTCACGGTTTCGCGGGAGGCGCCGACGAGCTGTGCGAGCTCTTCCTGCGTGAGGTCGTGCACCACGTGGATGCCCTCCTCCGACTGCACGCCGAAGCGGCGCGACAGGTCCAGGAGCGCCCGGGCCACGCGGCCGGGAACGTCGGAGAACACCAGGTCGGACATCTGGTCGTTGGTCTTGCGCAGGCGCCGGGCGACGGCGCGCAGCAGCGCGGTCGCGACCTCGGGCCGTGCGTTGAGCCAGGGCTGGAGGTCGCCGTGGCCGAGGCCGAGCAGCTTGACCTCGGTCAGCGCGGTGGCGGTGGCGGTGCGCGGGCCCGGGTCGAAGAGCGACAGCTCGCCGATCAGCTCGCCGGGGCCGAGGACGGCCAGCATGTTCTCGCGGCCGTCCGGGGAGGTGCGGTGCAGCTTCACCTTGCCGTCGGTCACGACATACAGCCGGTCGCCGGGGTCGCCCTCGTGGAACAGGGCGTCGCCGCGTGCGAGGGTCACCTCGCCCATGGAGGCGCGGAGCTCCGCGGCCTGCTCGTCATCGAGCGCCGCGAAGAGCGGGGCGCGCCGCAGAACGTCGTCCACGAGTCTCTCTCCTATGTCGACCTGCTCAGGGGACCGCTCCCCATTTTGCCGGACGGCTCAAACAGTGCGATCAATCACAAGGATGCCGGACGGACGGGCGTGCTGTGCGGCGGGAGGCCAATCGGGGTGGTGTTACCTGAGGTCCGGGCGGGTGTCAGCGCCCGGCCTTAGGCTGGCCGGGTGTCCAATAAGCCGGTGAGAGCACAGGCCAAGGGGTCCGCAGGAGTGACGGACGCCCAAAATTCAGCCGTGGGCGAACAAACACCCGCGAAGGCGCCCCCGAAGGCCGTGACGGCCCCTCAGGGCAAAGTTTCGGCCAAGAAACCGAAGCCGGCCAAGCCGGAATCCCGGCTGGCCATGGTGCGCCGGGCGCGCCGCATCAACCGTGAGCTGGCCGAGACCTACCCGTACGCCCATCCGGAGCTCGACTTCCGCAATCCCTTCGAGCTCCTCGTGGCGACGGTGCTGTCCGCGCAGACCACCGACCTGCGGGTGAACCAGACGACCCCGGCCCTCTTCGCGGCCTATCCGACCCCCGAGGACATGGCCGCGGCCGTCCCGGAGGAGCTGGAGGAGCTCATTCGCCCGACCGGGTTCTTCCGGATGAAGGCGCGGTCGCTGCTGGGCCTGTCGCAGGCGCTGCGGGACGAGCACGGCGGGAAGGTACCGGGCCGGCTGGAGGACCTGGTCAAGCTGCCGGGTGTAGGCCGCAAGACCGCCAACGTGGTCCTAGGCAACGCGTTCGGCGTTCCCGGGATCACCGTGGACACCCACTTCGGCCGGCTGGTGCGCCGCTGGAAGTGGACCGAGCAGGAGGATCCGGAGAAGGTCGAGGCGGAGATCTGCGCGATCTTCCCGAAGAGCGAGTGGACGATGCTCTCGCACCGGGTCGTCTTCCACGGCCGCCGTATCTGCCACGCCCGCAGGCCCGCCTGCGGGGCCTGCCCGATCGCGCCGCTCTGCCCGGCGTACGGGGAGGGCGAGACGGACCCGGAGAAGGCGGTGAAGCTGCTCAAGTACGAGAAGGGCGGCCGGCCGGGCCAGCGGCTGAGCCCGCCCCCCGACTACCCGGGCCTGCCGGCGCCGCCGCTCGGCACGGGCGCCGCGCCGGAGGCGCAGGAGCCGTAGCGGGAATCCGGGGCGGGAGCCCCAGGAACGATTCGGTACCCGGACCGCGTTTGCGGTGTGGGAGACGCTGTTGACAGTAGAACGCGGACAGAGGTGCCTATGACGCGCGGTACACGGGACGAGGCCGGGGTCACTGCGGGAGTGCGCGAGGGGGGCGGACCGGCCGTCACCACCGCCGGGCTGCCCGACTGGCTCGATCCCGTCGTCAAGGCCGCCCGGACCGTGGAGCCTCGGCAGCTGAGCCGGTTCCTGCCGCCCGAGGACGGACGGGGGCGGCAGTCCGCCGTCCTGATCCTCTTCGGCGAGGGGGCCCGGGGCCCGGAGCTGCTGCTGATGGAGCGCGCCGGCACCCTCCGCTCACACGCGGGCCAGCCCTCCTTCCCGGGCGGTGCCCTGGACCCGCAGGACGGGGATCCGCAGACCACCGGCCCGCTTCGGGCCGCGCTGCGCGAGGCCGAGGAGGAAACCGGCCTCGACCCCTCCGGCGTCCAGCTCTTCGGGGTGCTGCCCCGGCTCTACATCCCGGTCAGCGAGTTCGTCGTGACGCCGGTCCTGGGCTGGTGGCACACCCCGACCCCCGTCGGCGCCGTGGACCCGGCCGAGACGGCCCGGGTGTTCACGGTCCCCGTGTCCGATCTCACGGACCCCGAGCACCGGGTCACGACCGTCCACCCGCGGGGCCACCTGGGGCCCGGTTTCGCCGTCGAATCGGCCCTCGTCTGGGGTTTCACGGCCGGCGTGATCGACCGGATCCTGCACTTCGCCGGCTGGGAACGTCCGTGGGACCGATCACGCCAGGTCCCGCTCGACTGGCACGCGTGAGACGGTGGCCCACGTGAACGTGCTGGACATCCTGTTGCTGCTCGCCGCCGTATGGTTCGCGATCGTCGGTTACCGCCAGGGCTTCGTCGTCGGCATCCTGTCGGTGATCGGCTTCCTGGGCGGTGGCCTCGTCGCCGTGTCCCTGCTCCCACTGGTCTGGGACCGGATGACCGACGACGGCACCAAGGTGTCCACGACGGTCGTCGTCATCACCGTGGTCGCGATCATCGTCTGCGCCTCGATCGGCCAGGCCCTGACCACCCACCTCGGGAGCAGACTCCGGCGCCAGATCACCTGGTCGCCGGCGCGGGCGCTCGACGCCACCGGCGGCGCGCTGGTCAACGTCGTCGCGATGCTGCTCGTGGCCTGGATGATCGGACTCCTGCTCGCCCAGACCTCGCTGCCCTCGGTGGCCAAGGAGGTCCGCAACTCCAAGGTGCTCCTCGGGGTGTCGCAGGTCCTTCCCCGCCAAGCCGAGGGCTGGTTCTCGGAGTTCTCCTCCACCCTGGAGCGCAACGGCTTCCCGCAGGTGTTCAGCCCGTTCTCCAACGAGCCCATCACCGAGGTGAGGGCACCCGACCCGGCGCTCGCCACCAGCCCCGTCGCCGACGTGGCCAAGCGCTCGATCGTGAAGGTCGTCGGTACGGCGCCCAGCTGCAGCAAGGTGCTGGAGGGCACGGGCTTCGTCTTCGCGCCCGGCAAGGTCATGACCAACGCGCACGTCGTCGGCGGCGTCGGCGAGCCGACCGTGCAGATCGGCGGCGAGGGCAAGCTGTACGACGGCAAGGTCGTGCTCTACGACTGGGAGCGCGACATCGCCGTCCTGGACGTGCCCAAGCTGAAGGCGCCGCCGCTGGAGTTCACCGAGAAGGACGCGGCGAGCGGCAGTGACGCGATCGTCGCCGGCTTCCCGGAGAACGGCGCGTACGACGTCCGCTCGGCCCGCGTCCGCGGCCGGATCAACGCCAACGGGCCGGACATCTACCACCGCGGCACGGTCCGACGGGACGTCTACTCGCTGTTCGCGACGGTCCGCCAGGGCAACTCCGGCGGTCCGCTGCTGACGCCCGACGGCAAGGTGTACGGGGTGGTGTTCGCAAAGTCCCTCGACGACCCGAACACCGGCTACGCGCTGACCGTGGACGAGATCCGCGACGACATCGAGATCGGCCGGACCGCCCAGCGCCGGGTCGAGAGCCAGGGCTGCGCCCTCTGACGCGGCGCCCCCTGGGGGGGTGCCGTCAAGGTGGCGTCGGCCGCCCGTGAGGGCGGGGGTGCCGGGCCCCGCCACCCAGACGGGACTTTGACGACACCCCCTAGGTCCGTGGATGCCGCAGGCGTGCGGAGACCCATCGGGCCCGGCGGCGCAGGATGCGGGGGATGCCCAGGTGTGGGTCGTGGCCGTGCCGGCCGGCCCTCTCGTGCGTGCCCGGCGTAGCGGCCGGGCGGCGTTCGTGCGCGGTGTCACCGTAGTCGTGCGTCCAGCTCATACTCCGTGCTGTGCCCGGGCCCCAAGGTCCGTAACCCCTCCCGGGGCGGCCAATTGGCCTATGCGCCGGGCATTTGAAAGCTCGTAAGACGAACCGGCACGCGAACTGCCCCTCGCGGGAGGGGATGTCAGCGGTCCGGCTCGGGGTCCTTCAGCCAGTTCACCAGCTCGGTCGAGAAGGCGACGGGGTCCTCCTCGTGCGGGAAGTGCCCGAGCCCGTCGAACAGCCGCCACCGGTACGGCGCTTCGACGTACTCGCCGGATCCGGCGGCGCTGCGGGTGCGCATCACCGGGTCGAGCGAACCGTGCAGGTGCAGCGTGGGCACCCGTACCGGCCGCTTCATGCGCCGGTTGAACTGGAGCCCGTCGGGCCGCGCCATCGACCGCATCATCCAGCGGTACGGCTCGATCGAGCAGTGCGCCGTGGAGGGGATGCACATGGCCCGGCGGTAGACGGCGAGGTCCTCCTCCTCCGGCGGCCGCGGTCCCGACCAGTCGCGGATCAGGTCGCCCACGAGGGCCCCGCCGTCCGCGACGAGCTGCCGCTCGGGCACGAACGGCCGCTGGAAGCCCCAGATGTGCGAACTCGCCCGGGTCTGACCGAAGTCCGACAGCATCGCCGACCGCCACCGCCGGGGGTGCGGCATCGAGGAGACGACGAGGCGGCGCACCAGCTTGGGCCGCATCACTGCCGCCGTCCACGCGAGGTACCCGCCCAGGTCGTGCCCGACGAGCGCGGCGTCCGGCTCGCCGAGGGACCGTACGACCCCGGTGATGTCGAGCGCCAGGTTGGCGGGGTCGTAGCCGCGCGGGGTGCGGTCGCTGCCGCCCACCCCGCGCAGGTCCATGGCGACGGCCCGGTACCCGGCGTCGGCGAGCGCGGTCAGCTGGTGCCGCCAGGTCCACCAGAACTGCGGGAAGCCGTGCAGCAGCAGCACCAGCGGTCCGTCACCGACCTCGGCGACGTGGAAGCGCGCGCCGTTGGCGGCCACGTCCCGGTGTGTCACCGCTCGCCCGCCGGGGAGGTCGAGCCGCACCGCCGTGGCTGCGGTGGGCGGAATGCTGGGGTCCGGCGTGGGCGCTGTCATGAGGACGAGCGTGCCACACCCACAGCCTTGTCACTCACCGGCCGCGGGTGCGGCTTGACGGTCCCGACCAGCGCGGCGGTCTGCTTGACCGAGGCGATGGACTTCTCCGGCGGCTTGACCTTCTTGAACTTCCGTACGGAGATCAGCGCGAGGATGCCCGCGATCAGCAGGAACGCGCCGCCGACGATCAGGAAGGACCAGGCGAGGCCGAGCCCGAGGTTGTGGATGCCGTAGGCCGCGGCAAAGGTCAGCACCGGGAGGGAGAAGACCGCGAACACGCCCGCGGCGGCGATGGAGGCGGAGCCGGCGCCCACGCGCTTGGCGTCCTCGCGGAGTTCCGCCTTGGCCAGGGCGATCTCGTCGTGAACCAGGGCGGACATCTCGGCGGTGGCCGAGGCGACCAGTTGGCCGAGTGTGCGCTCGGCTCCCTGCGCCTCTTGGTCCACTGCGCTCATCGCTCTCTCCCTCTGTCGTCTGCTGCCGGGCGGCTGTCCCCGCGGCCGTCGCCCGGCCGGCGTGCGGCTGTCGCGCGTCGGTCCTGCGTCTTCACTCAGATCATGCCGGACGGTCGGCCTCGGTGGTGGACCCGGATGCGGTTCCCTGCGCGGCGGCGGCCGCCTTCTGCGCCTTGCGGCGGTGTTCCGCTGCCCGCTCCTCGTAGATCCTCGCCATCCGCAGGTGGTACTCGGGCCGGTCCTCCTCGTAGATGTCCGGGATGCCGTCGTGGTCCTCGTCGCGCTCCTCGGCCTCGGTGAGCTCCCGGTAGCGGCGGTTGCGGAGCTTGAGCAGGACGCACGCGAGCGTCGCGGCGATGAGGGAGCCGATCAGGACGGCGGCCTTGACCTCGGAGGTGAGGGTGTCGTCGCCCTCGAAGGCGAGTTCGCCGATGAGGAGGGAGACGGTGAAGCCGATGCCGGCGAGCGTGGCCACCGCGAACACGTCGGGCCAGGCCAGGTCCTCGTTCAGCTCGGCCCTGGTGAAGCGGGCGGCGAGCCAGGTCCCGCCGAAGATGCCGACGGCCTTGCCGACGACGAGGCCGAGGACCACGCCGAGGGTCTCGGGGCGGGTGAAGACCTGGGCGATGGCCTCGTCGGAGAGGGAGACACCGGCGGAGAGGAGCGCGAAGAGCGGTACGGCGAGACCCGCCGAGAGGGGCCGGACGAGGTGCTCGATGTGCTCGCCGGGGGAGGTCCGCTCGCCTTCCGCCCGGGTGCACCGCAGCATCAGGCCCATGGCGACGCCGGCGATGGTGGCGTGGATGCCGCTGTTGTACATCAGGCCCCAGACGACGAGGGCGAGCGGGACGTAGACGTACCAGCCGCGGACACCGCGGTGCAGCAGGAACCAGAAGAGGGCCAGCCCCACGAGCGCGCCGCCCAGGGCCAGGAAGTCGATGTCGCCGGTGAAGAACACCGCGATGATCAGGATGGCGAAGAGGTCGTCGACGACGGCGAGGGTCAGCAGGAAGGCGCGCAGGGCCGAGGGCAGGGAGGTGCCGATGACGGCGAGGACGGCCAGCGCGAAGGCGATGTCGGTGGCCGTGGGGACGGCCCAGCCGTCCATCGATCCGTTGCCCGTGAGGTTGACCAGCGCGTAGACGAGCGCGGGCGCGGCCATGCCGCACAGGGCGGCGATCACCGGGAGTGCGGCGGCCTTGGGGTCGCGCAGGTCGCCCGCGACGAGCTCGCGCTTGAGCTCGATGCCGGCGACGAAGAAGAAGACGGCGAGGAGCCCGTCGGCCGCCCAGTGCTGCAGTGAGAGGTCCAGGCCGAGGGAGGCGGGGCCGATGTGGAAGGAGCGCACGGCGGCGTAGCTGTCGGAGACGGCGGGGATGTTCGCCCACAGCAGGGCGGCGATCGCGGCCACGAGCAGCAGGACGCCGCCGACCGTCTCGGCGCGCAGGGCATCGGCGATGTAGCGGCTCTCGGGCAGTGAGAGGCGGCCGAGCAGCGTGCGGCTCTTGCGGGCGGTGGGGTCGGGCGCGGCCACGAGGGGCACCTCCGGGGCTGTTGGACGGCATGGCGGAACGCGTTGCCGACCAGACTTCCCGGCGCACCCTGGGTCGTTTTCTTTACGCTTTCAAGATTTTACAGGGTGTGCGCGAGGGCGTATCCGGCGACCATCACTTTATGCGCGGAAGGGGCACCCGGCGCGTCGCGCCGCATGCCCCTTCCCGTGTCCAGGTCGCACCAGCCGTGTGTGGGCCGGTGCGGTCTGTCAGTCCTCGCTGCCGGCCGCCGGGAGCTTGCTCTGGATCAGGTCCATGACCGAGGAGTCGGCCAGCGTGGTGACGTCGCCGACCGCGCGGTTCTCCGCGACGTCGCGCAGCAGCCGGCGCATGATCTTGCCCGAGCGGGTCTTCGGCAGCTCCTGCACCGGCAGGATCCGCTTGGGCTTGGCGATCGGGCCGAGGGTGCTGCCCACGTGGTTGCGCAGTTCCGCGACCAGGCTGTCGGTCTCGGAGGCGCTGCCGCGCAGGATGACGAACGCCACGATGGCCTGGCCGGTGGTCTCGTCGGCGGCGCCGACCACGGCCGCCTCGGCGACCGACGGGTGCGAGACGAGCGCCGACTCGACCTCGGTGGTCGAGATGTTGTGGCCGGACACCAGCATCACGTCGTCCACCCGGCCCAGCAGCCAGATGTCGCCGTCGTCGTCCTTCTTGGCGCCGTCGCCGGCGAAGTACCTGCCCTCGAAGCGCGACCAGTAGGTGTCGATGAAGCGCTGGTCGTCGCCCCAGATGGTGCGCAGCATCGACGGCCACGGCTCGGTGAGGACCAGGTAGCCGCCCCCGCCGTCCGGGACCTCGTGCGCCTCGTCGTCCACGACGGTGGCGGCGATCCCGGGCAGGGCGCGCTGGGCGGAGCCCGGCTTGGTGTGGGTGACGCCCGGCAGCGGCGAGATCATCATCGCGCCGGTCTCGGTCTGCCACCAGGTGTCCACGATCGGGCAGCGGTCGCCGCCGATGTGCTTGCGGTACCAGACCCAGGCCTCGGGGTTGATCGGTTCGCCGACCGAGCCCAGGACGCGCAGGCTCGACAGGTCGAACTTCGCGGGGATGTCGTCGCCCCACTTCATGAACGTGCGGATGGCCGTGGGCGCCGTGTAGAGGATCGTGACGCCGTACTTCTGCACGACCTCCCAGAAGCGGCCCTGGTGCGGCGTGTCGGGCGTGCCCTCGTACATCACCTGGGTGGCGCCGTTCGCGAGCGGCCCGTAGACGATGTAGGAGTGCCCGGTCACCCAGCCGATGTCGGCCGTGCACCAGTAGACGTCGCTCTCCGGCTTCAGGTCGAAGACCGCGTGGTGGGTGTAGGCCGCCTGGGTGAGGTAGCCGCCGGAGGTGTGCAGGATGCCCTTGGGCTTTCCGGTCGTACCGGAGGTGTAGAGGATGAACAGCGGGTGCTCGGCGTCGAAGGCCTGCGGGGTGTGCTCGGCGGACTGGCGGGCGACCACCTCGTGCCACCAGACGTCGCGGCCCTCGGTGAAGGCGGTGTCCTGGCCGGTGCGGCGTACGACGAGCACGTGCTCGACCTGCGGGCACTTGGCGACGGCCTCGTCGATGGCGGGCTTCAGGGCGCTGGGCTTGCCGCGGCGGTACCCGCCGTCGGCGGTGATGACCAGCTTGGCGTCGGCGTCCTGGATGCGGGAGGCGACGGCGTCGGCGGAGAAGCCGCCGAAGACCACGGAGTGCGCGGCGCCGATGCGGGCGCACGCGAGCATGGCGACGACCGCCTCGGGGATCATCGGGAGGTAGACGGCGACGCGGTCGCCGGCCTCGACGCCCAGCTCGGTGAGGGCGTTGGCGGCCCTGGAAACTTCGTCCTTGAGTTCGGCGTAGGTGATCGCGCGGCTGTCGCCGGGCTCGCCCTCGAAGTGGATGGCGACGCGGTCGCCGTTCCCGGCCTCGACGTGGCGGTCCACGCAGTTGTACGCGACGTTCAGCCGGCCGTCGGCGAACCACTTCGCGAAAGGCGGGTTCGTCCAGTCGAGCGTCTCGGTCGGCTCGGTGGCCCAGGTCAGCCGCCGGGCCTGCTCGGCCCAGAAGCCCAGCCGGTCCGCGTCGGCCTGTGCGTACGCAGCCTCTTTCACATTGGCGGCGGCGGCCAGATCGGCGGGCGGTGCGAACCGCCGCTCCTCCTTGAGCAGATTGGCCAGGCTCTCATTGCTCACGACATCTCCCTTTCCCAGGGTGTCCGTTGTGTCCCCGGGCATAGCTCATCAGTCGGCGGCCCGGGTGACAAGGGGTAACCTGGAATTGGTTTAGACCTATATCACGCCAGCGGCCCGCACGAGAACGACGTGCGAAGGGCCCCTTCCCGCTGCGGGGTGCGGGAAGGGGCCGATCGGTGGCACGGATACCGGAGGGTATCGGTTCAGGCGCGCTGGCCGACGGTGTCGAAGACACGGCAGTCGAAGAAGTCCTCACCCTCCGACAGCAGGTACGCCTGGGCCTCGCCCACGTGGAAGTACATGCCGTGCAGCTCCAGGGTGCCCTCGGCGAGGCGCCTGGCCACCGATTCATGCGCCCTCAGGTGCTCCAGCTGCTGGACCACGTTGGTCAGGCACAGCTGCTCCACGGCGTCGGCGGGGAGCCGGCCCGAGATCCGGGCCCAGGCGTGGTGGCGACTGGCCATCCGCTCCAGGCTGGGCACTCCGTGCCGCAGCCAGCGTCGCAACGGGGTCGCCTCGACACCGGGTGCGGAGCTGAGCAGGGCCTGCATGGCCCCGCAGCCCGAGTGCCCGCAGACGGTGATGCTGTCGACCTTCAGCACGTCGACCGCGTACTCGATGGCAGCGGCGACGGAGTCGTCCGTGGACTCCGTACCGGGCAGCGGCACGAGATTGCCGACGTTGCGGACGGTGAACAGGTCTCCCGGGCCGCTCGCCGTGATCATGCTGGTCACCAGCCGCGAGTCCGCGCAGGTGATGAAGAGCTGCGAAGGCCGCTGTCCCTCGCGGGCCAGCCGGGCCAGCTCGTCCCGTACGTGGGGTGCGGTGTCCCGCTGGAAGGCGCTGATCCCGCTGGCCAGTTGGCCCGCGCCGCGCCGTCGGCGCGTCGGCGCGGAGTCCGGCGCCCCGCCGTCCCCGGCACCGTTCGCGCCGTCCGCGCCGTTCGCCCCGTCCGCGCCGTCCGCGGCACCGTTCGCCCGGTTCGAGGCCGCCTCGGCCGATGCCGCCATGGTCGCCGCCGTGGCCGGGGCCGTACGGGTACTCGTGGCGCGGTGGTCGCAGTGGTTCTGCCAGGGGGTCCAGGGGCGGCAGCACTGGTGCGTCCCGCGGTGCTGGCCGCGCCGGGACCGGTCCGCGTGGTGGCCGGCCTCGGCATGGCGGGTGTCGTCGCCGCGATCACCCCCGTGGACCCCGCCCGCTCCGTCTGCCGCGTCCGGCCCGTCGGGGGTCCCGGTCCCGTCGGCCGGGTCCGCCCCGTTGATCTGGGCGGCCTGCCCCGAGCGGCCGGTGACCTCCAGGGTTCCGCCGTGCGCCAGATGGGACTGCTGCCAGTCCTGGATGGTCTCGTAGGCCGCATGGTCCATGAAGGAGCCGTCGAGCTCGACCACGGCATGCACGTCGTGCGGGACCTGATTGAGCACCCGGCTCAGCCGCGGCACCGCGAGGAAGGTCAACTGCCCGCGCACCCGCACCCGGTGGACACCGCTGTCCAGCCGCTCCAGGGTGATCCGGGTCCGGGCGAGCCGGTGCAGCGCCAGTGCGACGGCCACCGCGATACCCACGGCCACGCCCTCCAGCACCCCGCCGAGCACCACACCCACGATGGTCGTGCCGTAGACCAGGGCCTCCCGGTGCCGGGTGACATTGCGCATGTGCGTGACGTTGACCATCTGCACGCCCACCGCCATCACCAGCGCGGCCAGCGCGGCCAGCGGGATCAGATCGAGCAGGGGGACCAGCAGGAAGGAGGCGAGCAGGACCCAGAAGCCGTGCATCATCGACGAATTCCGGCTGGCCGCCCCCGCCTTGACGTTCGCGACGCTGCGCACGGCAACCCCGGTGATGGGCAGACCGCCCAGGGCTCCGGAGACGATGTTCGCCGCGCCCTGCCCGCGCAGTTCCCGGTCGAGGTCGGCGCGCGGCGGGCGCTTGTCCGTACCCCGCTCGGAGGCGATCAGCTTGTCGGTGGCGACCGCGGAGAGCAGGGACTCCACGCTGCCGACCAGGGTGATGGTCAGGACGGCGGCGACGAGCCCGAGAACCGGGCCTTCGGGCATCTCGGGAAGGGCGTGGCTGCGCCAGGACGGCAGGTCCACCCGGGGCAGGCTCAGTCCGGCCAGTGCGGCGAACGCGGTGGCGGTCGCCACGGCCGCGAGGGGCGCCGGAACCTTGCGCAGGGCGCGACCGGCCCGCCCGGGCAGCCGTGGCCAGCCGAGCAGCACGACCAGGGTCAGTGCGCTGACTCCGAGCGCCGCGGGGTGCAGCTCCGCCAACTGGGCCGGGAGGCCCGCGACGTTCGCCACGGCGGAGCTCTGCGGTGTGCCGCCGAGCACGATGTGCAGCTGGGCCAGTGCGATGGTCACACCGATGCCGGCGAGCATGCCGTGCACGATGGCCGGGCTGACCATGAGCGCGGACCGGGCGGTGCGCAGGGCGGCCAGGCCGAGCTGGCAGGCGCCGGCGAGCACGGTGATGGCGCAGGTGGTGCGCCATCCGTACCGCTGGATCAACTCGGCGGTGACCACGGTCAGTCCGGCTGCGGGGCCGCTCACCTGGAGCGGAGCGCCGCCCAGGCGTCCGGCGACGATCCCGCCCACCGCGGCGGCGACCAGGCCCGCCTGGAGCGGGGCTCCGGTGGCCAGGGCGATGCCGAGGGAGAGCGGCATGGCGATCAGGAACACGGCTACGGAGGCGGACAGGTCCGCCGGGAAGTCCTTGCGGAGCCCTGCGGGGGTGGGGGTGAGGGAGGTGGCTGTCATCGGGTCCCGTCTCCTCTGGAGTGAGGGTCGAAGCGGCGGGAATGGCAACACTCGGTAAATGGACGGTAATGGAGAGTAAAGAGCGGTGGTGAAAAATTCGGGCAAATGGCTTACGAATTAGCACTCAAGGGTGATTAAGCATTTTGTCCGGCTTGTCATACCTTCCTCCCGGTGGACCGCATGGGACGTTGCGGCGCGGAAGTCCTGCGATGCAACTGCGAGGGAGAGGTGGGGCGGATGAGCGCCGCCACGAAGAAGATCGCCGGCGGCCTGGTCGCCACGGCGCTGGTCCTGGGCGTCGCCGGGTGCACTGCCTCGGAACCGGCGAAGTCCCCGCCCGCCGGCGGTCCGAACGCGCGCAAGGGCGCCGCGGAGGCGCCGGGAAGCGTCAACCGGCCCATCGGCGACGGCTCGACGGCGTACACCGGTCCGCAGCCCAACGTGGTCAAGCCGCAGAAGCTGAAGCCGGGCGAGAAGCCGCCGCAGTTCGTGGTGTTCTCGTGGGACGGAGCCGGCGAGGACAGCCAGAAGCTCTTCTCGCACTTCCGCGAGGTGGGCAGGAAGTACAACGCCCGCATGACGTACTTCCTCAGCGGTGTGTACATGCTTCCGGAGGAGAAGCGTTTCCTCTACACCGCTCCGCAGCACTCGCCCGGCCGTTCCGACATCGGTTTCGGCGACCTCCAGGGCATCAAGGACACGGCCGCCCAGGTCCGTGCGGCCTGGCTGGAGGGCAACGAGATCGGCACCCACTTCAACGGGCACTTCTGCGGGCCCGACGGCGGTGTCGGCACCTGGTCCGTGGACGAGTGGAAGAGCGAGATCGACCAGGCGAAGTCCTTCGTCAAGAACTGGAAGACCAACGCGGGCCTGAAGCAGGAGGCGGCGCTCCCCTTCGACTACGACAAGGAGCTCATCGGCGCCCGCACCCCCTGCCTCGAAGGCCAGAAGAACTTCATGCTGGCGGCGAAGGACATGGGCTTCCGCTACGACTCCAGCGGGATCAGCAAGCAGATCTGGCCCAAGAAGACGGACGGCCTCTGGGACATCCCGCTCCAGCTGGTGCCCATGCCGGGCCGTGCCTTCGACACGCTGAGCATGGACTACAACTACATGGTCAACCAGTCCGGTACGACCTCGCAGGGCGACCCCTCGCAGCACGCCTACTGGGGCGACCAGATGCGCGACGGACTGCGGCAGGCCTTCGACCGCGTCTACCAGGGCAACCGCGCCCCGCTGATCATCGGCAACCACTTCGAGTCCTGGAACGGCGGCACCTACATGCGTGCCGTCGAGGAGTCGATCAAGGGCATGTGCACCCAGAAGGAGGTCCGCTGCGTGCCCTTCCGTGAGCTGGTGGACTGGCTGGACGCCCAGGATCCGAAGGTCCTGGAGTGGATGCGCACCCTCGACGTCGGCGAGGCGCCGAAGGAGGGCTGGACGAAGTTCCTGACCGCGGGGCCGCCGGCGCCGCCGGCCGCCCCCGCCGGCGTCAAGCCGGCTGAGGAGCCGGCCGATGGGTCTGGGGACGAGGGCTGACGATCTCCTCGCCTGCGCCGCCGTCGAACGCGCCGAGGGTGTCGATGCCCTCGCGCAGGACGAAATCGGGGTCGACCTGGTCCGCCAGGTCGGCCCCGGTCTTGGCGTTGCCCCAGCTCTGCGCGTTCTTGAGGTGGAAGCTCACCATCTGCTCGGTGTAGCGGTCCCAGTCGCGGTGCGCGTACGAGTCGTCGGCGGCGTCCTGGAGCGCCTGGAGGGCGAACCGGTTGGTCGCCTCCAGCAGCTCGAAGGGGGCCGGGCGGCCCTTCTCCAGCGCCCGCACCCAGTCGGAGTGCCCGACGGTGACCAGCAGGTCCTCGCCCGCCTCGTCCTGGAGGAACTCGATGTCCTCGGGGCCCTGCACCTTGTTGCCGACGACCTTGAGCGCGACCCCGAAGTCCCGCGCGTACTCCTTGTACTGGCGGTAGACGGAGACGCCCTTGCGGGTCGGCTCGGCGACGAGGAAGGTCATGTCGAAGCGGGTGAACATGCCCGAGGCGAAGGAGTCGGAGCCCGCCGTCATGTCGACGACCACGTACTCGTCCGGCCCGTCGACGAGGTGGTTGAGGCACAGCTCGACCGCACCGACCTTGGAGTGGTAGCAGGCCACACCCAGGTCGGCCTCGGTGAACGGCCCGGTGGCCATGAGGCGTACGGGCTCCCCGTCGAGCAGGACCGTGCGCGCGCAGGCCTCGTAGACCGGGTTGTCCTCGGTGACGCGCAGCAGGCGTGAGCCGCGACCGGGCGGCGTGGTCTTGATCATCTTGTCGGCGGACGCGATGCGCGGATTGGATCCGCGCAGGTACTCCTTGATCAGCGGCAGGTGCGCGCCCAGGGCGGGCAGTGCGGCCGCCTCGTCCTCGGCGAGCCCGAGCGCCGCGCCCAGGTGCTGGTTGATGTCGGCGTCCACCGCGACGACGGAGGCTTCATTGGAGGCGAGGTGGCGGATGAAGAGGGAGGACAGCGTCGTCTTGCCGCTGCCGCCCTTTCCCACGAAAGCGATCTTCATGTTCACCAAGCGTAGTGGGTAAGTAGCACTGTGTTGTCAAGGTGAGTGAAGAAGACCACTCCAAGGAGGGGTCGGTGTCATGCCCGCGCAGTGCGTAGGCTCCCTACTTATGAGTAGCGCTTCTGACCCGTTGGCCGCCCTCGCCGGGCTGCCGGGTGTCGCCGATTCCGTGGATTCCGTACGCAAGGCCGTGGACCGGGTCTACGGGCACCGGGTGATGCGCCGCCGCAGCGGTGAGATCACCTCGGAAGCCGCCCTGCGGGGCGCCCGCGGCAGTGCTGCGCTGTCCGGAGCGGACTGGGCGCTGGAGGAGGTGCGGCGCAGGACCGACTTCGGCGCCGAGCCGGAGGCGCTGACCGTGGGCGCGGCCCTGCGCCTCACGGCGGAGGCCGGCCAGTTGCTGAGCATCTGGCGCCAGTCGCCGCTGCGGGTCCTGGCACGCCTGCACCTGGTGGCGGTCGGATCGACGGCCGTGGGGGACGTGGTGGGCCGCCCGCGCCTCGCTGGCGAGCCGGTGGCCGAGCCCCTGGTGGAGGCACCGCTGCCGGACGCCGACGAGGTGGCGGGCCGGCTGGACGGCCTGTCCCGGCTCATCATCGCGGGCGGTTCGGCCCCGGCCCTGGTCACGGCGGCGGTGGTGCACGGCGAACTGCTGGCCCTGCGGCCGTTCGGCTCGTACAACGGGCTGGTTGCGCGGGCGGCCGAGCGCATCGTCCTGATCAACAGCGGGCTGGACCCGAAGGCGATCTGCCCGGCAGAGGTGGGTCATGCCGAGCAGGGGGCCGAGGCCTACCTCGCGGCCTTCGACGGCTATCTCTCCGGTACGGCGGAGGGGATGGCCGCGTGGATCGGCCACTGCGGCCGTGCGATCGAACTCGGGGTGCGGGAGTCGACGGCGGTCTGCGAGGCCCTGCAGCGGGGCGCGGCCTGAGCCCTCGGCGGCTGGGGAACCCGGTCCGGGGCCGATCGTGTGGTGCCTGGACACGGGTTGCGGCGACACCGTCTTGCTCTGGTGTCGCCGCTGGCATTCACGCCCAGGTACCAAGCGTCCTCGAAGGTTGCCCATCAGGTCGGGTACTTTGCCCGTCACCTGGTGCGGCTGGCCCGTAATCGACGGGTCGACGTCGCGTGGGTGCTCGGCGTTCATGCTTCGGTCCGTGGGCCTTACTGCGTTTTAAAGATGATCCTCTCGGATGTTCTTTGGTCTCGCGGGCCGTTGCTTTATTTGTACTCCGCTTTGCTCCTATGCGAAACCCCTGGCTCCACTTTTTACTTTCCGGGACGAGCGGGGGCGAACCGGACAGTGCGAATCGGTGCGGGAGGCGGCAATCAGGCGGAGGCGGCCGACAGCGCCGCCCGGCGCCGGCTCGCGTACCAGACCAGCCCGGCAGTGGCGGCGGCAGCGCCCACCGCGGCCGCCGCGATCAGTGCCGGCCGGGCGGGCATCGACAGCCCCGGGAGGCGCTGCTTGAGCCGCACGGGCCGGTTGAAGACCAGGACCGGCCACTCCCGCGCCGCCGCCTCGCGGCGCAGCGCACGGTCCGGATTGACGGCGTGCGGGTGGCCGACCGCTTCCAGCATCGGGATGTCGGTCGCCGAGTCGCTGTAGGCGTAGCAGCGGGCCAGGTCGTAGCCCTCGGACTCGGCGAGCTCCCGTACGGCTTCCGCCTTGGTGGGCCCGTATGCGTAGTAGTCGATCTCGCCGGTGAAGCAGCCGTCCTCGCCCACGACCATGCGCGTGGCGACGACCCGGTCCGCGCCGAGCATCTCGCCGATCGGCTCGACCACCTCCGCTCCGGAGGTCGACACGATCACCACGTCGCGGCCGGCGGTGTGGTGGGCCTCGATCAGGGATGCGGCCTCGTCGTAGATGATCGGGTCGATGAGGTCGTGCAGGGTCTCGGCGACGATCTCCCGCACCTGCTGCACGTTCCACCCCTTGCAGAGGGCGGACAGGTACTCCCGCATCCGCTCCATCTGGTCGTGGTCGGCGCCTCCGGCCAGGAAGATGAACTGGATGTAGGCGGTGCGCAACACGGCCCGCCGGTTGATCAGGCCGCCTTGGTAGAAGGACTTGCTGAACGTCAAGGTGCTCGACTTGGCAATGACCGTCTTGTCCAGGTCGAAGAAGGCTGCGGTGCGAGGCGAGGAGTGCGGCAAGGGCTGATTTTCCACGCCCCGAGCATATGCGCCCACCATTCGGCGTAAGGTGTGGCGCGTGGGTTTGCCTGAGAGGGCTCTCGGGTACACCATGGAAGTCACGGATCGTTCGCGACCGTGCTAACCCGGTCTGGCTCCTCCCCCCCCGAGTCGGACCGTGGGGACGACCCCCGCTCTCCCCCCCGGCGGGGGTCGTCGCATGTCCGGACGCGGTTCGCGTCCCCGGCTTCGGCCCCGATCGACCATCGCTCCGGCCCTCCTCTTCTGTGCGGCCTGTCTGCCGCAGGCCCTCACCACGTCGAACTCGTGACGCTGCGTAGTGGTTCCGCCGCGCTCCGGAACTCACCTGCGAGGGTGACCGGGTTATTCACAATCGAGGGGTTGTCCACAGTTATTGGGCAAGATCCACTTCTTTTTCCCGATCGCTGCACGGTGATTCCAGCCGCGAAGTCCGCGGTGCTGGGATTTGCAGTGAGAAGGGGGCGGAGATCGTGGCTCGATCGAAGTCGTGCGAAACGCCGAAGACCGCGATGACCGGAAGGGCGGCGGGGGCGGGGGGAGCGGCCGCAGCGGCCGGCGCGACCGCGCCCGCCGCACGCCGGCCGCTGATCATCACCGAAGATCCGCTGCTGCTCGACGACTTGCTGAGGCTGTGCGCGGCGGCGGGGGCCGATCCGCACGTGCTCCACGCGGCGCCGGGGCGCGGCGGCCGGGCCGGGGAAGCGGAGGCCGCGGCCCTCGGCGGGGAGGGCGATGGGTCCGATTCCGCAACTGGCTTCAATCGTGGGGCAGTTGGCTGGGATTCGGCGCCGCTGGTGCTGGTCGGTGACGATGCCGCGCGGCACGTACGGGGTGCGCCGCGCAGGGCCGGGGTCTTCCTCGTCGGGCGGGACCTCGACGACCCCCTCGTGTGGCAGCGGGCCGTGGAGATCGGCGCCGAGGAGGTGCTGCGCCTCCCCGATGCCGAGAGCCGGCTCGTGGACCGGATCGCCGATGTCGTCGAAGGGGCCGGACGGCCCGCGCTCGCCGTCGGCGTGATCGGAGGCAGCGGCGGCGCGGGCGCCTCCACCCTCGCCTGCGCCCTCGCCGTCCGGGCCGCCCGCGCCGGCGAGCGGACCATGCTCATCGACGGCGACCCCCTCGGCGGGGGCATGGACGTGCTGCTCGGGGGCGAGGGTGCGGAAGGACTGCGCTGGCCGGACTTCGCGGCCTCCCGGGGACGCGTGGGCGCCGGAGCGCTGGAGGAGTCCCTGCCCGAACTGCACGCGCTGCGGGTGCTCAGCTGGGACCGCGGGGACCGGGTGGTCGTGCCGCCCGCCGCCGTCCGCTCGGTGGTGGCCGCGGCACGCCGCCGGGGAGGTGTCGTCGTGGTGGACCTCCCGCGCCGGGTGAACGAAGCCGTGGCCGAGGTGCTGTCCCAACTCGACCTGGTGCTGATGGTCGTCCCCGGCGAGTTGCGGTCGGTCGCCGCGGCGGGCCGGGTGGCCGCCGGAGTGCGGATGGCGGCCCGGGACGTCCGCGTCGTCGTACGCGGCCGCTGCCCGGGCGGGCTCGAACCGGAGGACGTGGCCGGGCTGCTGGGCGCGCCGCTGGCCGGTGAGGTGCCCGTCGAGGTGGGACTGCCGGGACGGGTGGCCGAAGGGGAACCGCCGGGATCGCAGGCGCGCGGCGCCCTGGCCCGCTTCTGCGACGGCTTCTGGCAGCGGGCCCTCGGCGCCGCCCAGGGGGTGCCGGCATGAGCGCGGTACTGCTGGACGCGGTGCGCAGGCGGCTCGCCGAAAGCGGGGCTGAGCCGACCCCGGCGCGGGTGGCCGCGGCCCTGCGCGCCCAGGGCCGACTGCTGGGCGACGAGGAAGTGCTGGGTGCGGCAGCGGAGTTGCGCTCCGAACTGGTCGGCGCGGGTCCGCTGGAGCCGCTGCTGGCCGATCCGGAGGTGACCGACGTGCTGGTGGCGGCCCCCGACCGGGTGTGGGTGGACCGCGGCGGCGGGCTGGAGCTGACCGGGGTGACCTTCACGGACGCGGGGGCCGTGCGCAGGCTCGCCCAGCGGCTGGCCGCCGTGGCCGGCCGGCGTCTGGACGACGCCCGCCCGTGGGTGGACGCCCGGATGCCCGACGGCACACGGCTGCACGCCGTGCTGCCGCCGGTCTCGGTCGGCTCGGCCTGTCTGTCGCTGCGGGTGGTGCGGCCGCGGGCGTTCACGCTGGATGAGCTCGTCGAGGCGGGCACGCTGCCCCCCGGCGGTCAGCGGCTGCTCCGGGACATGGTCGAGGCCCGGCTGTCGTTCCTCGTCTCCGGTGGGACGGGAACAGGCAAGACCACCCTGCTCAGCGCCCTGTTGGGGCTGGTGGGACCCGGCGAGCGGATCGTGCTGGCGGAGGACTCGGCTGAGCTGCGCCCCGACCATCCGCACGTGGTGCGGCTGGAGACCCGCCCGGCGAACCAGGAGGGGGCCGGACTGGTCACCCTGGCGGACCTGGTCCGCCAGGCACTGCGGATGCGCCCCGACCGGCTGGTGGTCGGCGAGGTGCGGGGCGCCGAGGTCGCGGACCTGCTCGCCGCGCTCAACACCGGCCACGAAGGCGGGTGCGGCACGGTGCACGCCAATGCCGCCGCGCATGTCCCGGCCCGGTTGGAGGCGCTGGGGACGGCCGCCGGGCTCGACCGTGGGGCTCTGCACAGCCAGTTGGCCGCGGCGCTGACCCTGGTACTGCACCTGGTCCGGGACCGGGAGGGGCGGCGCAGGGTGGCCGAGGTCCATGTGCTGGAGCGGGACACCGCCGGACTGGTGGTGACCGTACCGGCGCTGAGGTGGGCTGCCCGGGGTTTCGTGCGGGAGCAGGGCTGGGACCGGCTGCGTCCGCTGCTGCGAGGTGTCCGGTGAGTGCCGCGGCGGGGCTGTCGCTGCCGCAGTTCGCAGGGCTGTTGTGCGCGGGTGCGGCCGTCTGGGGCATCGCCGGGCGGGACGTGGTGTCACGGCGGTCCCGGGTGGTGTTCGCCGGCGCGGGGAGGCCGCTCGTGTGCGGGCCGCCGCGCCGGGCGCTGCTGCTGGGCGCCGTCCGGGTGCGGGCCGTCCGGTGGCGGGAGTGGGCCTGCCTCGGGGCCGGGCTGGTGGTCGCGCTTCTGGGCGGATCGGTGTTCCCCCTGCTGGCGGGAGGAGCCGCGGTGCCACTGGTGCGGCGGTGGCTGCGGCTGCGGGCGCGCGAGCGGGCCCGGTCCGCGCGGGCCGCCGAGGTGGTGGCCCTGTGCGGGGCGGCGGTGGGCGAGCTGAGAGCCGGGGCCCAGCCAGGGCAGGCGTTGATGGCGGCGCTGAGGCGGACGGCCGCGGGTCCGGGTGGGCCGGGCGCGGCGGAGGCGGGCGTGCTGGCCGCCGCGGCGTTCGGCGGGGATGTCCCCGGGGCGCTGCGGCAGGCGGCGCGGGAGCCCGGTGCGGAGGGGCTGGCCGGGATGGCCGCCTGCTGGCGGGTGTCGGTGGACGGCGGTGCGGGACTGGCCGCCGGGCTGGACCGGCTGGAGGGGGCCCTGCGGGCCGAACGGGACCGTCAGGAGTCGCTGCGGGCCCAGCTGGCGGGGGCGCGGTCGACGGTGCTGGTGCTCGCCCTGCTGCCGCTGGTGGGTCTGTTGATCGGTACGGGACTGGGCGCGGATCCGCTGCGGGTCCTGCTGCACACGCCGATGGGGTGGGGCTGCCTGCTGGCGGGCGGCGTGCTGGAGGCGCTGGGGCTGCTGTGGTGCCGGCGGATCGTCCGGGCGGGCGAGCGGTGATGGCCGGCTTCTTTGTCCACAGGCTGGGGATCGTCCTGGGCCTGGCGGTGGCGCTGTGGATGGTGTCGGCGGTGGTGGCGCGGCTCGGGGCGCACACGGTCCGGCGCAGAGCCGCCGTGCTGTTGGGAGCGCCGCCGCGTGCCCGTGGACCGGCGTTCGGTGCCGGCCTGCGGGGTGCGGCGGTGGTGTGGGCCGGTCCGGTCGGGGCGCTGCTGGCCGGCTGGGTGCTGGTCGGCGGGTTGGCCGGAGTGGCCCTGGGCTGTCTGACCGCGTTCGCGGTGCGGCGCCGGCAGGCACGGCCGCGGCCGCCGGCAGAGGTGGACCCGCGGGAGGTGGAGCGCCAGCTGCCGTTCGCCGCAGACCTGTTGGCTGCGTGCCTGGCGGCCGGCGCCGGGCCCGTGGAGGCCGCCGAGGTGGTGGGGGAGTCGCTGGGGGGACCGGTGGGCGAGCGGCTCGCGACCGCCGGTGCGGAGCTGCGGCTCGGCGGCGAACCGGGCTCCGGGTGGGGGAGGCTGGCGGAGATACCGGGTGCCCGGGCGCTCGCCGACTGCCTGGAGCGTGCCGCGCGGACCGGGGCGCCCGCGGCGGAGCCGATGTCCCGGCTCGCTTCCGGACTCCGGGAGGAGCGGGCCCGCCGGGCGGGAGCCAGGGCCCAGCGGGCGGCCGTCCTCGTCACCGCCCCGGTCGGGCTGTGTTTCCTCCCCGCATTCCTCTCCATCGGGGTCGCTCCGGTCGTGATCGGAATGGCCTCGGGACTTCTCTCAAGCACCTGACGGCGCATTGGCCCCACATCGACAACGGAAATACACAGGAGGTTGTTATGAGGATCATCTGGTCGCGCGTGCGGACGGCGTTCGGCGGTCGCAGCGGTGACGCGGGGATGTCCACGTCGGAATACGCCATGGGAACGATCGCGGCCTGCGCATTCGCCGCTGTTCTCTACAAGGTGGTGACGAGTGAGGTCGTGGCCACGGCCCTTCAGTCCACCATCGGGAAGGCGCTCGATGTGCCGTTCTGACGGGAAGTCCGGACCAGGCCGCGGAATGCGGGACCGCGGATATGTGACCGCGGAGGCCGCCCTGGTGATTCCGGCCCTGGTGCTCTTCGCGGCCATGCTGGTGTGGGCCCTGATGGCGGCCGCCGGACAGATCCGGTGCGTGGACGCGGCCCGGGCCGGTGCCCGGGCGGCGTCCAGGTCCGAGCCCGTGGAGGTGGCGGTGGCGGCGGCACGCGAGGCCGCGCCGCCGCACGCACAGGTGGATCTGGAGCGGGTCGGCGACCTCTGGCGGGTCCGGGTGGAGGCTCCCGTTCCGGGGCCGGCGGGGATCCCGCTGCGGCTGGGCGCACAGGCGGTGGCCCTCGCCGAGGACAGCGTGGGGCCGCCGCCGTGAGCCGGGACCGGGGCTCGGCCACGGTCTGGGCGGCACTCACCGCGACGGTGCTGGGGGCGGTGTTCGCCGGGGTGCTGCTGCTCGGCCAGGCCGTGGTGGCCCGCCACCGGGCGGCGGCGGCCGCGGACCTGGCGGCGCTCGCGGCGGCGGCCACCTGGGCGCACGGCCCGGACGACGCCTGCGCGGCGGCGCACCGGGTCGCCCGGGCGCAGGGGGCGGAGGTCTCGGGCTGCCGCCTCGGGGGCGAGGTCGCCGAGGTGGAGGCCCGGGTAGCGGCGGGCTCCTTCACGCCCCGGATACGGGCCCGAGCGGGCCCGCCCCGGGAACCGCCAGGCCCCGTCCGGGACAGGCCGTGAGCCGGTCCGCCGAGCCAGGCGAGCCGCGGCGCTCGCGCTGGACAGGCCCGGCCGAGCGCCGTCGGCCGGGCCCCGAGGTGGGGCGGGCGTGTCATCCGCACGGGCGGGTGGACCGGCCGGCCGGCGGGCAGGCCGGGCGGCGCTGGGGCAATCCGTGGCTCGGGGCCTGCGGGCCCGCCGAGGGCCTGCACCGGGCAGGGCGAGGTACGTCGTACGGGCCGCTGGTCCGTGGCCGGCGTGTCGGCCGGGCCGCGGCTGAAGGCGTGCCCCGGCCGGGCGGGCGGGGCGACAGCCGGCCGGGGCGGCCCGGGCTCGGGTCGGCCGGGCTCGCGTACGGGCGGGTGGGACGTCGGGCGGAGCGCTCGGCGAGTGCCGTGAGGGCCGTCCGGGAGTCCGCAGGGCACCGGCACCGGGGGCTCCCGGGCGCGCCGCGAGGGAGGCGCCCAGGGTGCGCCCCGGGCACACCCCCGGGCTTCCGGAGGGGTCGAGAGAGTGGCGGACCGGGCCGGGCGAGGACCGGGCGGGGCCGAGACAGTGGCGAGGCGGGTCGGGCCGGGCGCGGAGGGGGTGGAGATCCGCAACACCACTCGCAATCCGATCAACCTCCGTGGCTGGTCGAATCAGGGCAGGTCGGGGGTCCTAGGGGCTTTCGGAGAGGAGGCGGGTGAGCAGGCGCATGGCGCCGCGCTTGTGGAGGGGGTCGTTGCCGTTGCCGCACTTGGGGGACTGGATGCAGGAGGGGCAGCCGGCCTCGCACTCGCAGGCGGCGATGGCGTCGCGGGTGGCCGACAGCCAGGCGCGGGCCGTGTGGAAGGCCCGCTCGGCGAAGCCGGCGCCGCCGGGGTGGCCGTCGTAGACGAAGACCGTGGGGAGGAGGGTGTCGGGATGCAGCGGCACGGAAACGCCGCCGATGTCCCAGCGGTCGCAGGTGGCGAACAGCGGCAGCATGCCGATGGAGGCGTGTTCCGCGGCGTGCAGGGCGCCGCCGAGGATTTCCGGGCTGATCCGGGCCTCGTCGAGCTGGTCCTCGGTCACCGTCCACCAGACGGCCCTGGTGCGCAGGGTGCGCGGCGGCAGGTCCAGCTTGGCCTCGCCGAGGACCTCGCCGGTGATCAGTTTGCGGCGCAGGTAGGAGACGACCTGGTTGGTCACCTCCACGGAGCCGAAGCAGAGCCGGGCCGAGCCCCAGGGGATCTCGGTCTCGGTCTCCAGGATGGAGATCGAGGTGGTGTCGCGGGCGGTGGTGGAGAAGGGCGGGTCCGCCGCCTCCACGAGGGCCGCCGAGCCCTCCAGGTCCAGCTGCCGCACGAGATACGTGCGGCCCTGGTGGAGGTGGACGGCCCCCTCGTGGACGGTGGTGTGGGCCGCCGACTCGTCGACCGTGCCCAGCAGCCGGCCGGTGGAGGCCTCCACGATCTGCACCGGGCGGCCGCCGCCGCCCCGGATGTCGGTCAGGTCCGAGGCCCGCTCCCGGCGGGTCCAGTGCCAGCCCGACGCCCGGCGGCGCAGCAGCTTCGCCGCTTCGAGCTGGGGGAGGAGTTCCTTGGTGGTCGGGCCGAAGAGGTCCACGTCCGCCTCCGTCAGCGGAAGCTCCTCCGCCGCGGCGCACAGGTGCGGCGCGAGGACGTAGGGGTTGTCGGGGTCCAGGACGGTGGCCTCCACCGGTTGGCGGAACAGCGCCTCCGGATGGTGGACGAGGTAGGTGTCGAGCGGGTCGTCGCGGGCGACCAGCACGGCCAGGGCGCCCTGGCCCGATCGTCCGGCCCGTCCCGCCTGCTGCCACAGGGAGGCCCGGGTGCCCGGGTAGCCGGTGATCAGTACGGCGTCGAGGCCGGAGACGTCCACGCCCAGCTCCAGGGCCGTCGTGGCGGCCAGCCCCAGCAGTTCGCCGGAATGCAGGGCCCGCTCCAGGGCCCGCCGCTCCTCGGGCAGGTATCCGCCCCGGTAGGCCGCGACCCGCCGCGGCAGGGTCCGGTCCACTTCCGCCAGGCGCTCCTGCGTGATCACGGAGATCAGCTCCGCGCCGCGCCGGGAGCGCACGAAGGCGACCGTACGCACGCCCTGGACCACCAGGTCGGTCAGCAGGTCGGCGGTCTCCGCGGTGGCCGTGCGGCGCACGGGAGCGCCCCTTTCGCCGCGCAGCTCGGTGAGCAGCGGCGGCTCCCAGAGGGCGAACACCACCTCGCCGCGCGGTGAGGCGTCGTCGGTGATCTCGATCACCGGAACACCGGTCAGCCGGGAGGCGGCGGCCGCCGGGTCGCCGGCGGTGGCGGAGGCCAGCAGGAAGACCGGCCGGGAGCCGTAGCGGGCGCAGAGCCGCCGCAGCCGTCGTAGGACCTGCGCCACGTGGGAGCCGAAGACCCCGCGGTAGGTGTGGCACTCGTCGACCACCACGTAGCGCAGGGCGCGCAGGAAGGAGGACCAGCGGGGGTGGGCGGGCAGGATCCCCCGGTGCAGCATGTCGGGGTTGGTCAGGACGTGGTTGGCGTACTGGCGCACCCATTCGCGCTCCTCGAAGGGCGTGTCCCCGTCGTAGACCGCGGGGCGGACGGCGTTGCCCAGGGGAGCGGCCAGGTCCCGTACGGCGCGCCGCTGGTCGGCCGCCAGGGCCTTGGTGGGGGCCAGGTACAGGGTGGTGGCGCCCCTGCCGTTGGGTGCCTGCGCGCCGTCCACGAGGGCCGAGAGCACCGGTGCGAGATAGGCCAGGGACTTGCCCGAGGCGGTCCCGGTGGCCACGACGACGGATTCGCCGTCCAGGGCGTGTTCGGCGGCCGCGGCCTGGTGTTCCCACGGATGGCCGATCCCGGCCGACTCGATGGCGGCTACGACATCCGTTCGGATGCGGTCGGGCCAGACTGCATGACGCCCCTCCCGAGGGGGCAAGTGCTCCGTATGGGTGATGCGCGCAGAGCGGAAAGGCCCCCGTGACAGGCGGTCCAGGACCGTGCCGGGGGTGGGTCGGGAGTCCGCGTCTGCCGTGGGCCGTCCGGGACCGTGAGTGTTGGCCATCGGAACCGAGTGTGTCACCGGCGTGCGGGACAATGGTCGGAAGGCGTCGTGCGCGCCTGCCGGTAAGTGATTGAATGCCATTGCGGCAGCCAATCCCTCACCTACCTTCGGGTGGGGAGGCCCCTGGGGGGCGCCGCTCGATAGCAAGGTGCTGGAGGATCCGTGGACCTGTCCCTGTCGACTCGCACTGTCGGCGACCGTACGGTCGTGGAGGTCGGTGGCGAGATTGATGTGTATACCGCGCCCAAGCTGCGCGAGCAGTTGGTCGAGTTGGTGAACGACGGCAGCTACCACCTGGTCGTCGACATGGAGCGAGTGGACTTCCTCGACTCCACCGGACTCGGCGTGCTCGTGGGAGGCCTCAAGCGCGTCCGCGCGCACGAGGGTTCGCTCCGCCTGGTCTGCAACCAGGAGCGCATTCTGAAGATCTTCCGTATCACCGGTCTGACCAAGGTCTTCCCGATCCACACCACGGTGGACGACGCCGTCAACGCCACCGACTGACGTCTCCAGGCGGCCCCCGGCAGTCTTCCGGACAGCTGGGGGCCGGCAAGGAGAGCGGGGGTGCCGGACCACGGATGGTCCGGGCCCCTGTCAAGGCACGCCCGTAGTCCGAGGGGGATGCGCATGGCCACCGTTGAACTGCGCTTCAGCGCCCAGCCCGAACACGTCCGGACGGCCCGCCTGGTCGCGGCCGCCGTGGCGCGCCGGGCCGGGGTGGAGGAGGCCGTCCTCGACGAGGTCCGCCTCGCCGTGGGTGAGGCCTGCTCGCGTGCCGTCGGACTCCACCGGACCAACGGGCTGACCGCGCCCGTCCGGGTGGTGCTCACCGAAGAGGACAAGACCTTCTCCATCGAGGTCGGCGACGAGGTGCCCGGCCCGGGCGGCAGCCCGGCCGAGACCGTGTCCGGCATCGCCGCGGTCCAGGACTCCGACGGGGACACCGAGGACGAGATGGGTCTCGCGGTGATCAGCGGTCTCGTCGACGACGTCGAGGTGACCAGTGGTGAATCGGGCGGGAGCATCCGGATGAGCTGGCCCGTATCAACATCCCCAGACCTTCCCTGAGATCAACGGCGCGCACGAGCCGTCCTATCTTCTGATCTTTATCAAGGCCCTGCTGAGCAGGGCCTTTTTCATTCCTCTAGATCAATGAGCATCCGTCAATGCCTTTGTCCCATTACCGCTTTCGAGGGTAATGGAGTGACGCGATCTATTGCTGAGGAGCAGGAGCACGCCAATTGCGTTTCCTGCGCACTGTTTTGATCGGGGCGCGCTCCCTACAATCCGTCCACATCTTGAGCTCATCACGTCAAGGAGGACGAATGACGGGGCTCTTCACCCCACTCGCGCCGGATGGCACCGCTGATCTGGCTTCCGCAGTACTCACCGATGACAATCGGCTCATCGTGATGGTCATTGCGGCCGTGGCACTCGCCGCACTCGTCGTCGCGCAGTTCCTGGTCCGCCAGGTCCTCGCCGCCGACGAGGGAACCGACAGCATGAAGAAGATCGCCGCCGCCGTGCAGGAAGGCGCCAACGCCTACCTCGGCCGGCAGCTGCGCACCCTCGGCATCTTCGCCGTCGTGGTGTTCTTCCTGCTCTTCCTGCTTCCCGCCGACGACTGGAACCAGCGGGCGGGACGCTCCGCCTTCTTCCTCGTCGGCGCCATCTTCTCGGCGGCCACCGGCTACATCGGCATGCGCCTGGCGGTCCGCGCCAACGTGCGCGTCGCGGCCGCCGCCCGCCAGGCCACCCCGGCCGAGGGGGAGCCCGCCAAGGACCTGACCGAGGTCTCCCACCAGGCGATGAAGATCGCCTTCCGTACGGGTGGCGTGGTCGGCATGTTCACCGTCGGCCTCGGCCTCCTCGGCGCCTCCTGCGTCGTCCTGGTCTACGCCGCCGACGCCCCCAAGGTCCTGGAGGGCTTCGGCCTCGGCGCCGCTCTGATCGCGATGTTCATGCGCGTGGGCGGCGGAATCTTCACCAAGGCCGCCGACGTCGGCGCCGACCTGGTCGGCAAGGTCGAACAGGGCATTCCGGAGGACGACCCGCGCAATGCCGCGACCATCGCCGACAACGTGGGCGACAACGTCGGAGACTGCGCCGGAATGGCCGCCGACCTCTTCGAGTCCTACGCCGTCACCCTCGTGGCCGCGCTCATCCTCGGCAAGGCCGCCTTCGGCGACCTGGGCCTCGCCTTCCCGCTGATCGTCCCCGCCATCGGCGTCATCACCGCGATGATCGGCATCTTCGCCGTCTCCCCGCGGCGCAGCGACCGCAGCGGCATGACCGCCATCAACCGCGGCTTCTTCATCTCGGCCGTGATCTCCCTGGTGCTGGTCGCGATCGCCGTCTACGCCTACCTCCCGGCCACCTACCAGGAGCTCGTCGGCGTCGAGAACGCGGCCATCACCAACCACTCCGGCGACCCGCGCGTCCTGGCCGTCGTAGCCGTCGCCATCGGCATCGTGCTGGCGGCCCTGATCCAGCAGCTCACCGGCTACTTCACCGAGACCAACCGCCGTCCCGTCCGGGACATCGGCAAGTCCTCCCTGACCGGCGCGGCCACCGTCGTCCTCGCCGGCATCTCCGTCGGCCTGGAGTCCGCCGTCTACACGGCGCTGCTCATCGGCCTCGGCGTCTACGGGGCGTTCCTGCTCGGCGGCACGTCCATCCTGCTGGCCCTCTTCGCGGTGGCGCTGGCCGGCACCGGTCTGCTCACCACCGTCGGCGTCATCGTCGCCATGGACACCTTCGGACCCGTCTCCGACAACGCCCAGGGCATCGCCGAGATGTCCGGCGACGTCGAGGGAGCGGGTGCCCAGGTCCTGACCGACCTGGACGCCGTGGGCAACACCACCAAGGCCATCACCAAGGGCATCGCCATCGCCACGGCCGTGCTCGCCGCCGCCGCGCTCTTCGGCTCGTACAACGACGCGATCGCCACCGCGGTGAAGGAAGTCGGGGCCAAGGCCGGGGAGATGAACCTCAGCCTGGACATCGCACAGCCCAACAACCTCGTCGGGCTGATCCTCGGCGCGGCCGTGGTCTTCCTGTTCTCCGGCCTCGCCATCAACGCCGTGTCCCGCTCCGCGGGCTCGGTGGTCTACGAGGTGCGCCGCCAGTTCCGCGAGCACCCCGGGATCATGGACTACAGCGAGAAGCCCGAGTACGGGCGCGTCGTCGACATCTGCACCAAGGACGCGCTGCGCGAGCTCGCCACGCCCGGCCTGCTCGCCGTCCTGACGCCGATCGCGGTGGGCTTCAGCCTCGGCGTTGGCGCGCTCGGTGCGTTCCTCGCCGGCGCCATCGGCACGGGCACGCTGATGGCGGTCTTCCTCGCGAACTCCGGCGGCGCGTGGGACAACGCCAAGAAGCTGGTCGAGGACGGCCACCACGGCGGCAAGGGCAGCGAGGCCCACGAGGCGGTCGTCATCGGCGACACGGTCGGCGACCCGTTCAAGGACACCGCCGGTCCCGCGATCAACCCGCTGCTCAAGGTCATGAACCTGGTGGCGCTGCTGATCGCACCCGCCGTCGTGCAGTTCAGCTACGGCTCGGACACCAGCCCGACCGTACGGGCGATCGTCGCGGTCCTCGCGATCGGCGTCATCATCGGCGCCGTGTACGTCTCCAAGCGCCGCGGCATCGCCGTCGGCGACGAGAGCGACGGGACGGCCGAGCGGGTGGCCCAGTCAGCGGATCCGGCGACGGTCTCCTGACCGAGGTACCGAGCGGACGGGTGCCGGACCGGCAGGACCGGCCGTGCGCCCGAACGGCGGACAGGCGGCGCGGACTGACGCGCCGTCCGTCCGCCGTTCTGCGTCCCCGGAGGGCGGGCGTGTATCTTCCGGGCCGAAGGGCTGTCCCGTAATCCCGGGTGGATCAAGCGCGAGGCCCCGTACCCGGCGTCGCGTGCCCGCCGGGGTCACGGGACAGCCCTGAGAGCCTTCGAAGGGACCAATCCGGTGAACAAGAAGCTTGCGGCCGCGTTGTCGGGCAGTGCGGTGCTGATGCTCGTCCTGTCCGGCTGCGGCGGAGACGACGGCGACGAGAAGGCCAACGCCTGGGCCAAGAAGGTCTGCGACCAGTGGCAGCCCGAACTCAAGAAGATCGAGACCGCCAACAACGACGTCAAGCGCGTCGCGACGACGGAGAGCAGCAACCCCGACGAGGTCAAGCAGACCGACTCGGCGGCCTTCGGGACCATGTCCGAGTCGTACAAGACGATGGGCAGCGCCCTGCAGAAGGCGGGCGTCCCGCCGGTCAAGGACGGCGCCAAGACCCAGGCGGCGGCGGTCCAGGGCTTCGAGTCGACCTCGAAGGGCTACGCCGACCTGAAGGCCAAGATGGACTCCCTCGACCCCGCGGACAAGACGAAGTTCGCCGACGGCCTCAAGGAGGTCGCGGGCGGTCTGCAGACGGCGACCAAGGGCGGCCAGGACGCGCTCACCACGCTCAAGGCGGGCGGCCTGGACAAGGCCATCGACAAGCAGAAGGGCTGCCAGGTGGGGGTGGAGTCGGCCTCGCCCGAGTAGCCCGGCCCGAGTAGCCCGGCCCGAGCGGCCCGGCCCGAGCGGCCCGCCCCGGGGCGGCCCGGCCGTGCAGGCCGCGCAGTGCCGTACGACGACCGGGCGGCCGGGCCCCGCGAGGGGGCCGCGGCCGCCCTTTCGTGCGGAGGGCCCCGCCGTGACCGGCTGGACGGGTCCCAGCGGACACAATGGACGGGTGAGTACCACCAGCCTCCCCACCCCCGACCACGCCGCCGAGCTCCGCGGTGCGATGCTGGCCGCCGGCTTCACCGCCGACGGGCTGCTCGACCTGCTCGGCGCCCCCGCCTACGCCGCGCTGGCCCGCAGTGAGACCGTGCCCGCCCTGCGCGCCACCCGGGGCGGCGGCGACGGCCCGCTCGCGACCCTGGTCCGGCTGTTCCTGCTCCAGCAGCCCGTGCCGTACGCGCACGCCGCGTCGGCCATGCCGGTCGAGGCCGCCCTGGCCGACGGCTGGCTGCGGCGCGCGGCCGGCGGCGACGGCGGGGACACCGTGCACGCCACCGTCGACGTCCGCCCGTACGGCGGTCCGGACGGCGAGGACTGGTTCATCGTCTCGGACCTCGGCTGCGCCGTGGGCGGGGCCGGCGGGATCGGCAGCCGGGAGGAGGGAGTCGTCCTCGGCGTCGGCGGCGCCTCCACCACCCTGGCCGGGATCACCGTACGCACCCCGGTCGGCTCCGCCCTCGACCTCGGCACCGGATCGGGCATCCAGGCGCTGCACGCCACCCGGCACGCGACGAGGGTCACCGCCACCGACGTCAACCCGAGGGCTCTCGGATTCACCCGTCTGACGCTCGCGCTCTCCGGCGCGCCCGAGGCCGAGCTGCTCACCGGCTCGCTCTTCGAGCCGGTCGGGGAGGCCACGTACGACCTGATCGTGTCGAACCCGCCGTTCGTGATCTCCCCCGGCGCCCGGCTGACGTACCGCGACGGCGGGATGGGCGGCGACGACCTGTGCCGGACCCTGGTCCAGCAGGCGGGCGCGCGACTCAACCCCGGCGGGTACGCGCAGTTCCTCGGCAACTGGCAGCACGTGGAGGGCGAGGACTGGCACGACCGGCTCCGCTCCTGGGTGCCGCGCGGCTGCGACGCGTGGATCGTGCAGCGTGACGTGCAGGACGTGACGCAGTACGCGGAGCTGTGGCTGCGCGACGCGGGGGACCACCGCACCGACCCCGCCGAGTACGCGCGGCGGTACGAGGACTGGCTGGACGAGTTCGAGGCCCGCAAGACGAAGTCCGTCGGCTTCGGATGGATCACCTTGCGCCGGACGGACGCGGCCGAGCCCTCGATCGTGGTCGAGGAGTGGCCGCACACGGTGGAGCAGCCGCTCGGCGATGCCGTCCTCGCCCACTTCGCCCGCCAGGACTACCTGCGCGAACACGACGACGCCGCCCTGCTGGAGGCCCACTTCACGCTGGTGGAGGAAGTCGTCCAGGAGCAGGTCGGCCCGCCCGGCGCGGAGGACCCGGAACACGTCGTGCTCCGGCAGAACCGCGGAATGCGGCGCGCCACCAAGGTCGACACGGTCGGTGCGGGCTTCGCGGGGGTGTGTGACGGCTCACTGAGCGCCGGGCGGATCCTGGACGCGATCGCGCAGCTGATGCAGGAGGACCCCGTGATGCTGCGGGACCGGACCCCGGAGGCCATCCGGCTGCTGGTCGAGCAGGGTTTCCTGGAGCCGGTGGAGCGTCCCGGGCGGTAGCCGGCCGGGGCGACGCGGCCCGGCGTGGCCCCGGCGCGGGCCCGGCGTGGGACGTGCGTGGGACTGGTTCGGCCGGGGCCAGACGGCCCCCGGGCCACTCTGCCCGGTGATCGGGAAGGGGCGGGCGCGGCATCCGGGCGGCAGAACCGGCACTTGTCGGGTTACCGTTCGAGTGGCCGTTGCGGGCTTGTGCCGTTTGACACGGGGGCGGGTTGTACCGTCACACTCCGCAGCGTCGCCGTACTGCGACCGAGTGCCGACCGGAGAGAAGAGCCAAGTTGTCCCCGACTAGCGAGACCGCAAAGGGCGGCCGCCGACTCGTCATCGTCGAGTCCCCTGCCAAGGCGAAGACGATCAAGGGCTACCTCGGCCCGGGATACGTCGTCGAGGCGAGCGTCGGGCACATCCGCGACCTCCCGAACGGCGCGGCCGAGGTTCCCGACAAGTACACCGGCGAGGTCCGCCGCCTCGGCGTGGACGTCGAGCACGACTTCCAGCCGATCTACGTCGTCAACGCCGACAAGAAGGCCCAGGTCCGCAAGCTCAAGGAGCTGCTGGCCGAGTCCGACGAACTCTTCCTCGCCACCGATGAGGACCGCGAGGGCGAAGCCATCGCGTGGCACCTGCAGGAAGTCCTCAAGCCCAAGGTCCCCGTCCACCGGATGGTCTTCCACGAGATCACCAAGGACGCGATCCGCGACGCCGTCGCCAACCCGCGCGAGCTGAACCAGCGCATGGTCGACGCCCAGGAGACCCGCCGCATCCTCGACCGCCTCTACGGCTACGAGGTCTCGCCGGTCCTGTGGAAGAAGGTCATGCCGCGCCTGTCGGCCGGCCGCGTCCAGTCCGTCGCCACCCGCCTCGTCGTCGAGCGGGAGCGCGAGCGCATCGCCTTCCGCTCCGCCGAGTACTGGGACCTGACCGGAACCTTCTCCACCGGCCGCGCCGGGGACCCGTCCGACCCGTCGTCGCTGGTCGCCCGCCTGAACACGGTGGACGGCAAGCGCGTGGCGCAGGGCCGTGACTTCGGTGCGAACGGGCAGCTCAAGAGCGAGGTGCTGCACCTCGACGAGGCGGGCGCCCGGGCGCTCGCCGCCGCGCTGGAAGGCGCCTCGTTCGCCGTCCGGTCCGTCGAGTCCAAGCCGTACCGCCGGTCCCCGTACGCCCCGTTCCGTACGACGACGCTCCAGCAGGAGGCCTCGCGCAAGCTGGGCTTCGGTGCGAAGGCGACCATGCAGGTGGCGCAGAAGCTGTACGAGAACGGCTTCATCACCTACATGCGTACGGACTCCACCACGCTGTCCGACACCGCGGTGTCGGCGGCCCGTGCGCAGGTCACCCAGCTCTACGGGGCCGACTACCTGCCGGAGAAGCCGCGCGTCTACGCGGGCAAGGTCAAGAACGCGCAGGAGGCGCACGAGGCGATCCGCCCTTCGGGTGATCGTTTCCGCACCCCGGCCGAGACCGGCCTGACCGGCGACCAGTTCCGCCTGTACGAGCTGATCTGGAAGCGCACCGTCGCCTCCCAGATGAAGGACGCGACCGGCAACAGCGTCACCGTGAAGATCGGCGGGCGGGCCTCGGACGGCCGCGACGCCGAGTTCAGCGCGTCCGGCAAGACGATCACCTTCCACGGCTTCATGAAGGCGTACGTCGAGGGCGCGGACGACCCGAACGCCGAGCTCGACGACCGCGAGCGGCGCCTGCCGCAGGTCGCGGAGGGCGACGCGCTCGCCGCCGAGGAGATCACGGCGGACGGCCACGCGACCAAGCCGCCGGCCCGCTACACCGAGGCCTCGCTCGTCAAGGAGCTCGAAGAGCGCGAGATCGGCCGGCCGTCGACGTACGCGTCGATCATCGGCACGATCCTCGACCGCGGCTACGTCTTCAAGAAGGGCACGGCCCTGGTGCCGTCCTTCCTGTCGTTCGCCGTGGTCAACCTGCTGGAGAAGCACTTCGGCCGGCTCGTCGACTACGACTTCACCGCGAAGATGGAGGACGACCTCGACCGCATCGCGCGGGGCGAGGCCCAGTCCGTGCCGTGGCTGAAGCGCTTCTACTTCGGCTCCGAGGACGCCACCGAGGTCGTACCGGCCGACGGCGACCACCTGGGCGGGCTGAAGGAGCTGGTCACGGACCTGGGCGCGATCGACGCCCGGGAGATCTCCTCCTTCCCGGTCGGCGAGGGCATCGTGCTGCGCGTCGGCCGCTACGGGCCGTATGTGGAGCGCGGTGAGAAGGACGCGGAGGGCCACCAGCGCGCCGACGTCCCCGACGACATGGCCCCGGACGAGCTGACGGTCGCGTACGCGGAGGAGCTGTTCGCGAAGCCGAGCGGCGAGTTCCAGCTCGGCAAGGACCCCGTCAGCGGCAACGAGATCGTCGCCAAGGACGGCCGCTACGGGCCGTACGTGACGGAGATCCTGCCCGAGGGCACGCCGAAGACCGGCAAGAACGCCGTCAAGGCGCGGACGGCCTCGCTCTTCAAGACGATGAGCCTGGACACCGTCACCCTCGACGACGCGCTGAAGCTGATGTCGCTGCCGCGGGTCGTCGGCGCCGACGCCGAGGGCGTGGAGATCACCGCGCAGAACGGCCGCTACGGCCCGTACCTGAAGAAGGGCACGGACTCGCGGTCGCTGGAGACCGAGGACCAGCTCTTCACGATCACGCTGGACGAGGCCCTCGCCATCTACGCGCAGCCCAAGCAGCGCGGGCGGGCCGCGGCCAAGCCGCCGCTGAAGGAGCTGGGCACGGACCCGGTCAGCGAGAAGCCGGTGGTGGTCAAGGACGGCCGCTTCGGACCGTATGTGACGGACGGCGAGACGAACGCGACGCTGCGGCGGGACGACGACGTCGAGACGATCACGCCGGAGCGGGGCTACGAGCTGCTCGCGGAGAAGCGGGCGAAGGGCCCGGCCAAGAAGACGGCGAAGAAGGCCGCCAAGAAGGCCCCGGCGAAGAAGGCGACCGCGACGAAGACCGCGGCCGCGAAGAAGACGGCGGCCAAGAAGACGACGACCGCGAAGAAGACGGTCGCCAAGAAGACGGCGGCGAAGAAGACGGCGGCGAAGAAGACGGCCGCGGCCCCGGCCGCTGACGAGTAGTCGCTCGCGCCGTCAGCCCCGCCGGCACCGCACCGGACCCTGGGCGTTCCCCGGGGTCCGGGCCCGGGGCGGAGCCCCGAAAGGTGGGTCCGGGGTCACACCCGACCTTGTCCACAGGCCTCCGCACCCGCCAAGCGCAGCGGATAGGCTGGGCGGATGACGCGAGCCGAGCAGCCGGCGGTCGTGACCGCCCCGGCGAACCCCACCTACGACGAAGCCCTAGCCGCGGATTCCCGTGAGCGTGCGGTGCGCGCACTGCTGCGCACCCCCCGGCTGCGCCGGCTGTGGAGCGCCCAGCTGGTGAGCGGCATCGGCGATGCCCTGGCCCTGCTGGTGCTGGTTCTGCTGGCCCTTCAGGCAGCCGCCTCCGAGGGCGCCTTCGGCGGCGGATACCGCGGTGCGGCCCTCGCCGTCGCCGCCGTCTTCGGCGTCCGTATCCTCGCCACCCTGCTCTTCGGCGCCGTCCTGCTCGGCCCCCTGTCCGGGCTGCTGGGCGCGAGCGGCAAGCTGGACCGACGCTGGACGATGATCGGGGCCGACGGGGTCCGCATCGCCCTCTTCGTCGTCGCCCCGCTGTGGCTCGACTGGATCCCGGCCCACGCGCTCACCGCCCTGCTGGCCACCGTCTTCGTGTCCGGCGCCGCCGAACGGCTGTGGACGCTGGCCAAGGAGAGCGCGGCGCCCGCCCTGCTGCCCGAGCCGCCGCCGGAGGGCGCCACCGTACGGCCGCTCCCGGACCACATGGACGCCCTGCGGCGACTCACCCTGCGTACGGCCTTCGCGGCGCTGCCCGCGGCGGCGGCCGCGCTGCTCGCCGCGACCCTGGTCGGCAAGGCGCTCGGTCTCGGCGTGGACTGGTTCGCCGCGAACCAGGCCGCCCTCGGCTCGTACGTCGCCGCCGGCCTCTTCGCCGCGTCGGTGTCCCTGCTGCTGCCGCTGGTGCTGCCGACCGCGGCGACCCCGCGGCCCCGCTCCCCGCTGGAGGGGCTGCGCGCCCCCAAGGCGGGCGACCGGCCCGACAAGGGCCGCACCGGCGCCGTCCCCCTGCTGGTCCTGAGCTGCGCGGCGGTCGCCGGAGCGGTGTCCTGCGCCGTCGCCGTGGCCGTCCTGCACGCCTTCGACCTGGGCGGCGGCCCGGCCGCCTTCGCACTGTTCGTCCTCGCGCTGGTCGGCGGCACCGCCGCCGGCATCCGCGCCACCCAGGCCGGCAAGGTGCTGCCCGGCCTGTCCCGCCGCCGACTGCTGGCCCTCGCCATAGCGGTGACCGGCCTCGCGCTGCTGCTGAGCGGCCTGGTCCCGGACATGGCGACGGTGCTGTTCCTGTCGCTGCTCGCGGGCCTCACCGCGGGCGTCGCCGCCAACACCGGCCACACGCTGCTGGACCAGGAGACCGAGGAGTTCCGCCGGGCCCGGGTCACCGAGCACCTCCAGGCCGTCGTACGGGTGGCCGCGGCCGTCGGCGCCGTCGCCGCGCCGGTCCTCGCCGCCCTGATCGGCCCGCACCACCTGACCGGCGCCGAGATCGTCCTCTCACACGGCGGTGCCGCCTTCACCCTGATGCTCGTCGGCGCGCTGCTCCTGCCGGTCGCCGTGATCGTCCTGACCAAGGCCGACGACCGGGGCGGCGTGCCGCTGCGCCGAGACCTGCGCGACGCGCTGCGCGGCGGGGAGCCCGTACAGGCCCCGGCCGCCACCGGATTCTTCATCGCCCTGGAAGGCGGCGACGGGGCCGGCAAGTCCACCCAGGTCAAGGCGCTCGCCGACTGGATACGGAGCAAGGGGCACGAGGTCGTCGTGACCCGCGAGCCGGGAGCCACCCCGGTCGGCAAGCGGCTCCGCTCGATCCTGCTCGACGTGTCCTCGGCCGGACTGTCGAACCGCGCCGAGGCCCTGATGTACGCGGCCGACCGGGCGGAACACGTGGACACGGTGGTGCGCCCGGCACTGGAGCGCGGCGCGGTCGTCATCTCCGACCGCTACATCGACTCCTCGGTGGCCTACCAGGGCGCTGGCCGGGACCTCTCCCCGACGGAGATCGCCCGGATCTCGCGCTGGGCCACCGACGGGCTCGTACCGCACCTGACCGTGCTGCTCGACGTGTCGCCGGAAGCGGCGCGGGAGCGGTTCACGGAGGCACCGGACCGGCTGGAGTCGGAGCCGGCGGAGTTCCACCAACGGGTACGGGCGGGATTCCTGACCCTCGCCGCGGCCGACCCCGGCCGCTACCTGGTGGTCGACGCCGGGCAGGACCCGGACTCGGTGACCACCGTCGTACGGCACCGCCTGGACCGGATGCTCCCGCTCTCCGAGGCGGAGGTGGCCGCGCAGGCGGAGGCCCGGCGCCTCGCCGAGGAGGAGGCGCGGCGCAAGGCCGAGGAAGAGGCGGCGCGCAAGGCCGAGGAGGCGCGGCTGCGCGCCGAGGAGGAAGCGCGCCTGGCCCGCGAGGCCGAGGAGGCGCGGATCAGGGCCGAGGCCGAGGCCGCCCGCAAGGCGGAGGAGGAACGGCTCCGCCTGGAGGAGGAGGCCCGGCTGCGTGCCGAGGCCGAGGAACGGCGGCTGGAGAAGCAGCGGCGGGCGGAGGAGGCCCTGCTGAAGGCCGAGGAGGCGCGCCGGCTGGTCGAGGCCTCGGCGGCGGAGGCGGCCGCGAAGGCGGCGGCTGCCGCTGCGGCGGCCGAGGCCCAGGCGGCTGCGGCCGCCGAGGCTGCTGCGGCTCAGGCTTCCGGGCCGGCGGCTTCCGGGCCTGCGGCGGGTTCCGGCGCGGCGGGTTCCGGCGCGGCGGCCGCGCCCAGGATCGACATGACGAAGGGGCCGCACCCGGACGACGCGGTGACGATCGAGACCCCCGCCGTCAAGCGGGTCGTCAGGCCGGACGACGTCACGCAGACCGTGCCGGTGCCGAAGGTCGACCCGTCGGCCGCGGCGCCCGACGCCGCGGAGACGGCCGTGCTCCCGCCGGTCCGCCTGGACGGTCAGGGGGGAACCGGCTCCGGCAGTGGCTCGGCCGGCGCCTCCGGCAGTGGCGCACGTGCCCACTCCGCGACGCGGCCGACGGCCCGGCGTCCCGAGGAGGACCCGGCTGACCGGGTTCCGTCGGGCATCTTCCGGGATTCCGGCAACGAGCGGACCCGGGAGCTGCCCGTCGTCGACGACGACGGGCAGCCGCGCCGCCCCCGCCCCGACTGGGCGGAGGAGACCCCGCTCGACGACCTGCCGACGCTGGCGGACGAACTGCTCGGCCGCCGCAGGGACGACGACGAGGGCGACGAGCGCGACGGGGGCGGTTTCGGCGACGAGGGCCGCGGCGAAGGCGGACGCGGGCCGCGCCGCCGCCGCTGACGGCGGGCGTACGGGATTGTCAGTGGCGCCCGCGACAATGGGTGCACGGAGAGTGAGAGGTGGTGGGCGGGATGTCCGTGTGGGACGACCTGGTGGGCCAGGAGCGGATCCAGGCGCAGCTGGTCGCCGCCGCCCGTGATGCCGATGCGCTGGTCACGGCCGCCACGGACGGGACCGCGCCGCCCGCCGCGTCGAAGATGACCCACGCCTGGCTTTTCACGGGACCGCCGGGATCCGGGCGGGTCACCGCCGCCCGGGCCTTCGCGGCGGCCCTGCAGTGCACCAGCCCGGACCGCGCCCTCGGCGGCGAGCCGGGCTGTGGGTTCTGCGACGGCTGCCACACCACGATGGTCGGCACGCACGCGGACGTCTCCGCCATCGCCGCGGTCGGCAGCCAGATCCTCGTCGACGACATGCGGGACACCGTCCGCAAGTCCTACACCTCGCCCGCCACGGGCCGCTGGCAGATCATCCTGGTCGAGGACGCCGAGCGGCTGAACGAGAAGTCCGCCAACGCCGTCCTCAAGGCGGTGGAGGAGCCGGCGCCGCGCACGGTGTGGCTGCTGTGCTCGCCCTCCCTGGAGGACGTGCTGCCCACCATCCGCTCCCGCTGCCGGCACCTCAGCCTGAGCACCCCCTCCGTGGCCGCCGTCGCCGACATGCTGGTGCGGCGCGACGGCGTCGAGCCGTCGGTCGCCCTGGCCGCCGCCCGGGCCACCCAGGGGCATGTCGACCGCGCCCGCCGGCTGGCCACGGACGAGGCGGCCCGCGAGCGCAGGGCGACCGTCCTGAAGCTCCCGCTCCGGGTGGACGACGTCGGAGCCTGCCTCAAGGCCGCCCAGGATCTGGTGGACGCCGCCGCCGAGGACGCCAAGCAGGTGGCCGAGGAGGTCGACACCAAGGAGACCGAGGAACTGCGGGCAGCCCTGGGCGCCGCCGCCGGGACCGGCGGGCGGATGCCGCGCGGCACGGCGGGCGTGATGAAGGAGCTGGAGGACAAGCAGAAGCGGCGCCGGACCCGCACCCAGCGCGACAGCCTCGACCTCGCCCTCACCGACCTGACCGGCTTCTACCGCGACGTCCTGGCCCTCCAGCTCGGCTCCGCCCTCGCCATCGCCAACGAGGACATACGCCAGGACCTGGAGCGCATCGCCAGAGCCTCCGGCCCGGAGCGGACCCTGCGCCGGATCGAGGCGGTCATCGCCTGCCGGGACGCCCTCGACCGCAATGTCGCCCCGCTCCTCGCGGTGGAGGCGATGACGATGTCGCTGCGCGCGGGCTGATCCCGCCAAGGGGCTGGTCCCGCCGAGGGGGCTGGTCCCGGCTGGGGGTTGTCTCGCGGGAGGCGGGGTCCACCCCCGGTTGACCGGCTCACCCTTGCGGGCGAACCAGCCGCGGGAGCCGCGGCGGTCCCGGCCCGTGCGCCGCCCGGCAGGCGCAAGGGGAAGGCCCCGGATCCGTCCGGCGCAGCGGGGCCACCCGCGCCTTCCGCCAGGACGTAGGCTCCGAGGATGGACACCAGTCGTGTGCTGCGTACCACCGGGACCGCGATCGCGGCGGCCGGGCTGCTGCTCTCCGGATGTACCACCGGCGGGCCGGAGACGCTCCGGGCCGCCGCGTCCGCACGGGCGGAGCCCGGCGGCACGGCGTCGGTGCAGCCGTCCCCCGACGCCGCCGCGATGCGCCCGTACTACGAGCAGAAGCTGACCTGGCGTGACTGCGGTGTCCCCGGCTTCCAGTGCTCCACGATGAAGGCCCCGCTGGACTACGCGAACCCCGGCTCCGGCCAGGACGTGGACATCGCGGTGTCCCGCCGCGCCGCGACCGGCCCCGGCAAGCGGCTCGGCTCGCTCGTGGTCAACCCCGGCGGCCCCGGCGGCTCCGGCATCGGCTACCTCCAGGCGTACGCGGGCATCGGCTACCCCGCCCCCGTCCGGGCCCGGTACGACATGGTCTCCTTCGACCCGCGCGGCGTACAGCGCAGCAGCCCCGTCGAGTGCCTGACCGGCCCGGAGATGGACAAGTACACCCAGGTGGACCAGACCCCGGACGACGCGGCCGAGCGGGCGAAGCTGGTGACCGCCTTCAAGGAGTTCGCCGCCGGCTGCCAGGCCCGCTCCACACGGGTCCTGCCGCACGTCTCCACCGTCGACGCCGCCCGCGACATGGACCTGCTGCGCTCCGTCCTCGGCGACAAGAAGCTCAACTACGTCGGGGCCTCCTACGGCACCCTCCTGGGGGCGACGTACGCGAACCTCTTCCCGGACCGCGTCGGCCGGCTGGTCCTGGACGGCGCGATGGACCCCACCCGCGCCTCGCTCGACCTCAACCGCGACCAGACCGCGGGCTTCGAGACGGCCTTCACCGCCTTCGCCGAGGACTGCGCCCAGCAGCCCGACTGCCCGCTGGGCAAGGGCAGCCCGGAGCAGGTGGCCGCCCGCCTGAAGGACTTCTTCCGCAAGCTCGACGCCCAGCCCGTGCCCAGCGGCGACGACAAGCGCCCCCTCGGGGAGGCCCTCGCGACGACCGGGGTGATCGCGGCGCTCTACGACGAGAACGCCTGGCCCCAGCTGCGCGAGGCTCTGACCTCGGCGATGAACGGCGACGGCGCGGGCCTGCTGGGTCTGGCCGACAGCTACTACGAGCGCGGGCCGGACGGAAAGTACGCCAACCTGATGTTCGCGAACGCCGCCGTCAACTGCCTCGACCAGCCCGCGGCCTTCACCGGCCCCGACGCCGTCGACGCGGCCCTGCCCTCCTTCGAGAAGGCCTCCCCGGTCTTCGGCGCGGGTCTGGCCTGGGCCGCGCTGAACTGCGCGTACTGGCCGGTGAAGCCCACGGGCCAGGCGGGACCGCTCACCGCGAAGGGCGCCGCGCCGATCGTGGTGGTGGGCACCACCCGCGACCCGGCGACCCCGTACAAGTGGGCGCAGGCGCTGGCCGGCCAGCTCGACTCGGGCACCCTCCTCACCTACGACGGCGACGGCCACACGGCGTACGGGCGCGGCAGCGACTGCATCGACACGGCGATCAACCGCTACCTGCTGGAGGGCAAGCCCCCGACGGACGGCAAGAAGTGCTGACCCGCGGCGCGAGCGCCGGGCACACCGGTCTGCCCGAGCACACCCCGGAGCACCTGCGGGACCCGCGCCCGGCCCGGTAGCACCGCGGTCGCCGACCGGGTCCGTGACCTGCGCCGCACCCGCACGAAACGTGGTTCGGGGCACCTGCCGGGACCCTGTAGACTTGGCGCCGCTGCTGATGAGCGATCCCTTCCGAGGGAACACTTGTCTCCCGGCGGTGCCGCCTTAGCTCAGTTGGCCAGAGCAACGCACTCGTAATGCGTAGGTCTCGGGTTCGAATCCCGAAGGCGGCTCGGATCAGCCCCAGGACTCACTCGCCGTGACCTGGGGCTTTTTCATGCCTGGGGCATGCCGAGCCGCACGACGGGGATGCCGTGGAAGTGCTTGCGTGAGCGATGCGTGAGCGGAGCGGCTGTCAGCCCTTGCGTGCGGCCTTCTTGGCCTTGCCCTTCTTCTTCCCCTTGCCCTTCGCCTTCTCGGCCTTCTTCGCCTTGTTGGCGGCCTTGCGGGCCTGCTCCTCCTGGTCGGCCTTGCGTTGGAGGGGGACCAGCTTGGCGGTGGCCTCGGCGGCGCTCTTGCCGACGTGGGGGAGCACGCTCTGGTAGATGTCGCGCGTGATCCGGGTGTCGCTGTGCCCGAGTGTGTCCGACACGATTTTGATGTCGATGTCAGCGGCCAGCATGAGCGTGGCCGCGCCGTGCCGGAGGTCGTGCAGCCGGATCGGCGGCAGGCCGGAGGCGGCGACGAGCCGCTCAAAGAGGTCGGTGACCTTGCCCGGGTGGAGCCAGGAGCCGTCCTCCTGGGTGAAGACGAGCCCGGTGTTCACCCAGGCCGACCCCCACTCCGCACGGTCGGCCTCCTGCCGCTCGCGGTGCCGCTTCAGGACGTGGGCGGTGTCGTCGTCCAGGGCCACGACACGGAAGCCGCTGTCCGTCTTGGGCTCGGACGCCTCGACCTCCCAGCCGTCCTGAACGAGCTGGCCGGTCACGGTGAGGGAATGCCGGTCGAGGTTGGTCTCCGACCACGGCTGCCCGCACGCCTCGCCTCGCCGCAGGCCGCGGAAGGCGATCAGGTGCCACATCGCGTAGAGCCGGTCCTCGGCGACGAAGTCGAGGAAGCCGCCGGTCTGTTCCGGCGTCCAGACCATCACAGGGGACGGCTTCTCGCCGCTCTGCTCCCACTTGGCGACCCTCTCGTCTGTCCACACGAGCGCCTTCGGCTTGCGTACCGGGTCGATCTCGACGTGGGCCGCCGGGTTGAAGGTGATGATCTGCTGCCCGATCGCGTCGTTCAGGGCCGCGCGGAGCGTGGCCTTGATGTGCTGGCGCGTGGCGGGGCCGGTGACGCGGCGGAAGGGCGGCATCGCGTCGATCGCGGCCTTCATCGCCTTGCGGCGGGCGCGGTTCGCCAGGCCCTTCCACGGGACGGTCGCCAACTCCTCGACCGCCGCTCGCCGCTGGGCGTTCTGCTCCAGGATCTCGGCGTTGGCGTCGGTGATGGCGGTGAACATGTCGCTGAGGTGACTGACGCGCAGCCGGTCGAGACGCCGGTGGCCGATGTGGGGCTTGAGGTGCACGCGGACGTCGGTCTCGTACCGGCTGATGCCCGACTTCCGGATGCGCTTGCCGGCGAGCCACCGGTCCAGCCACTCGGCCACGGTCAGGCTGCCGATGAGATCCTGGCCGGCCCTGAGCCGGCGCCGGGTCTCCTCCACGTCCGGCAGGGGCAGCTTCTCACCGCTGACCTCGGCCAGCATCGCGGCGACCAGCTGTATGCCCTCGGGGTCGTCGGCCTCAGCGAGCCCCAGGAGGGCCCGCACGTGGTCGAGATCGGCCTGGGCGGCCTTGAGGCTGCCGTACCCGCCACGCGCGAAGGACCGTCGGCTGCCGTCCTCGCGGGGTGGCAGCTCCTGGCGTATGGAGTACGTACAGTGATTCCTGCTGTTGCGCTTGGGGCAGGAAGTGCCGAGTTCCTTGCTGGTCTTGGGGTCGCGGCAGGAACAGCGGCGGTAGGTGGAACCCTTCAAAAGTCTTCCTCCAGGTGGTTGTTGTTGTCGAACGGGCTCGCGAACCGGGATGGCAGCAGCATTGGGGGCGTGCCGCCCTCCTCGCGGATGGAGGCGCGGAGGCGGCGCAGCCGCTCCTTGGCGAGCGCGGCCCTCTCGGCGTAGAAGGCTTGGGCGCTGAGGGCCTCTTCGCGTTGAGCAGCGTCGCCGGCCGACTTGGCCTTCCAGGCTTCGTCCTGCTCGCTGGACTCGGCCGCGTGCAAGGCCCGCTGCTCGCTCTCGTGTTGGTGGAACAGGCGCAGCATGAGGTCCAGGGCGAGCGGTTCACCGGGTTCAGCTCCGGTGAACCACCGCATGGCGTCCCAGGTCTGCTCGCTGTGCCGCAGGGGGAGCTTCTGGACCTGCTCGACGTAGCCGACGGGGTAGATCAGGCAGATCGGGTTCGTGTGGAGCGCCTCGGCCAGCACCATGACGTCGACCAGGGGGAGGCTCGCTCGGCGACCGGACTCCATGTTGGCGATCACGTTGCGTGGGATCGGATGGCCGATCTCCTCGCAGGCATCAGCCAGGTTCTGTGCGCTCATCCCCAATTCCTTCCTGCGTCGTCTCACCTCCTTGGCCACGGTCGCCATGACCTGGTCCACCCACTCGGGGACGTTGTCCTCGTCTTCATCATCGAATCCGTGTTGTGTCATGGCGACACAGTAGCTCGATCACACTTGTTTCTCGTAGCCCAGAGCCGGACGTGACGACCACGTTCGCCGACGGCTGTACGAGAGGAGCGCTGCGTGCGCGACAACGCGACAGGAACCAAGCTGACGGGCATGGGTCGCGAGGAGCTGTTGGCCCTGCCGGCGGCCGTTGACCTGGACACCGGGAACCGTGCACTGGGTCTCGGGCGGAGCAAGGGCTACGAGCTGGCCAAGCGGGGCGAGTACCCGTGCAAGGTCCTGCGCCTGGGCAAGGCGTACCGCGTGGTGACCGCGGATCTGCTGAATCTGCTGGGGCTGGCCGCTTGAGGGTGAGGCAACATAGCAGGCCGTTCTGCGCTGAGCTGACACAGAAACGCTGGACTGTGGCCAGGCATGTACGTACGGTTCGTGGTCCCTCGCGGTGGCCTGATGCCCGCGAGAAGGGAATGGGCCCCCGGCGGTGCGACGCCGGAGGCCCGAGCAACCCCGAACGGCCCTGGAAGAACCAACCCGGCGGCAAGGGCGTGCGAGCCCGCCACCGTCAGACGAGGAGCTGCCCTGTGGAACACCACGAATCCCAGCCCTATTCCGCCCCCGAGAAGCCCGCATGGCCGCTGGTCCCCGTCCCTGGCAAGCCTGGCGAGTTCATCGGTCAGGCTTCTGCCGCCGACGGCGTCGAGGGCACCTTGGCAGACGAGCCTGCCGAGGAGCCGGAGGCGGAGCCAGAGCCGGACCCCGAGCCGACGCACGGATCGGAGCTGCTGGATGAACTGCGTGCGCAGATATCGAAGTTCGTCATCCTCCCCTCCGAGCAGGCGCTCGACTCGGTCACCTTGTGGGTGGCGGCGACGCACCTCCAGCCGGCGTGGCAGCACGCCCCGCGCCTGGCGGTGGTAGGACCGGCGAAGCGGTGCGGCAAGTCCCGGCTGCTGGACGTTCTCACCGAGACGGTCCACGAGCCGATGCTCACCATCAACACCACGCCGGCGGCAGTCTTCCGCTCCATCACCGAGGAGCCGCCCACGCTCCTCGTGGACGAGGCGGACACGATCTTCGGCACGCCGAAGCAGGCGGAGAAGAACGAGGAGATGCGCGGCCTGCTGAACGCCGGCCACCAGCGCAACCGCTACGTGACCCGTGTGGTCGGCAACGACCACACGCCCCACCGGTTCGCCACCTTCGCCATGGCGGCCATCGCCGGGATCGGCGACCTGCCTGACACGATCATGGACCGGTCGGTGGTCATCCGCATGCGCCGACGAGCGGAAGGCGAGAGCGTCCGGCCCTTCCGGTCGCGGCGGGACATCCCTGCCCTGCACGGCCTGCGCGACCGTATCGCCGCCTGGGCGGGGCCCCTGCTGGACGAGGCCGCCGACCTGGAACCGGCGATGCCGGTGGAGGACCGGGCCGCCGACACCTGGGAACCCCTCGTCACCGTCGCCGACCTCGCCGCCGGCACCTGGCCGCGCCGTGCCCGCACCGCGTGCGAGCAGATGGTCGCCGCCGAGACGGCGGCCGAGGAGGACCACCCCAGCGGGGCCCGCATCCTGGCCGACATCCGGCGCGTCTTCGTCGCCCAGCGCGAGGTCGACAGCCTCTCCACGGAGGAGCTGATCCACCATCTGCGCCAGGATCCGGAGAGCCCGTGGGCCGAGTGGGGTCGGAACGGGCTGAGCCCGCGTGACCTCAGCTCGATGCTCAGGCAGTTCGGCATCAAGCCCGGCAACGTCCGCATGGCCGACGGAACCCAGCGCAAGGGCTACATGCGCAACAAGTTCCTCGACCCCTGGCGCCGCTACTGCCCGACCGTCCACCCGGTCGACGCCGCGCCCACCCTCCCGCAGGGCTGACCCAGCCCCACACCCAGGTTGCCGTCCTTGCCGTCCCTGCCGTGATCGCGCAGGTCAGAGGGCATACACGCAAGACTGCAACGGGGCAAGACGGCAACAAGGTCACGACCGACTGCGTGGAGCGCGGGGACGTCGCCCGCATCCGTCTCGTGCCGTCCCACTCGTACGCGCCGTATCGCCGCAGGTCACCGGCTACGAGGCCAAGACGGAGGTCAGACCCGTGCCGTCCCCGCCGGGACACGGCCAGGACGGACGCCGACCGGGCCTGCCGTACCGGCCCTGACCTGCGCTTGCAACGGCCAAGACGCCCAAGACACATCACGCCACCACCACAGGAGCATCCCGCTTGACCACCCCTGCCATACCCGCCCACCACCGCACAGCCCACCAGGCGACCGGCTGGGACCGCGCCGCGATCCTCGCCCTCGGTGCCGCCGCCTGCGCCCTCTCGTACGACGCACTCCAGCAGATGGCCGTCGCCATCCACGTCCGCGGATTCCTCACCTACCTCTTCCCGCTCGTGATCGACGGGTTCATCGCCTACGGGGTACGAGCCCTCCTCGTCCTGCGCACCGCCCCGTTCCGAGCCCGCCTCTACGTATGGACCCTGTTCGGAACAGCGACCACGGCGAGCATCTGGGCGAACGCCCTGCACGCCCTCCGCCTCAACCAACAGGTCACATCCGACGGCCTGTACCTGGGCGACGCCACCGTGGGCGTCCTCTCCACTATCGCGCCACTCGCCCTGGCCGGCGCGGTCCACCTCCACATCCTGATCACCCGCGAGACCACCACCGAGGCTCCGGAACAGCCTGCCGGGGATTCGGAGGCCAAGCGGCGCGGCGGACGACCGCCGGATGCCTCGCTGGAGGACCTGGTCGAGATCGGCCGCGCCGCTGCCGCTGAGCAGGGGGAGCTGTCGCGAGCCATCGTGAAGAAGGCCGCTCGGGACCAGGGGCTCGGTATGGCCGGCGAGCGACTGACCGAGGTCATGAAGATCCTCCGGGCCGAGGCGAAGGCCGCTTCCGAAACCTCCTGACCGGCCCAACCCTGAGCCCGGGCGGGGTGGTCGGAACCTTCCGACCACCCCGACCGCGGCCTTGTCCACACCCTGGGGGCCGCTCCTGTGGATACGTACACATGCCCTCCCCGTGCCCCCTGCACCCGCCTCCCGTCCCGCGCATCGGAGAACGCCTGTGCCCCGTGACTCTCACGACGACGCCACTACTAGTACCGACACGGCGTCCCTCCAGCCGAAGTCGCCTAGGTTCATGGACCGTTTGCGGCAGGCGTTCGGACGGACAGCCCCTGGCGGAGCCAGTAGTACCCCGAGTCCGACTCAAGGCCGGTCTTCGGGGATCTCCGCCCCAGGGGTGGCGGAGACGGCCCGACGCCAGGGGGCGCCGGACCGGGAGGTCGGGGCCGAGGGCGGCCCCGACCCGGACGAGCTCCACGCAGTCCAGCAGCAGATCCTCCGCCCTACACCCGCCACCGTGCCGTCGGCCGGCGAGCGTGCAGTGCAGAGCGTGCAGCCGGCGATCCGCCGTTTCACCGGCACCAAGCGGACCGTTCGCGTTGGACCGCTGCGGTTCACCGGCGACGAGCACGCCGACCTCCAGGAGGCCGCTGCCGAGCACGGCTACAAGGGGGAATCCGGCTTCGCCGCTGACATCGTCATCGCCTTCATCGCCGGTCGGTTCACGGCGAACCTGCCGCTGTCCGAGGACCGGCGCCGCACCCACATGTTCCGCGCGCAGGTACTGCGCGAGCTCAACCGCATCGGCGTCAACGTCAACCAGGTCGCCCGCGCGCTGAACAGCGACCTCACCCCGCCCGACATCCGCCACCGTCTCGACGAGCTCCACCGCCTGCTGGAGCTGATCGCTGAGGCCCTGCGCGAACAGGCAGACGCCAGGAAGGACCTGGCCGCGTGATCGCCGCCATCAAACCGGCCGGGTCCAACACCCGTGGCCTGCTCGCATACCTCTATGGCCCCGGCCGCCACGACGAGCACACCGACCCGCACATCGTCGCCGGCTTCGCCATGCTCGGCATGCCTGACCCCGGCCGCGACGAGCACGCCACCCTCACCCAGCTCGCCCGCCACCTCGACGAGCCCGTTCATCTTCGGAACAGCGAGTTCGGCAAACAGGTCACCGACCACGTCTGGCACTGCCCCGTCCGCACCGCCCCCGAGGACCGCCGCCTCTCCGACACGGAGTGGGCTGACATCGCCCAGCGGATCGTCGAGGCCGCCGGCATCGCCCCGCCCGGAGATGACCTCGGCTGCCGGTGGATCGCCGTACGCCACGCGGACGACCACATTCACATCCTCGCCACCACCGTCCGCGAGGACGGCCGCCGCCCCAGGCTCCACGACAGCGGCATCCGCGTCGGCGACGCCTGCCGCCAGATCGAGAAGGACTACGGCCTGCGGCAGCTGAAGAAGGGCGACCGCACCGCTGGCCGCCGGCCCACCCAGGCCGAGATGCACAAGGCCGAACGTCTCGGCTGGGAGCAGACCAGCCGGGACTGGCTCCAGGACCGCATCCGCGCCGCCATCCCCCACGCCGGCAACACGGAGGAACTCCTCGCCTACCTCGAAGCGATGGGCATTGAGGTCAAACCCCGCCGCGGACCGTCCGGAGACCTGCTCGGCTACGCCGTCGGCCGCCCCGGAGACCTCAACAAGGACGGCGAACAGATCTTCCACCCCGGCGGAAAGATCGCCCCCGACCTCACCCTCCCCAAGCTCAAGGCCCGCCTGGAGACGACCGCGCCGGAGGAGCACCCGACCGCCCGCCGTGACCAGCCTGGCACCCCCTGGCACCAGGCCATCGACGCCGTCGACACCCTCCACCAGGGGATGGTCGACGACACCCACGCCCAGGCCCGAATCACCGCGCTCGGTGACCTCATCGAGGCCACTGCCCAGAAAGCCCCCGTCCAGATGCGGGCGGAACTGCGAGCCGCCTCACAGGCGTTCGCCCGTGCTCAGCGCTCCCAGATCCGCGCCGAGAACCAGGCCGCCCACGCCTTGCGCCGAGCGGCCCGCGACCTCGCCCACACCGCCACCGGCCCCGACGGCAGCGCCCTGGCGACCCTGCTTGCTGCCCTCGTCTGGGCCACGATCGTCGCCGCCCGCTGGCACGAGGCGGAGAACCACGCCCACCAGGCCGAAGCCGCCCGCCAGACCCTCCACTACCTCCAGGCCGCCGCCGACCGAGCCCTCACGCCTGTCGTCGACCACCTCGCCACCCGCAGGCCGAACGATCAGGCTCGCCAGACCCTGGCCCACGACGTCCGGGCCGCTGTCCCCGACCACGCCGACCGCATCCTTGCCGACCCCGCCTGGCCGGCCCTCGCCACCGTCCTCGCCGACGCCGAAGCCGGCGGCCACAAACCCCACCAGCTTCTCAAGGAGGCCGCCGCCCAGCGCGAACTCACCACCGCCCGCCAACCCGCCCGCGTCCTGATTACCCGCATCCAGCACACCAGCCGCAACCCCACACTCAACCCCCGCGCCGAAGCCGCCCGCCGCCGCTCCACCATGGCGCCCGCGCCCAGCGGACACCAGGTCCGAAACTCCCAGCCCATCACGACACCCACGACCCCCACCGACCAGCGCCACCGACAGCGCTGACAGCCACAGAGAGCGTCCCTATGACAGCCACCCAACAACCCCACACCCACACCACCGCAGCCCACCGGCAGGGCGCCGACCCCACAGCAGCCGACAACAAGGAGCACACCCTGAAGATCCATCCCGCCGCCAACCTGTTCCCGATGCTCGACCGGGACGAACTGCTCGACCTCGCCGAGTCGATCAGGACCGAGGGCCAGCACAAGCCGATTGTCCTCGACACCGACGGTGTCCTCCTCGACGGCCGCAACCGTCTCGCCGCCTGCAAGATCGCCGGCGTCGAGCCCCGCTTCACCACCTACACCGGCACCGATCACATGAGACTGATCATGTCCGGCAACCTGTTCCGCCGGCACATCAGCAAGGGTCAGCAAGCCATGATCACCGCCATGGCCTGTTCCGTTTCGGAACACTCCCTGCGAGACCAGGCCAAGACCCACAGCCTCAGCCTCACCCGCCTCTCGAACGCGGCCACCGTCCTCAAGCACGCCCTCCACCTGGCCGAGCAAGTTCGCGTCGGCACGCTCGGCCTCGACGCCGCCTACACCGCCGCCCGCGAGCAGAAAGACCGGGCCGCCGCCGTCCTGGCACAGCACGAACGACTTCGCCAGCATGCCTCCGACCTTGCCGCACAGGCCGCAGAGGGCCTCATATCCCTTGAAGACGCCACGGCGGCGCTCGACCAGCGGCAAGAAGAGGCACGACTCCGTCGGCAGGTCACCCACGCTGACACCATCCGCCTCGCGGACGGCGACACCACCCCGCCCCTCGCCCAACTCGTCGCACGCGGCGACACCACCTGGAGCCAGGCCCACCAACGCGCTGAAGAGTTCCTCGCCCACCGACAGGAGACCATCGACCGGGCCCAGCACAGTCTCCATCTGATCGCCGAGAACTGGACCGCCGTTCAGGACCTCGCCGCCCGGCCCGGCACTCAGCTCACCCGCGACATCCTCGGGCGTCTTGCACCCGAAGTCCGTTTCCTGGCCCAGCGCCTGATCACCCTGGACTGAGCCATTGCACGCTCTCGGGGCTGGAGCGCCGCCGCCAGCCCCGAGAGCGATCGCTCATGCCGCCGACTTCCCCACCGCCTCCGTCAGCACAGCAACCGCTCCCTCTCCGCAAACCTCTGGCGCGGGCGGCCGGCCCCGATCCCCCACTCCAGGACGTGGCATGGGCGAGGCGGAGGTTCGACCTCGACGCAACCGACGCGTACGCCGACTGTGGCAACGGCATGCCCGGGAAGCATCAGGGGCTGCCGGACTGCGAGATGCCGCGCGCAAGTTGGGTCACTATGTCTAAGACGCCCTGACCGAAGGCTGTCGGAGCAACCAGCACTCCGAAAACGAGCACAATGATCACGGTCGCCTTCTCATCTAATCGGCTTCGGGCCTGGGTGCGTCGACGAAGGCGCAGGACGATGATGACGGCCAGCAGGACCGCCATGTTGATGGTCAAGATCACGCTGCACGCCCTCTTGGCAAGCAATTCATCAGACATCTCCGCTTTCCTGCATCACGTTCCGACGCATCAGGACAGCGCCGAAGGGCGGCGCGGTGGTGGGATGCGGTCGAGCAGGTCCCACAAGGGGCGGGATCCTGCGGCCCACTCGCCGAGCACGCGGCGGTCGACGAGGTGGATTCGGTTCTGCTTACCCCAGGGGATCGCTTTGGAGGAGAAGCGGCCGTTGGTGAGGACGACCGCGACGTCCGCCCCGTGGATCTGGCGTGCAGTGCCGTTGACCTGCTGCAGCACCCCGACACCGACCGCGGCACCACGGTCCCCATCCCGGCGGTGCTTGCACTGGATCGCCCAGACGCGACCGGCGGGGTCGACGGCACGCACGTCGCAAGCGTTGTCGCCAGCACCTCCGAGCTGCTCGGCCTTGCAGCCGTCGCGGCGCATCAGGTCCCGTACAGCGAACTCGAATGCACGGTGATCCAGTGCGTCGAGCTCGGCAATCCGCAGCCGCAAGGTTTGGGCGCGTACGCGAGCCCAAACTGCCCGCTGCTGCGCCTTCTGGTACCAGAGGCCACCCGCAGCCGAGGCGGCCACGGCAACGATGACGAGGACCCACCAGTGCGTGAGCAGCCACTGCACGACGGCGGCGAGCAGGCCGACCGCCACGACCACACCCACGACCAGGGCGACCTGCTCGTCCTGCTTCTTGGATCGGCGAACAGGTCGGCGTCGGGCAGAGCGCCGTATCGGGCGGCGGCTCATCGAGTCCCGCCCAGCTGCGCCGAGGTGGAGGAAGCGGACAGGTGCACCGTGCACTTGGCACCGCCTGCCGTGGCTGATCCCACATGCCACCGTGTCTGCGCCCACACCGGGACGTCACCCCGAACGTGGTCCGCAAGCTGAACCGCCATGAAGGAATTCCCCCTCTGTCCAAGGCCGTTAGTGCATCCCCGCCCCGGTCGTATGACAGCACGCACCACCGACAGCATGTAAGAAGTCGATCACCGGGAGTGACGGGTTTTCGGTCAGAAGAACCCCGCACCCCATCCGTCGCTCGTCGTTCGACCTGCGCGTTTACGGCTCGACGTACCAGCTTCAGCCGTTTCGAGGCTTGGGGCGAGAACGAGCGCTGCACGCAACTGCTATGCCGCCAGGGCCGAGCGCGTCGCCTCCCCCTCTCCCTCAATGACGCGAGCGATCTCCGGCCATGGAGCACGCAAGGCACCGAAGAGAGACCAGTAGTCGTAGGCGGCTCGAACCATGGCGCTGACGCCGAGGCGGGTGGCTTCGGGATCGATGGCGCCTATGACGCGCCGTGTGATTCCGCCGGCACCCCGAGCTCCTGGGGCGATCCCGTGACCGAGCAGGAGCGTGGCGGTACGGATGGCATCCAGCGTCGGTGGTGTCGCCATCTTTGCGAAGCGCCCAAAGATCAGGGGGTGCCAGCTCGCCCTGGTGCGCGCCCAGGCCAGGCGTTCCAGCCCAGTGCCGAGGTCAACGGCCATCCGGTCCGGGTGATCCGTGTTCCACAGGAGGACGATGTCGCCGAGGATGAGGTCCAGGTGGCGGAAGCGCAGTGTGATGCCTTCGACCTGCCGTCGGCGCCACGGGGTGAGCGTGCCGTAGATGCTCAGGTGCCGTGCGTGGAAGCCGAGTTGGGAGAGGACGGTCAGCCAGCTGTCGAGGATGGCGCCGTACTCGTCGAGGCCGCCTATGGGTTGGACTCGGGAGACGTTGACGAAGGAGGTCAGGAAGCCGTCCATCAACTGGCCTTCCGCGTCCCGTTGGCCGGTGAAGCGGACGACCGGCTGCGGGATGAATCCGCTTCGATACGTGCGGGGTTGGCCGTCCTTGAGGACCGGGTCCAGGGCCTGGATAGCGGAGATCGTCAGTTCGGTCTCCCTGCCCCACCGGAGTGGGAGGCAGGCGTCACGTGGGGCGCCGTCCCGCGCGAAGCCAGCTTCCAGGGAGTCGAGGATGTCCCTCCACGTGGGTGATCTGCGGGGCGGCTGGTAGGGGCTTCCCCGGTGCGGGTGAAGAATCTCGATGTGGGGGCCGTCGGCGGTGAACTCCCAGTGGCGGCCTAACGTGGCGCTCAGTACGCCGGGTATCCGCTGGGCCAGGTCGTCTCCGGCGGTGCCGGCGGCGCGGGTCAGCACGATCGGGCCGACATCGCCTGGAAGTGGCGCGCCGGGTCGAAGCGCTGCATTCCGATCGCCTGGACGCGCTGGTGGTCGAGGCTTTCCGCCTGTTCGATCGCGTCGGCGAGCCTTCGTGCCGCGGTCTCGTCCTCCTCCCGGGGGTCGACGACCGCGACCGCGCCCGTCTCGTCGCACAGGGCGGCGTCGGCGCAGGTTCCTTCGCGCCAGGTCAGGGCGGCCATGGGAGTGCCCGCGCGCAGGGATTCGCCGAAGACCGCGGCACCGGCTTCCACGTACGTGCGGGCGTACGTGTAGACGAAGACCGAGGCGTCGGCGATGGCTGCGGTCTTGGCGGGACCGCCGAGTTCGCCGATCCACTTCACGTGGTCGGCGCTGAAGAGCCGTTCGTGGCGTCGCACGTACGCCTCGTCGAAGACGGGGCCGACGATCCGAATGCGGCGCCCAAGAATCTGGGCCGCCCGCACGGCGATGTGCGGTGCCTTCTCCTCGTCGATCCGGCCGAGCCAGACGAGATCGGTGCCCGCGGTGGCCGGCGGCTCCTCCTCGTCGAGGCCGAGATGGACAGCGAGCTCAGGGATCGGCCGGTGATCCGCGTACCGTTCGATCATCTCGGGCGAGTAGCAGTAGAGCCGCGAGCGCTGGCCGTCGAAGGCGGTGGCGGTGTGCTGGAAGACGGGCGAGTGCTGGAAGGTGGCGACGTCGCAGTCCAGCTCGTTCCAGGTGCGCGTCCACGCGGGAAGCGACGGGTACTCGTGGCCGACGACCAGGAGGTCGTAACCCGTGTCGTGCAGCTCGCGCTCGGCGAGCGATCCGGTGGAGATGTCCTCCAGGCGGACCGGCTTGCGGACCCAGTCGTGCTCCAGGTCCGTGAGCCAGCCCGGCCCGAGGAGGTGTACGTCGGCGCCTGCGGCACGGGCCCCTACGGCGACCGCCCACAGCCATCGTTCGATCCCGCCGTATCCGGCGGGTGGAAAGGCGTAGCTACCAGGGAAGTCGCAGACGCCGACGAGCACGTTATGCCTCCGGTGTTCCGTCCGCCGAGATACGGCGGAAGCCGAGATACGGGAAGAGTGATTCGGGCAGGACGATCGAGCCGTCCTGCTGCTGGCACTGCTCAAGGAGCGCGGCCAGGGTGCGGCCGACAGGCAGACCGGAGCCGTTGAGGGTGGCGACGAGCTTGGGCTTGCCGTCCTCGCCTCGGGTCCGGATGTTCGCCCGGCGGGCCTGGAAGGTTCCGAAGTTGGATACCGAGGAGATCTCGCGGTACGTGTTCTGGCTCGGGATCCAGACCTCGAGGTCGTACGTGAGCTGGGCGGAGAAGCCGGTGTCGCCAGCGGGCAGCTTGATGACCCGGTAGGCGAGGCCGAGCTCCTTGAGGCACGCCTCGGCGTGACCGACCATCTCCTCCAGCTCGGCGTCCGCCGCCTCCGGATCGACGATCTTGACCATCTCGACCTTGGCGAACTGGTGCTGGCGGATCAGACCGCGGGTGTCGCGGCCGTACGAGCCGGCCTCGGAACGGAAGCATGGAGTGTGCGCCGTGAACGCGAGCGGCAGCTCGGCGGGCGGGATGATCTCGTCCGCGTAGAGGTTGGTCAGCGGAACCTCGGCCGTCGGGATGAGGAAGAGCTCCCGGTCGGCGACACCGGTCTTGAACAGGTCCTCCTCGAACTTCGGCAGCTGGCCGGTGCCGGTCATGGTCTTGCGGGTGACCAGGTAGGGGACCGCGTACTCGATGTACCCGTGTCGGCGGGTGTGGATATCGAGGAAGAGCGTGGCCAGGGCCCGCTCCAGAGCGGCGCCGGCGCCGCGGGAGACCGCGAAGCGCGGACCGGACAGCTTCGTCGCGCGGCCGAAGTCGAGGATGCCCGTGGCCTCTCCGAGATCGACGTGGTCCTTCGGCTCGAACGAAAACGCGGGAGGCGTGCCGACGCGCCGGATCTCGATGGCGAACTCCTCGGAGTCGCCGTCAGGTGCGGAGTCGTCCGGCAAGTTCGGGATGCTCAGAAGCAGATCACGGAGCTGGGCCTCGATCTCTTCCTGCCCTGCTTCGATGTCGCGGACCTGCTCCTTGATCTCGCGGGCGCGCTCCTTCAGCTTGCTGATGTCGCCGCCCTGCTTGGCCGTCTGCTGAACCTCACTCGCCACCCGCTTGGACTCGGCCCGCAGCTCATCGGCCGAGCGGATGTTCTGGTTGCGACGAGACTGGAGGGACTCCAGCTCGGACAGGTCCAGGGAGTAACCGCGACGAGCGAGCCGACGAACCGCTTCGGCACCCATTTCAATCAGGGCGCGGGCATCATGCATGAGGAAGATCCTTCTGATCCGGCGAGTGGTGGGATACGGGATCGACGGTAGCAACCGCGGCCCCTTCGCCGATCTGCATTACCTCCCTGTCACCAGAGCCGACCGCGTGATCGAGAACGCCAGTTTCAAGATCGCCCATCAGGGCCCCGACGAATTCCGGCAACTCGTCATCGGGGATGGCGACGGGCTCGATGTACGGGGCTTCCGGGAAGAAGAGGGGTATGGCCCCGTCGGGAGTCCGTTCGCGATGCCACAGAAGCACGGAGACCAGCAGGCCGTGGGCCACCAGGACGCGGGGGCCGGGGTGCTCCAGGGCCGCGAGCACCCCGGTGAGCATCCTGCTGATGCCCTCGCGCTGCGACTCGCTGCCGCCGGGCGGCCGCTCGTGGGCGCCGTGCCCGTCGAGCCAGACTGCGTATTCCAGGAACGGGCTTCCCTCGAATTCCCCGTAGTCGAGTTCGTTGAGCCGCGGATCGGTGATCAGTTCCGGTCCAGGAACTCCCATCAGCAGGTTGGCGGTCTGCTGGGCACGGGGAAAATCGCTGGCCAGCCACGTCTTCACGCTGTGGAGGGGAACGCTGCTCCAGCCCTTGCTCAGCGACCGACGGCCGTCCTCGCTCAAGCGGATGGGCTTCGTCGGGTCGCCGTTGACCAGGTAGCGCCGGCTGTAATTCGTCTGTCCGTGACGGAGGACGTAGGTCGTCATGATCGGTTCCTTGGGGTCGGCGCCGACAGCCACTCGAGGACGTCGGCCATCCTCGGCGCGCGCGGATCACCGGTGTCGAGGTAGAAGAGCAGGCCGTCCAGGGCCAGGGCCCTGCACCATGGCGCCAGGACAGGCACGGGGATGCGGGAGATCCGGGCTGCCGCGGCCAAGCGAGCGTCCGTGCCGTGCCCGAGGTCGTAGTACACGGTCCAGAAGGCCCAGTCGAAGGCTGCGTCGCCCACCATCGGCAGGGGATCGATCAGGCGGGGGTGGCCCAGCCAGTCGAAGAGGACGTTCTCTCGGTAGAGATCCGCGTGCAGGACGGTGGACCGAGCGGAGTCCTCCTCCAGGGCCACGAGGGCCGGGACGGCCGCGTCGACGTGCTCCTGCCACGGGCTGGCGTCGACCGATTCCAGTCGGCGCCGCACCCTGTGGCGCACCTCTTGGTGGAGGTACGTGGTCAGGAGCGGAAGGTGACGCGGCCGGCGCCGACGGCGGCCGAAGGTGTGGAGGCCCTGGAGGGCGGCGGCCACGGTCGGAAGCTCGCGGGGCGGTCGCTCACCGCCACCGGGGCTCCCTCCGATCATTTCCAGGGCCGCCACGGCCAGGTCGTCCGCCGCCTCGACGACGCCCGCCGTTGGCCCGCCCGCCCACAGGCGTAAGGCATTGACCTCGTTGCGGAACCGGGTGGGATCGGCCCACGCCTTGAGAAGCAGCGGACGCCCGTCGAAGGTTCCGGCCGTGACGACCACCGAGGCATGTCCGGCGTCGTGGTAAGCCCCTAGCGTGAGCTTCCAGCGCTCCGCCGCGCGCTCCATCAAGGTGGGCACGGCGTCAAGCCAGCCGGAGACTCCCGGGCCGTAGTGCGTGACCAGCCGCCGCCGGCATTCCTCGGAGACCTCGCCGAGCGTCCGCTTCTCCATCAGCTCAGCACGATCCCGTCGGAGACCAGCTCGTCCGTGAGGGCGGGGAAGCCCTCCAAGGATTCGGCGACGAGCGCCTGGACCTTGTCAGTCTCGACCTCCGGGGAGGACAGCCGGACCAGGATCCGCCACGGCTGGTCGAGGCGCTGGCCGGTGGTGCTGACGAGGTGCACCTCCGCGTGCCCGTCAGTGGCCTCGTGCAGCCGCTGCGCCAGGCGCTGGGCGGCGACGTTGTAGAGCTTGCCGACGTGGTAGACGGGGTTCTTGCCGTTGGCACCCTCCAAGTTCATCGGCCGCAGTGGCGTGATCAGTCCGTTGACCCGGTTGCCGCGGCCGACGACGCCCTCGTCGCCGGACTCGATCGAGCTGCCGGTGTAGGTGAGGTACAGCTCGTCCTTCTCCGGCACGTCGCGCGCGTTGAGCCGGAAGCGCGTCTCGGCTCCGGGCAGACGGAGACCGGCCAGCCGGTGGCACTCGGCGAGGACGCTCTCGGTGTTCCGCACGTACTCGGCGCGGCTGGCGACCAGCCGCGACTTCTGCGGGACGCAGAGGACGACGTCCGCCTGCTCGCCGTCCCAGTAGCCCATGAGCTTCACGTCCGAGCCGCACCAGGCATGGGAGAGGGTGAAGTCGCTCTCCCCGGAGAAGTGGTCCACCAGCTCGCGGACGAACGACTCGAAGGGGTTCTCCGGCGCCCAGCCGGTTCCGAGGGAGGTGTCGTTCGACAGCCGGACCCGGCGCTCACGCAGGTCGTCGATGGAACGGGGATTGAACCAGCGGGTGCGGTCCGGCACCGCGTCACCGGTGAGGACCGCTCCGGGGCTGGAGTTGCTGGTGATGTTGAAGGTGATGTTGAGGTGCTCCGACACCTCCGGGAGCCGCTCGGCGAAGAATGCCCTGACCTCGGCCTCGACGATCTCCTCGACGGGGATCTTCTCGCCCCCGCACATGGGCGCGGCCCGCCCGTTGACCAGGACGCGCACAGGGGCTGTCATGTGGCCGGCGCCGTAGCGGACCTCGCTGGCACCGCCGAGGAGGGCGAGCTTGTCGAAGTTGTGGTGCAGCACCGCGCCGAAGCGCTCGACGGTGTAGCGGCTGTACGCGCGGGACAGCCGCTCGGCGAGGTGGTCGGCCAGGGTGTCCGGGTGACCGAGCCCCTTCCGCTCGACGATCGTGGTCGCACCGGGCTTGGCGGCGCCCGTCTCAATGGACAGGTAGCCACCCTCGGTCGTGATGGTTTCGCGCATGACAAACTCCGATCTCTCGGCCTGAGGAAGACGGGTGGGACGGATGAACGTCCTTGGTCAAAGCCGTTTGCCGCGGGCTGAGTTGCTCGCATCGCCCTGCGGCGTTCTCGGTCTGCTGCGACAGTAGCCAGGGCACCCCAAGGCACCCCGGAAAATCCTTCCGGGGTCCACTTCGGCCACGAGGTGATGATCAGGACATGCGCGGGATGACACAGAACCTGACCATCGGGGAGCGCGTCGCCTGGTACCGGCGTCGGCGCGGCCTCTCCCAAGAGGTCCTGGCCGGCCTTGTCGGCCGGACGACGGACTGGCTGAGCAAGGCGGAGAACAACAGGATCGAGCTTGATCGCCTTTCGGTGATCACCTCACTCGCCGACGCGCTCGACATCTCCCTCGGAGACCTGCTAGCCGAGCCGACCCTCATGGAGTGGTCGGCCGACAGCGGGCGCCGGACCGTCCCTGCGCTGCGCGAAACACTCATGGACTACAAGCAGCTCACCCCTTTACTGAGCCTCGCAGCCGAGGATGAGCCACCTGCCCTGCAGGACCTTCGAGGCAACGTGCGCGATGTGCTCGATGCCTACCAGGCATCCCGGTACGGCTTTGCCACCCGACGTCTCCCCCTTGTCCTGGCCGATGCCCTCGCCGCGTCCCGCGCCTACTCGGGGCACGAGGCGGAGGAAGCCCGCGCGCTGCTCGCTCTCGCCTACCACGGGGCGGCCATGGTGCTGGGCAAGCTGGGAGAGCCCGAGCTGGCATGGATCGCCGCGGACCGGGGCCTGGCAGCAGCGCAGTCCAGCGGCCGCAGCGAGGTTACGGGTTCGCTCTTCCGAGCAGTCACGCACTGCCTCCTGGCCACTGGGCGCTTCACAGCCGCGGTCCAGCTGGTGAACGACGCGGCAGCCGTCATGCAGCCGGAGTTGGGCGATGCCAATAACGAGTACCTGTCGGTGTACGGCACGCTGTTCCTCGCCGGCGCGATGGCTGCCGCGCGGGCGGATGACCGGGCGACCACGCAGACCTTCCTCCGCGAAGCCGACGAGGCCGCGCAACGAATCGGCGCCGACGCCAATCACATGTGGACCGCCTTCGGTCCGACCAACGTGGCTATCCACTGCGTGGCCACCGCCGGCGAACTCGGCGACATCCAGATCGCCGCAGATCTGGGCTTACGAATCGACACGACTGCCCTGCCGGTGGAGCGGCGCGTACGACACAGCCTCGAAGTCGCCAGGGCGCTGAGCTCCTGGAACCGCACCGACGAAGCCCTGGCCGTCTTGCTGGAAGCCGAACAGGCCGCGCCTGAGCAGGTGCGCCACCACTACCTGAGCCGGGAACTGGTCATCGGCTGGATACGTGGCACCAGGGGCCGGCCTTCTCATCCCGTGGCAGATCTGGCCCGCAGACTGGGCGTCGTCGCGGGCAGCTAAAGTCCGAACCGTGAGCGAGAACGAGCACGAAGCGAAGATGGCCCGCCCCCGCATGGCAGCCGGCGCTCTCTTCTTCGACGAATCCGATCGAGTCCTCCTCGTCGAGCCGTCCTACAAGGACTACCGCGACATCCCAGGGGGCTACGTCGAGAAGGGGGAGTCACCCCGACAAGCCTGCGTACGTGAGGTCCAGGAGGAACTCGGCATCGCACCGCACATCGGCCGCCTGCTAGTCGTCGACTGGGCACCGAACCCCGGAGAGGGAGACAAGGTCCTCTACCTCTTCGACGGTGGTCGCCTGAGCGCAGAAGACCGCCGCCAGATCGCCCTGCAAGCAGACGAGCTCCGCGGCTACGACTTCCACGACGCCGACCAGGTACCGGACCTCACCATCCCCCGCCTCGCGCGCCGCATCTCCGCCGGCATCAACGCCCGGGCGAACGGCCTGACTGCTTACTTGGAGCACGGGGAGTCGCTGGCAACAGGTGCCTGACCATCGCAGCGCCGGCCCTGCTGGCCAGCCTGACCGACAGCTTCTCCCAGCACATCGACGCTCTGGGCGAGAGCCACGAGCTGAGGGCCTGCTGCTGCCCGAGGCTGGCTGCGAAGTGCGGCTCCACGACACCACACTCGACAATCGAATCGTTCATGCCATGCCTCATGCCTCAATGGGGCGTCAAGCACGTAGCCGCGAACGTACTTCCCGGGCGCTGGCTTTAACCGGTCGTGTCCCTTGACGCCTGTCGCACAATGCCCTCGATCCGAGCGCAGGCATCCACCGGATCTTCGTGTTCCCAGACGCGGACGACGGTCCACCCCGCTTCACCGAGCAGGCGGTCGGTCTCGGCGTCGCGGGCGCGGTTGCCCTCGATCTTGCTGCGCCAGAACTCGGCGTTCTTGTGCGACTCCCGAAGGTGCTCCGGGCACCCGTGCCAGTAGCAACCGTCGACGAAGACTGCGATCTTCGGTTTGGGGAAGATCAGGTCGGCGGTTCGCCGCAGGTCGGGCAGCGGGCGTGCTGCCACGCGATAGCGGAGCCCCTGCTTGTGCAACAGGGACCGGAGCCTCAGCTCAGGACGGGTGTCCTTGCTCCGATTGGCCCGCATCACCGCGCGTACCGACGGCGAGGAGGCCCAGGAGCCCTCAGCCGGTGGTTCCTCGGTGAGAAGGCCCTTCTCCCAGGCCATCTTCCAGCCTTCGGTGAGGTTCGCGGCACGGGTCTCGTGCTCGACTTGTCCGAGGTAGCGGGCCGGTGACTTACCGCCGTCGGACCAGCGCAGGTACGCGCGAATGCGTCGTGTGTCGGGCAGTACCTTCAGCTCCACGGAGGCCCGGGCGAACCGCCCTTCGCCGAGGTCCACGGATCGTCTGTGACGGCCGCCGGCTGCCCGGTCCTGCTCAGCGGCGATGGCGGAGCGTGCCCTGCCGGGCCGCCCCTTCCATGCCCGGTCCGGCGGCGGGTCGTGCTTCCAGCCGCTCTGCGCTCTGTTGGCGGGCGCCATCACTTCTGGCGCTCCTCCGCCTCGTCCAGGACGGCGGCGACCGCCTTGGCGAAGACCTCGCCAAGGGCAACGGGTACGGCGTTGCCGAGCTGGCGCATCTTCTCCCCCCGTGGGCCCTTGAGCTCCCACGTGTCGGGGAAGGTCATGACGCGAGCGGTTTCGCGGACCGTCATGTACCGGTACTTGTAACGGACGCCGCCCTGAGCAGCCTTGTCGGCCACCAGCTCGTCCAGGAGCATGACCGACTCGCCGCCGGGCACGCCGTGCACGCCGGCCTTGACGGTCTTCGCCGGGCGGTCGAGTTCGTTGGGGGTGTGCCCGTCATAGATGCGGGCACCGGGCCAGCCGATGTGTTCCGTGAACCCGCCGAGGAAGTGCTCGGTGCGGTCCAGCCACTCGTCCGGCACCTCTGGCAGTGGCTTGTTGTCGCCGATGCCGGCGATCGCGTCACGCAGGGTGTGCCAGGGGAGCAGGCCGTCGTCCATCGGCATGGTCTTCGGGAGGCGGGCCATGACCCACTCGCGCACGTGACTGGGGACGTTCGAGTGTCGCTCCCAGTAGCTCCCGTCCTCCATGGATCGGAAGAGGGCGGTCTCGGAGTGTGTCGGCCTCACGAGGTCCTTGAAGAGCTCGAGGTCGACGTTCAGGTCGCGACGAAAGGCGACGATGATCACGCGATTGCGAATCTGCGGGACCCCGTAGTCGGCCGCGTTCACCGGCATCATGACGATGTCGTACCGCTTCCTGGGGTCGTCCAACTCCTTCTCGCGGCGCTCCAGCAGGTACTCGTAGTGCTGCTCCCAGTCAGTGCCTTCGGCTCGTTCCTCGAAGGGCAGCTCCAGCTCGCGCTGGATGTAGTCGAAGTAGCGGCGGAACGAGGGCCTGAGCAGGCCGCGCACGTTCTCGCAGATCACGGCCTTCGGCTGGATCTGCCGGACGGCCTTGAACATCTGCGGGAACATGTTCCGCTTGTCCTCGTCACCCTTGGCGACGCCGCCGAGGCTGAACGGCTGGCAGGGAGGACCGCCGGCGAGCACGTCTACCTGGCCCGCCAGGTAGTCCATGTCGAGTTTTTGGACATCGCCCGCGACGAGGGGAACCTTCTCGTCGGGCCCGGGGACATGGGTCGGCTTCTGGCCGTCGGGCAGTCGCTGAGCCCCGTTGGTCTCCAGGGTCTCGCACGCCCGCTTGGCGAACTCATTGAAGAGCAGGGGGCGGAATCCAGCACGGTGGACGGCCATGGCCAGACCGCCAGCGCCAGCGAAGAGTTCGACGCCCGTGCGGTCCTTCTTTGATCCTTCTTGCAGTTCAGCCATTTCAAAAGCATACCGCGGAGTTGTAGATCTCCAAGCCATTTCGAGGTGAAGGTTCGGCCACGTGTACAGGTCGCAGATAGGGTTTCCGAGATCATGTCGACCAAGGGAGTGGGACGGATGGCGCCGGTGGTGGGCTCCGACGACGGGACGCAGTACCACAAGGACTTCACCCTGAGCATCACCAAGGCGCTCGGCGACCAGCTGGCCGCTGCACTCAAGGGACTCGACAGGGCTCCCCTCGCCGAGGAGAACATCGCGCGGCTCAAGGAGAAGCCCGGGGTCTACCAGCTGTACCTGAACGGCGAGTTCGTCTATGTCGGCAAGGCCGAGAAGTCCCTGCCGACCCGCCTCCACAACCACCTCCGCAAGATCTCGGGGCGCCGCAACATCTCCCTGGCCGAGATGGCCTTCTCATGCCTGTACGTGGCGGAAGACTTCTCGGCCCTCGCCCCGGAACGGCTGCTCATCAGTCACCACAAGGGCCAGGGCGACATCCCCTGGAACAACAACGGCTTCGGTAACAAGGACCCCGGCCGTCAGCGGGACAGCACGGTCCTGAAGCAGAACCACTTCGATGTCTTGTTCCCGATCGACTTGGACCGACCCGTCGAGGGCCTGCAGGCCGGCGAGACGACGCTGCATTCACTCCTGGAAACGATCAAGGCTGACCTCCCGTACAACTTCAGGTACGGAAAGTCGGCAGAGTTCAAGACTCGACGCATCCATGTGCCGGCGGCGGGGATGACCGCCGACGAGCTCTTCCAACTGATCTCCGCGGAAATACCGACCAAGTGGCAGGTCACTGCCCTCATGGGCTACGTAATCATGTACGACGACAGCCGGAACGAGTACAAGAGCGCATGGCGGTACTACCGCGCCGGCCAGCAGATTGGTGCCGTGCCGGAGGCTGAGCCCGCTGGAGACGTCGAAGTGGATCAGCCGATCTTCGGCGACTGATCGGGCAAGGAACCTCGCGCCGCCTTCAGGTGGCAGCTCGCTACCGGCGTGGCGCGAGGTGACACACTAGCGGCGTGATCAGGGAACCTGCTGAGGCTGTCGTGACGGACGTTGGCACTGTCGAGATCCCCTTGGGGCTGCTCGCGGAGGCTGGCCTGTCTCCAGGTGCCGCTGTCCTCATCTACAGCGACGGAGATGGGCGAATCGTCGTCCGCCGCAAGGCTGACGCGATTCGAGATCTTGTGGAGAACGGCACGCTGTGAGACCTGCGGGTGTCACCCGAGGATGCGTCCTTCTCCTGGGGTGATCGTATGGTGGATCCTCTGCATGGCCGGTGGCCATGCGGCAAGGGGACAGATGGGGGCTGTGTGGACGTGAACGTAGAACTCAGGCTGCAGTCGTCAAAGACCGTCGACGACCTCATCGGGCTGTCTGAATGGCTTCGGGGTGAGCGTCGCCTGCAGGGCCGAGTTCAGCAGGTGCGGAGCAATCCGGAGCCTGGACAGCTGGGCGGTGCGTTCGAAGTGGTTTCCGTGGCGCTGGGGTCTGGCGGGATCGCCACTGTGCTTGCCAGCTCCGTGGCGACCTGGCTGCAGAGCCGTCGCAGTGACCCGAAACTGCGGATCACGATTACGCGGGCGGACCGAACGCTGGAGATTGAGGCCAGTAGTGCGGACGAGGCGGAGGAGCTGATCAAGCGTTTCATGGATGGCGCCCGTGGAGACTGAGGATATCAGTCATGGTGAATCGCATGCGGTGCTCATAGGTGTCTCGAGTTATCGAGACACCGCCTTTCCTGAGGTCCCGGCCGCACTCAATAGTGTGCGCGGCATGTTTGACGTACTGACCGACCCTGAACTTTGCGGGTGGTCAGAGGATCGCGTAACCATCATTGAAAACCCTGAGAACGCTGCGATGCTTGCGCAGAAACTTCGCCGGATCGCCGAGCAGACCAGCGATACGCTATTGGTCTACTTCGTGGGGCACGGCGTAATCTCCGATCTAGGCGATGTTTGTCTTGCAGTCCAGGGTACGGATTTGCGTGATCCGGATCTGACCGGTCTGGAGTATTCTAAAGTCCGGCATATTGTGATGGGGAGCCCAGCGCAAGTAAAAATCGTCATTCTGGACTGCTGCTATTCCGGTCGCGTCATCCAGGGGTTGTCGGCCGGCGGTGACAGCCACTTTGCGGATGTCACCGCCGTGAGCGGCGCTTACACGTTGACTGCTGCAGACGCTGCCGCGCACGTCGTACCGCTGGCTGAGCAGATCACCGTTCCAACCTCGTTCACCCGTGCGTTCCTGGACGTTGTGCGCGAGGGGATTCACGACGGCCCTTCGGCACTTACGTTGGGCGACATCTACCGCGAACTTCGACTGCTGATTCAATCGCGGGGCCTTCCGGAGCCGAATCGACGTGGTACGGACACTGTCGACCTGTACACCTTCACCCGAAACACGGCGTTTCGTCCCCCTGGGCACACGGCGGAGCGCGCTGGCGATCTCACGGTCAGGCTGATCACCCCGGAAGCCGAAGAGTTGTTGATTCGGCTCATGGAAAAGCAGGATCCAGTTGATCTCACGCTGGAGAACCTGGCCACCCTCGATGACTCCCCCGGGATCTATCAGCTGTATCGACGTCAGGCGCGAAATGAAGGCGCGATTGTCTATGTGGGGCAGTCCGACCGCTCATTGAGGCAGCGGCTTCAGGGGCAGATGGTGAAAATCAGCGGACGCCTCAACATAGATGTGAACGAGATGTCCTTCGCGCGGCTGTATGTAGAGGATGACCTATCTGTGGTGAATCCTGCACGCCTGCTCGTTAATCGATTGCGTGACCAAGGGGAGGAAATCCCTTGGCATATGAACGGGTTCGGCAACTCGGATCCTGGACGTAATCGTGACCGTACGGCGCTCAAGTTTCAGCACTTTGACGCGCAGCACCCGATCAACCTCGACTGGGTGATTCGAAATGATGGCCCAAGTGGGCGGATGGCGGTGCTTGAGTTCGCAACCTTAGTCAAGGGGAAGCTTCCCTATCTTTTCAGGTTCGCTTATCAGGGCCGTGAGATTGAAACTGTCTCGGTGGAGGTGCCCGAGGGTGCCATTTCCGCAGATAAGGCGTTCCGCCTGTTGGCTGCAGCGCTGGGGGCGGAGTGGCAGGTCAGTGCGCTATCGGGGTACGTCGTGATGTATCGGGAGCGAGGTGTCGAGTACCCGAGTGCAACCCGGTACTACTGCGGCACGAGGGTGTGGGATAGCACCCCCGAGTTCTATGGGGCGTAGCAGCCTTGCTGTAAGAGCGACTGGGCCCCTGCCGCGCCGACCTCGCAGAAGGAAGCGCGCGTCCGGCTCGCGAGCCCTTGCTCGTGGATGACGCTCTCTCCTCAGCGAGCGCCCCATCCGCGGTGAGCTTCGGGGCCGTGTGGGCTCCAGCCGTTCAGGTAGGGTGCCAGCTCCTCGGGCTTCGGTTCGCGAGCGGAGGGCATGCCGGGTAGACGGGTCAGTGGGTCGAGGCTCTGAACGTAACGGCGTGCCCAGGCTAGCCACCCTCGTGCTGAGGCCACCGCCGCCTCGTCTTCCCCGGCCGCCTCTTCCAGCCGACGCTCCAGGGCGTTGCAGTACGCGCTCAGGCTTGTCGCTTCCTGCCAGTGGCCGGCCTGTGCGCGGAGTACCTCGGCATACTGTTCCTGCGCGGCCAGGTCCTTCGCCTTCTCCATGGCCGCCCGCCAGCGGACCTCGCGCTCGGCCTTCGCCCGCTCCTCGTCCACCTTCCGCTGGGCGTCCTCTACGGCGCGGGTCTCGATCTCCCGGAGCACTGCTCCCAGGATGTCCTCCAGCACCCAGCGCTTGCGATCGGCCCAGCGGGACTGCCGGCTGGATCGGCTGTAGCCGAGTTCGATCACAAGGCTCTTCGAGCGCTCCGGGTCGGTGGACTGGGGAGACTCCTGCTGGATCGTGACGGTGTAGGTGAAGCCGTCCACGACCAAGTCCAGTTCGCCCTCACGGAGGGAGTAGCTGGAGGGGTGGTGCCGCCCGTCGTACGTGGTGTAGGCGCGACTGCGCCGGCGGGAGGGGACTTCATGTTCCTTCACCTTGTGCCCTCGACGTACTGCCTCGGCCGCGAGGCCCTGGAGGAGCAGCAACGATCGGCGGCGCAGTGGGGCGGGCATGACGAGTCGGCCCTCGTCGTCTCTCAGTGAGGCCACGACCGGCTGCGGAGAGCGCAACTGAGTGGGTACGTGGACCGGTGGCGCCTCATCCGGCCTCTGGCGCAGTGAGTTGGGGTGTGGTCCCTCAATCAGAGAGATCTGCAGGTCGCGATTCCACATGCGGAGACTTTCGATGCGCTTGCTCTCAGGGACGAGGCTGTGGCGCTTCGCGTAGTCGATCACGCGTCGCCACTCCGTCACCGTGGCGTCGTCGGGCGCGGTGAAGGTGACCCGCCTGTCCCTAACGAGTCGCTCGATGAGCTCCTTCGCCTTGGTCCGACGGGCGAGTGCCACTGGCCTGTCGGCGTAGGACGCGGAGCGTGTGCCACCCGCCGCCTTCCCCCTTGCGGTCTTCTTTTCCTCGGCGTGCGCGGGGTCGTCCGGGTGGTGGCCATGCTGGATGTAGAAGGTGCCTGCCTCGGTGACCTTGGCATCCACCTCACTCCCGCTGCGCTTGATCGTCACCAGCCCTCTGTCGGGCAGCGCGTAGGCGGTGCGGAACTCGCCGGGGTCCCAGGGCTCCTCGGACTCATTGCCGTTCGCGAGCCGGCCGAGCAGGGCGAGCTGTCGTTCGTTCAGGGGAGACCAGCGATGCATGGCAACAGCTCACCCCGGGGCCGACCCAGGTGCAATGAGTCGTACGGGTGGTTGCCCACACAGCACAGGGAACCTACGCGGGTTCGTGGTTCGGGAGGCCGACGTCGCGTGCGCCGCGTGAGTGGACTGGGCCGCTCTTGGTGTCCGGCAGACAGCCCTTTCTCCTTGACTCATCCCAGAGCGCGCGGTCAGAGACCTCGCCTAAACCGATGCCTTCAGCAGGACTTGGCCCTGGTGTCAGCGCCATGCGGTATCTCTTGGTAGAGCTGGATGAACTGGTGTCCTCCAGCAACACTTCAGATGGGAGTAGCACTTTGTCGACCGACGCCGCACAGGTTCTGTCCGAGGAGATCGACCTCACGCCTTCTCCACAGCTACTGGAGGCGCTGGGCGACATCCCCTACAAGCCATGGCAGTGTCTGGCAGAGCTGATCGACAACTCCTTCGATGACTTCCTGACAGACCCGGACCGCAGCGAGGCGCAGGAGGTCTGGATCACCTTGCCGAAGCCCAGCGATGACGATCCGATCGTGGGCCTTCTCGACAACGGGCGGGGCATGAGCCTGGAGACGCTGCAGAGCGCGCTGAAGGCCGGCTACAGCGGCAAGCGACGGTACGGCAGTCTGGGGCTGTTCGGCATGGGCTTCAACATCGCCACGGCCCGCCTGGGGCACCACACTGAGGTCCGGACCACACGGGCGGGCGACCCGGACTGGTTGGTCGTAGAGATTGATCTGCGCCGCCTCGCACGGAACGACAGCTTCAGGACGCCTCTGCGGCGGGAGCCCAAGCAAGACATCTCCGAGCACGGTACCGAGGTGATAGTCCGTCGGTTGCGCACCGAGATCGCTGAGGATCTGAAGAAGGCCAACCGACATGCCTCGGTCCGTGCCGACCTCGGTCGGGTCTACTCCTACCTGCTGCGCGGCGAGAATCCGGTGCCCGGCGTTCCAGATGGCCCGATGGCTGGCCGCGGCTTTAGGCTGAAGGTGAACGGGAAGACAGTCTCGCCCCGACTGCCCTGCGTTTGGTCTGCCTCGCGAACGGTGACCAAGGAAGGGCGGGAGATTGCCGCCATCAGGTCGGTGGACATTCCGCTCGCGTCGGCGCTGGCCTGTATGAAGTGCGGCCACTGGCAGAGTCCTGATCTTGCCTTGGACCGGTGCGCAGAGTGCGACGGCGACGACATGCAGTTGCGTGAGCGCCGTATCCACGGTTGGTTCGGGGTTCAGCGCTACCTAGACGAGAGCGACTACGGAATCGACTTCCTGCGCAACGGAAGGAAGATCCGAATCGGGGATCGCTCGCTGTTTTCCTGGGAGAACCCGAACGACGGGACCCAGATCCCGGAGTACCCGGTGGACATCCCTGCCACTCAGGGGCGCATCGTGGGCGAGATCCACCTCGACCACGTTCCGGTGGGCTATCAGAAGATGGACTTCAACCGGGAGAGTCGCGACTGGCGGCACGCTGTCGTCGCTCTGCGCGGCGAGGGCCCGATGCGGCCGAAGAAGGCCAAGCTCGCGGGGTACCCAGCGAACACCTCGCCCCTCGGAGAGATCTTCAAGGGCTATCAGGAAAACCGCCCAGGTGCTGGCTGCCTGATTCCTGGCAACGGAAGCACGGCCATCCACGACACGGCCAGGGAGTGGGGCACGAAGTTCCACTCGGGCCAGCACCCCGAGTTCCTTTCGGACGAGATCTGGTACCAAGCGGTCCTGGCCCACGACGAGGCCCGAAACGGTGGCGAAGCCGCCCTGCGGCCTACCGGCGCCGGTAGCCCCTCGCTTACCGGGCGCACTGGGCTTACCCCCCTGGGCGGCGGCTCAACCAACGGCCCGGACCTGGGAGCGACGCCGCCCACTCTCGCCCCCGCACCCGAGCCCGAGCCGGTGGAAACCGAAGAGCAGCGCTTCGACCGCTATCGGGCCGACTCCCGTCAGGTCTTCGATCTGACGGGTGAGGTGACGCTGCCTCGACTGGGCCGCAAAGTCGTGAGGGTCTTCGACACACGCACACCACTGTTGGACGACCGCGAGCGGCAGGTCCCCTCACTCGCGCGCATGGGTAAGGGAGTGAACCTGGAGGTGTTCGTGCACGGCGAGCACCCGGTGTTCCGTGAGTACGGACGGGACCCCCGGGATTACGCGCTGATGGAGATCGCCCAGACTCTGCACGCCTTTGAGCCGGACGGACAGAAGGTCACGGCGGTCGCGGCCGAGGTCACCCGGCAATTCCCCGACCAGAGGGTCACCGAATCAGCGCTGCGCGACCGGGCTGACTCACTGCTTGGCCGGGTGCGCGAACTGATGGGCCCCATCGTTGCGCCGATGGCCGAAGAGCTTTGGGAGGCCCTGCCGGAGGCCGTCAGGCTGCGCGCGGAGCGTGACGCCGGGCGGTCCGACGCATCTTTGGACTGGCCTACCGTGGTCAAAGACGGAGCTTTCGTGACTCACTTGGACGCCGCCGGCATCGCGGCGGTCGTCCGAGCGCGCCCGGCTAGCTTCCTTGACGGAGCGGTGTTCAAGACGTCCTGGAACGGCTGGTCGGACAATGCCGTCAAAGACCGGCAGGTGGCGCAAACCGTGCGGCCCCTCGAGGTCGTCAGCGAGTTCCTTACCGAGCCGGGCGGGAAGACTCGGCTGGAACTGTCCCTGGCGAGGATCACCTTCGACATGCTCGACCAGAGCGTCGCCGGGACGGTGTGAGAGATGACCACCTCGTTCACGGCTCCGGACTTCCTGCGCGAGGTGGGACCGTTCGGCTTTACGCGTCAGGTGGAGCGGCTAGCACTCCACCTGGGCTTCACCGACGTCGCCAACATCGATGGTGCGAACGATCAGGGAGGCGACATCCTCGCAACCCGCGAGGGGCGTCTGTGGGTGTTCCAGGCCAAATGGAAGGCGGGGGCGGCGGTGCCGCCCAGCGCCATCGACGAGGTCCTGGAGGCCAAAGCCCACTACGGGGCCGATCACGCCGTTGTAGTCACGAACAGCCGGTTCGGGCCCCTCACCCGCAAGCGCCGCGACAGCCTGGCGGCGGTCGGAATGCGAGTAGAGCTGTGGTCGGGCCAGGAACTGGCCGACCTGTACGCGGATGATCAGTTCACCGCAGACCGACTACCGCCCCGATCACTGCGCCCTTATCAGAACGAGGCATTGGGGGCGATCATCAGCGACCTGGGCGGTGCCGACCGGGCCCTGCTGGTACTGGCCACCGGCCTGGGCAAGACGGTGGTCGGTGGCGAGGCCATCAACTACCACCTGGGCGAACGCCCTCAGGACAAGGTTCTGGTCGTCGCCCCGGCCAAGGACCTCGTGGAGCAACTTGAACGGGCACTGTGGCACCACCTTCCCAAAACAGTGCGCACGCAGCTACTGACCGGAGATCACCGTCCTGACGACCTGCGCGGAGTCACCTGCGCGACCACAGCCAGTGCTCTCAGCTATGCCCGCGCCGGCTACCGGCCCGCACTGGTCATGGTCGACGAAGCCCACCACGTTGCCGAGGACGGGCAACTGGCGGAGCTTCTCGACATGCTCCACGCCAGTCGGCAGTTTGGGGTTACAGCCACCCCCTGGCGTGGTGACCGTTTCGACATCCGCACGCGCTTCGGCGAACCCAGCTACACGCTCGGCATCGAGGAAGGCATGCGGCTGGGCTATCTATCCGAGGTCCGATACCGGCTCTACGCGGACAACATCGACTGGGACTTCGTCCGTGGCGTCAGCGACCACAGCTACTCGATCAAGGACCTGAACGCCCGTCTCTTCCTCCCCGAGAGGGACGAAGGAGTGCGTGATCAGCTGATGGAAGTCTGGGCGCGCACACAACAACCCCGTGCGGTCGTCTTCTGCCGCACCATCGAGCACTCCGAACGAATGGCGGCGCTACTGACGGAGGTGCCACAGTGGCGCGGCGCGCTTGCTGTGCACGCGGGCCTGAACAAGCGAGAGCGGCAAGCCCGACTGATGAGCTTCCGTAGCGGTAAGACGCCGATCCTGACTGCCGTCGACATCCTCAACGAGGGGGTCGACATCCCGGACGTGAACATTCTTTGCTTCGCCCGGGTCACGCATAGCCGTCGCATCTTCGTCCAACAACTGGGCCGCGGTCTCCGGCTGCGCCCTGGTAAGTCGCACGTGGAGGTGTTGGACTTCGTCAGCGACATCCGGCGCGTCGCCGCTATCTTGAACATCCGTCAACAGATTGCCGACGACGAGGTTGAGATCTTGCGCCTGGCAGAGCGCGGTACGAGCTTCGACTTCTCTGACCGGCGCGCGGAGAGCCTGATGCGCGAGTGGATCAAGGATGCGGCCAGCCTGGAGACTTCATTGGAGGAGAGCCGCCTCCAGTTTCCGGACCCGGCCGCCTTTGGGGGATGATGCAGCGATGAGTAACATCGACGAGGGGATCCGTCGCGAGGTGATCGCCGAGGTCTATCGGCAGGTCGATGACCTCGACTGGGACGGTATGACCACCCGCGCACGGTCGGATTGGTACGCCCGTTGCATCGATGATCCGCTCATCGGTGGCAAGCTCACGCGCTTCATTGCACGCGACCGGGTCCGCGTATGGGTCAAGGACGGACCGATCAAGGAGTTGCCTCGGGCCCGCTATGGCCTTGGCCCGTATGCGCAGTTCGCGGTCAGCCGCTACCCCGGGATGGAGCAGATCGCGCACCAGGCCATCGGGCCTGAGTGGCTGGCCGACCCCGAAACAGTGGAAGTCAAGCCCAACCGTTGTCTTGTTCACGGGCCCGAGTCCAAAGTCTTGATGATCTGGGGGCCGGCGGCCGACCTTGCAGATCTCGTTTGGGCGGGGATAAACACCCGCGTAGATGGTGGAGCCGAGCCGCTCATCGTCGTTGCCTCCCCGCAGGGAACACGCCTCAGCGAAGGCGAGATGCTTCGGCATCGCCTCCTTGCCAAGGAGGCGACTATCGATCTCCGCCACATCACCCTACGACTCGCGCGCGTGTGACGGCGGGCGGACGCGTGCGCTCCCGGCGGATGCCTCGTACGCGCCACCCGTTTTGCGTGAGCGCTGCGTGAGCGGACTGGACGGCACTAGGGTGGACCCAGCGTCATGGTGATCACGGTCGGATGTCTCTGACCTGGGGAAACGGGATTCTGCGGCATCGTCCGGCATCAGCTGGGATGATCTTGCGGGCCCTCGTAATGCGTAGGTCTCGGGTTCGAATCCCGAAGGCGGCTCAGAGAAAGGCCAGGTCAGATACCAGCTGACCTGGCCTTTTCTGTTGTCCGGGGGACATCAGGGTCGCTTGAGTGCCGACGCTGTGTCGCGCTGACCGGCTGGATCGGATTTGTGGTGCTTGGCCTCCAGGGGATGGCTACTTGCTAACGTCGGTCAGTCGCCAAGGAGGTCCAGTGCCGTCTTCCGCATCAGCCACCGCCGCCTTCGACTTGCGAGTCGAGCCGACTGACGTCGTTCTCGACGAGGTAGAGCGGATGCTCGATACGCAGCTGGACCCAGCCACGCTCGTGCGCAAGCGCCGCTCGCTCGGTGCCAGGACGGATCGCGACACCTGGGTGCGAGTTGAGCGGCGCCGCTTCGAGAAGATCGGGAATCAGGGCTGGAACGGCACGGAGTGTGCCGCACTGCTGGATGGCGTCGCGATGCCGCGGTGGCGGCGGGGTGCGGCGTGGCGGCAGCGGGATGCGCCGGTGATGTGGCGTGCTGACGAGACCGATCTGCTGCCCGGTACTCCGGTCGGCAACAGCGTGTTGGTGGCTGATCCGCTCTTGCCGGAAGCGTGGTGGGAGGCGCTGAACCGCTCCCTGGATGCCCTCTCAGTGCAGAGCACCAGCCGGGTGGCGACTCCCGACACCGTGACGATCACGCAGGGTGGGGTGGCCGAGGCAGTGCGGATCAGTTGCGCGCGGCACTTGGATGGCCTGGCGAAGCCAGCAGAGCGACCGTAGCCGCTCGCGACGATGTCCCCTCCCCGTCCCACACCACGGTGACGAACGGGGGACGCGGTCTGGAGTCCTGGGTATCCGCATCGCCGAGCGGCCGAGCACCTCAAGGCGGTCGGGGAAGCCGCTAGAGGATGAGTGATCTCCTGGTCCGCCCGCTCGTGCACAAATGCGACCTGCAAAACCGACCCTTGTACTGTCGTCACCGTGGCCACGCTCTTCTCGCTCCCCGACGACATGCATGACCTCCCGGATGTTCCGACGGAGGCGGTGGAGCATGGAGAGGTCTTCACGAGGCGTTGGGTGGTCGATCTCATTCTCGATCTCATTGGCTACACCTCCGACAAGGACCTCTGCGGCCTGAAGATCGTGGAGCCGGCTTGCGGTGGAGGCGCCTTCCTCAGTGTGATCGCCTCGCGGATCAGCGCCTCCTGCCGCGCGCACAAGCGTCCGATCACGGACGCGCTCGACGCCGTCCATGCCTTTGATCTTCTGGCCCGCAACGTGCGTGACAGCCGTGCGCTGGTCGAAAACGAGCTGCTCGATGCAGGAGCGGCCCCGGAAGAGGCCCGGAAGGTAGCCGAAGCCTGGATCGGGCAAGGTGACTACCTGCTGCAGACGGACACGTTCCATCGGGCTGACTACATTGTGGGCAACCCTCCGTACATCCGACTCGAAGATGTACCGGACGAGCGGATGGCGGCGTACCGCAGCGCTTGCTCCACCATGGGCGGCCGGGCGGACATCTACGTCGGGTTCTACGAGGTCGCGCTCCGGAGCCTCAAGCCCGGTGGACGCCTGGGCTTCATCTGCGCTGACCGCTGGATGCGAAACCAGTACGGCCGCCGGCTCCGGGAGCTGGTGACCAAGCAATTCAGCATGGACTTGGCGCTCGTCATGCATGACGTCGACGCATTCGACGAGCAGGTTTCGGCCTATCCCGCGATCACTCTCATCTCGAACGGTGACCAGGGTGAAGCAGTGGCTGCGGACACCACGCGGTCGTTCGGTGCCAAGCAGGCGCGAGACTTTGCTGCCTGGTTCCTGAGCGATGCGCCGGGGGCGATCACTGGGGACTCGTTCCAGGCGGCCCGCATGCCCCATTGGTTCCCTGACGAGGACTCCTGGCCGGCGGCCTCACCCGCAAGGCTCGCTGTCCTCGAAGACCTCACCGAGCGCTTCCAGCTGCTGGAGGACACCCAGACGGGGACGAAGGTCGGCATCGGCATTGCCACCGGAGCTGACAAGGTCTTCCTCACCAAGGATGCGCACCTGGTCGAAGAGGACCGGCTGCTGCCCATGGCCATGGTCCGCGACACCACAAGCGGCACGCTCGACTGGAATGGCACGCTCCTGGTCAACCCGTGGACGGCTGGCGGCGACCTGGTCGACCTCAGTGCATTTCCGCGACTCGCTGCATACTTCGCGGAACACGGCGCAGCCCTGCGTAAGCGGTACGTCGCGGTCAAGCAGCCGGAGCGCTGGTACAAGACCATCGACAAGGTCGATCACCGTCTCACGCGTCGGCAGAAGCTCCTGTTTCCGGACATGAAGCTGAGGATCCATCCGGTCCTCGACGAAGGCGGCCTGTACCCTCACCACAACTTGTACTTCATCGTCTCGGACGTCTGGGACATGCGCGTACTCGGTGGCCTGCTGCTGTCCAAGGTCGCGGAGGCTTTCGTGGAGGCGTACGCGGTCAAGATGCGGGGGGGAACCCTCCGCTTCCAGGCCCAGTACCTGCGTAAGATCCGGGTGCCCGATCCGGCGGCGATCAGCGAGAGCGATCGGGTAGCCCTGGCCGATGCCTTCGACAGGCGAGACGCAGAGGCTGCAACGACCGCCGCTCTGCGTGTCTACGGCCTCGCCGAGCTGCCTGACTAGAAGGAGCGGATCTTGACGGTCACCCGCCAAGACTTCGAAGACGCCGTAGCCGCTTACTGGGGAGCCAAGGACCTGCAGCGCGAGCAGTCGGCGATCAAGGCTGCTGTGGGCGCCGGCACGGCAGGCTCCGTACGTGGCGGCAAGCACTTCGACCCCATCGCTGTGCTGCTGTCGAAGTTCTTTCTCGACGCCGGGTACCCCCCTGAGAGCATCCGCGTCACCAAGTCGCAGGGCCTTGAACTGCCTGGCTACTACCGGCCCCAGAAGCAGTGGGACCTGGTCGTCGTCCACAGGGACACCCTCGTGGCTGCCTTCGAGCTGAAGGCGCTCGGCGGACCCTCGTTCGGGAACAACTACAACAACCGGGTCGAGGAAGCGCTGGGCAGCGCCATCGACTTGCGGCACGCGGCCCTGGCCGAGCTGTACCCGGGGGAGGAGCCCTGGCTCGGATATTTCTTCATCATGCAGGACGAAGAAGGATCCCGTCGGCCGGTTAAGCCGTCCAAAGGCGCACTGCCTGTAGACCCGATCTGGCATGGGATGTCCTACCAGGAGCGCTTCGGCGTCTTCTGCCAAAGGCTCATGTCTGAGCGGCTCTACAACGCTGCGTGCTACGTCACGTCGTCATCCTCGAACCCCAAGCCCAACGAGCCTGTCGACAAGCTCAACTGGCTTCGGTTCTCGGCCGCCATAGACGCGCGCCTTACCTACCTGAAGAACCTGGGCTTCCCGGGTTAGTTGCAACTGGCACGGTGAGCATCGCAGGCAACCAAGGCCTGGGTGCCCACCGGGGCCGCCCACGTCCTACTCCTTCAGCATCGCCTTGACTACCTTGACACGCCCCTCAATTGCTGCGCGAAGGACGTCCGACGTTGCCGTTGCCAGGGGCTCCAGGTAACTGCTTTCGCCCTCGGCACGCTGTGAGGTGATGAACCAGCCTGCGTCGTAGACGCGTGAGACGCGGGGCCGTGCGGGCCGGCACACACACCTGAGCCTCACCCCGCTCGCGCCCGACGCGTTGCGGCGGCACGTCTTCGGTACAGGGGGAAGCCGAGGCCTCCGTGCGGTCGATGCAGTTCCTCCAGGAAGGCCCAGGTCAGCGACCTGGGCCTGGGTTGTTCCGCGGTCTCTTCAAGGCCCGGAAGCGGGTGCAGGAAGCTGAACCGCGCATACAGGAAGCTGAACGCTCTTTTCCCTCTCAGGGGCTCTCCGGCGCGGCAGAGTTGTCCTCGTCGAGAAGTGAACGACACCACGAGGGGAAACGAGATGTCGAAGTCTGCCACCGTCAGGGAACGTTCGAAGAAGCGCTCGGTCTACGTATTCACCGCACTGGGACTGGTCGCCGGAATCGCCGTCGCGACCCTGACCGGTTCGGGTGACTCGGAGGACCGTTCCGCCGCGCCGGCCGGCATTCACCAGGTCACCGCGACCGCCGTCACGGTGGCCGACGAGACGCCGGGCGAGCCGACGGAACCGCAGGTCACGGCGGCTTCGATCCCGGGCTGGCAGAGCCCCAGCCAGCAGATCCCGGGCTGGCAGGGCCCGAGCCGGCAGGGCCCGAACCAGTCGATTCCCGGCTGGCAGAGCCCCTCGGTGACCACCGGTCCCGCGACGCAGAGCATCTGAGGTCGGCCACCCGATGTCGACCACATTCGCTCCCGTCGATCTCGACGGAGTTCCGGCGGTGGAATCCTTTCTCGACCGTATGGGATTCGGCCACTTCGACAGGAATTCGCTCTCCGCGCCGATAGGCCGCAACGAAATATGGGCCGGCAGTACGGAAAGCGGCCGCGAGGTCTTCGTCAAACGGCTCGTCGGAACCGGCGATGACGTCCGCGACCGGATGCGGCGCCTGCTCGCCTTCGAGCGGTTCGCCGTCACCCTCCCGCCCCACGCACTGCGCGGCCCGGTCTTCCTGGGCAACGACACCGCCGAACGGCTGGTCGCCTTCACCTACCTCGACGGCGCCCGCAGCGGGGCCGAGCTGATGGTGGACGAGAGCTTCGACGACGAGCTGGCCGGCCAGGTCGGCCGCGCCATCGGCCTCCTGCACGGCGCGGAGCACCCCGGCCCCGAGGAGCTGGACACCACCCCGCCGGCGCTGCCCTCCCTGGACTTCCTCCAGGGCCTGCCTCCGGGCATGTTCGACAACCTGGGCTTCGCCGAACTCCAGGCCTGGCGCCTGATGCAGAGCGACGCACAGCTGGTCGAGGCACTGACGCGGCTGCGCGCCGCCGAGGCCGCCGCGCCCAAGGTCCCCTCCCACTGCGACTTCCGCGTCGACCAGCTCCTGCTCACCGACGAGGGCCTGTACGTGGCGGACTGGGAGGAGTTCCGGCTCGCCGACCCCGCCCGCGACGTGGGCAGCTTCGCCGGCGAGTGGCTCTACCGCTCCATCCTCGACGTGGTCACCACCCGTGGCGACGAAGAGGGCAGCGGGCCCGAGGAGTACGAGCTCACCCACGAGGCGATCCTCAGCCGCGGCGTGGCCAAGATCGAACGCCTGCGGCCCAAGATCCGGCACTTCTGGCGGGCGTACGCCGCCGTACGCCCCGACATGGACCCCGGACTCCCCGAGCGGGCCGCCGCCTTCGCCGGCTGGCACATGCTCGACCGCCTGATCGCAGGCAGCGCGCAGCGGATGCGCCTGTCCGGCATCGAGCGGGCGGCCGCCGGCATCGGCCGCAACATCCTTCTCCACCCCCAGAAGTTCGTCACCGCACTCGGATTGGAGGTAACCCCGTGAGCACGGGAACGAGAACAAGAACGAGCACCGGCCCCGGCACCGGTACCGAAGCCCCGCCCGCCGCGCTGCTCCAGGCCCTGGAACGCGTACGCATCGCCGACGACCGCCTCTCCGCGACCGTCGCGGGCCGCGAACTGACCGCGGACAGCCCCGGTGAGCTCAAGACCCTCCTCGGCACCGCCCTGTACGAGACCCTGCACTCCGGCCAGGACGAGTCGGCCTCCAAGCTGCCGCGGATCCTGCGCGACACCGACTTCGAGCGGCGCCTCGGCGACGCCGTACCGCACCGCACCGTCACCGCCGAGGCCGTGGTGCTTCCCCAGCCGGCCGGCACCCCCGCCGACGCCGCCGACGTGCTCGTCCTGCGGGACGGCATCCGGACATGGGTCCCCCGGCAGACCATGAGCGTCACCGCCCCGGCACCCGGCACCCGCGTCGAACTCGGCGTGCCCGCCGCGCGGCCCGCGCTCTCCCCCGGCTTCTTCGTCGTCACCAGCCCGGTCAACCGGGGCGCGCCGACGGAACTGCTGCGCGTCTACCTGAACCTGAGCGACTCCCAGGCCGCCCCGGACGCCTGGCGGGCCGTCCTGACCCGGCTCAACGAGCTGGAGATCGCCTACCAGGCCAAGGTCCTCTCCTGCCTGCCGCTCTACCCGAGGCGCGACGCCCTCGTCGTCTACCTCCAGCCCGACGCCTGGCACGCAGTTCCGGTCCTCGCCGAACTGGCGCCGTCCCTGCCCGGACTGGGCGCCGAGACATCGCACTTCGTCCACCGCGTCGCCCCCGGCGTCGGCGTGGCCTTCGAGCCCGCGGACCACCGGCCGGCCATGCGCGGCCTCAGCTTCGGACAGCACCGCGCCGGCGCCGCCGCCGAAGCCCTGCTCGACCGGGCCCGGCACGGAATCCCGCTGACCGAGGCGCTCACGGCCCGCTTCACCCAGGCCGGCATCGACCCGCACCGTCCGGCGCGCAACCTCACCTCGCCGGAACTCCCCGCACCGGTGACCCCGGGCGCGACCGGCACCGCCCCGACGGCCGCCGCGGCCTGAGGGGGCTGCAGGGCGTGAGTGCCCCGCGCACCCGCTCCCTGCTTCCACCTCAGTACGTACCGCACGTGCACCACGTACGGCACACCTCTCAGGTGCCCACCGGGCACCCTTCCACAAGGAGAAGAACCATGGACAACGCTTCGATGATGGACCTGGTCGCCGGCTACAACACCTACGCCGAGGCCTCGGAGCTGGGCATCCAGGCGGTCGCCGACGCCCCGGCCACCACCCCGGTCTGCGCCGCGACCGTCGCCGCGTCCGCGGTGTCCTCCGGCTGGTGCGCCTCGGCCGCCGCCTCCGCCGCCGGTGGCGCCACCTACAAGCTCGGCTGCTGATCCCCGCGGGATTCCCGCAGCCGCCGTCCTCCCGTACGCAACGAGCCGACGAAGGGAGGTGAACCACATGTCCCACGACCAGAACACCCTTGAGGAGCTGGTGACGGGTTACGAGTCCTATGCCGACGCCGACGAGATCGAGGTCGACGCGGTGACCGGCGCCCCGGCCACCACCCCGTTCTGCGGTGCCGCCGCGAGCTTCATGCTCAGCTACGTCACCACCAACGGACCCGGTTAAGCCGGAGCCTCACTCCAACTCATCATCCACACACACGATTTGAAGGGAGACGACCGCCATGAGAAACGACCAGAGCACGCTCGAAGACCTGGTGACGGGTTACGAGTCCTATGCCGACGCCGACGAGATCGAGGTCGATGCGGTGACCGGCGCCCCGGCCACCACCCCGTTCTGCGGCGCCGTGGCGAGCTTCGCGCTCAGCTACGTCACCACCAACGGGCCGGGCTAGAACGCCCGCGGCGGGTGCCCGACTCCGGGCACCCGCCGCCCCCCGGGGCGTCACGGCACCGCGCCCCGCCCCCGGGCCCCCGCGCCCCCACCTGACTTCCGGGCACCGTGCCCGCCCCACTTCCGGGCCCCGTGCCCATCGAACCCCTCACTCCACAACGGGAAGCCCAGGCGAATGACCGACAACAGCGCACACACCCAGACCCTCCTCGACATGTCCGACCTCCTCAAGCCCAACGCCGTCCGCGTGGCCGCCACCCTCGGCATCGCCGACCTGGTGGCTGAAGGAGGTGGCACTGCCGCGACGCTGGCCGAACGGGCCGGCGCGCACCCCGAGGTGTTCGCGAAGCTCCTGCGCTACCTCGTGGAACTGGGGCTGTTCACGGTCGACGCCGACGGCGTCCACGCCCTCACCGACCTCTCCCGCCCCCTGCTGCGCACCCATGAGCCGAGCCTGGCCCAGTACCTCAGCATGGAGGGCCTGTTCGGCCGTGTCTCCCTCGGACTGGTGGGCCTGCTGCACACCGTGCGGACCGGGGAGGCCTCCCACGCCGCCGTGTTCGGCCGCGACTACTGGGACGAGATCAACACCGACCCGGTCTACGTCAGAGCCCTGGAGGCGGAGGGGCCGACCGTGGCCGGCTGGGACGCCGACGCCGTCATCCGCGCGTACGACTGGTCGACGGTCCGCAGCGTCGCCGACGTCGGCGGCAACAACGGCACCCTGCTCATCGAGCTGCTGCGTGCCCACCCGCACCTGCGGGGCACCGTCATCGACCTGCCCAACGTCGCGGGGATCGCCGCCCGCCGCATCGAGGAGGCCGGCCTGGCCGACCGCGGCAGCGCCGTCGCCGCCAGCTTCTTCGAGGAACTGCCCAAGGGACACGACGTCTACCTGCTGTCGGGGATCCTCGCCGACTGGAGCGACGAGAAGTCCGTGGCCATCCTGCGCCGCGTCGCCGAGGCCGCCGGTCCCGACGGGCGGGTGCTCCTCGCCGAGATCAACCTGCCCGAGACGGGCACGGGCCTGGCCGCCGCCGACACCGCGCTGCGCGTCGCCGCCACCGTCCCGGTCCCCGCCCGGACCGTCGAGGCCGTCAAGGACCTGGCCGACCGGGCCGGTCTCACCCCGACCTGGCAGGGTCCGGTCACCCCGGTGCGGTCCGTCGTCGAGTTCTCCCCGGCCGTCGCCGGGGACCGCGTCCCGGAGGTGGCCGGTGCTTGAGTTCGACGCTCTCACCAAGGCGTTCGGCGACAAGAAGGTCCTGCGCGGACTGTCCTTCCAGGTCCGCCCCGGTGAGCTGTACGGGTTCTGCGGGGCCAACGGCGCCGGCAAGACCACCGCCATGCGCATCGCGCTCGGCATGCTGGCCGCCGACACCGGCGAGGTCCGCTTCGAGGGCCGCCCCGTCGACAGCGCCGGCCGCCGCCTCATCGGCTACATGCCCGAGGAGCGGGGCCTGTACGGCAAGATGCGTCCCCGCGACCAGCTCGTCTACTTCGCCCGGCTCAGCGGCATGGGGGCCCGCGAGGCCAAGGCCCGGGCCGACGAGTGGATCGAGCGCCTCGGGGTCAAGATGGGCCCCAAGGACGTGCTGGACAAGCTGTCGCTGGGCAATCAGCAGAAGGTCCAGCTGATCGCCGCCCTGATCCACCGCCCGGGCGTGCTGATCCTGGACGAGCCCTTCTCCGGCCTTGACCCGGTCGCCTCCGACGCGATGGCGCAGGCACTGACCGAGTTCACCCGCGACGGCGTGCCCGTCGTCTTCTCCAGCCACCAGCTCGACCTGGTGGAGCGGCTGTGCGACCGGGTGGGCATCGTCCGCGACGGCGCCCTGGTCGCCGAGGGGACGGTGGAGGAACTGCGCGGCAAGACCACCCGCCGCCTGGAGATCGCCCTGGAGGGCGCTCCGGCCGGGTGGGCGTCGGCCGTTGCCGGCACCCGCGTCGTCGAGGCGCGCCACGACCGCTACACGCTGGAGGTCGAGGAGCAGGTCTCCGTACGGGAGATCCTCTCGGCCGCCCAGACCCACGGCGACATCGTCCACTTCGCCTGGCGCGAGTCGTCCCTGACCGAAATCTTCCGCGAGGCGGTGGCAGCATGAACCGGAACACCCCGCACGGGCCGCTCACCCTCGTCGGCCTCGTCGCCTGGCGCGAGATCGTCACGCAGTTCCAGCGCAAGGAGCTGTGGGCCTCCCTCGTCATGATGATCCTGGTGTTCTGCGGTGCCCTCGGGCTGCAGAAGGTCTTCACCGGCGCCGCGGACCGTCCGGTCCTCGCCGTCGTCGGCGAACACCGGGACCTGACCGAATCGCTGCGCGCGCAGACCGCCGGGGCATCCGGCGACGGTGGCGCGCGCGGCGTGGAGGTCGTCTCCTACGAGAACGAGGCGGCCGCGGAGGCCGCCGTACGGGCGGAGAAGGCCGACGCCGCGCTGGTCGGCGAGGGCCGGGTCCTGGTCCGCGAGAAGCTCCCCGAGCCGCTGGCCGGCCCGCTGTACGAGGCCCACCGCACGGCGCAGACCACCGAACGGCTGCGGGACGGCGGACTGACCGACCCCGCGATCGCGCGGGCCCTGGCCGTACAGCCGCTGACCGTGTCCGCGCTCGACCCGGACGCGGACCGCAGGACCGAGCGGACCATGACCGCCGCGATCGGCGTGATGGCCCTGTTCTTCCTGACCTTCATGTTCGGCCAGGGCATCGCCCAGGGCGTCCTGGAGGAGAAGTCCAGCCGCATCGTGGAGGTGCTGCTGGCCAAGGTGCACGCCTGGCAGCTGCTGGCGGGCAAGGTGCTCGGCATCGGGCTCGTGGCGTTCGTGCAGATCAGCGCCATGGCGGCGGGCGGCGTCACGGTCGCCATCGCCGCCGACCTGGTGGACGCGCCGGCCGACGCGATCGGCACCAGCGTGTCCGTGGTGCTCTGGTTCATCCCCGGCTTCCTGGGATTCGCCGCCCTGTGGGCCGTCGCGGGGGCCCTGGCCTCCCGGGCCGAGGACCTCCAGCACGCGGCCGGCCCGGTCAGCATGCTCCAGACCTTGAGCCTGATGGCCGCGCTGGCGCCCTTCACCGGGATCAGCGACACCCTCACCCGGGTGCTGTCCCTGGTGCCGGGCCTGTCCTCGGCCGTCATGCCGGTCCGGATGGCGAGCGAGAACGTGCCGTGGTGGGAGGTCGCCCTGGCCGCCGTCCTGCTGCTCGGTTCGATCGCCGCGCTGCTGCGCGTCGGCGGCCGGATCTACATCGGTGGCCTGCTCCAGCACGGCGGCATCGTCAAGGCCCGGACCGCCCTGCGCAACGCCCGACTGGGGGGAATGTCATGACCGTCACCACCAAGACCGAGGCGTCCGCCGAACGCGCCGCCGACTCCTGGGACGGTGAGCTGCGCATCCTGCGCGAGCTGTTCCGGCCCGGCAACCGGCTCCAGATGGCCGTGATCGCCCTGCTCGCGGCGGTCTCCGCCGCCGCCACCCTCGCACTGCCGCTGGTCGTCGCCGAGCTGGTCCAGCAGGTCCAGCAGGGCCAGGGACTCACCCGGGCCGCCCTGCTGATGATCGGCACCGGACTGGGCTCCGCCCTGGCGGGCGCGCTCGCCGCGTTCCTGCTGTCCCGCCTCGGCGAGCAGCTGGTCCGCCGGCTGCGCATCACCACGATGCGGCGCGGCCTGGCCATGCGGCTGTCCGACGCCAAGGCGGTGGGCAGCGGCGACCTCGCCACCCGGCTGACCGCCGACGCCATGCAGCTCAAGGGCGCCATCAACATCGGGCCGATCCAGCTCCCGATGGCCGCGATCACCCTGCTCGGCACCATCGTCATCATGGGCGTCCTGGACTGGGTGCTGCTGCTGATCACCCTGGCCGGGTTCGTGTGCGCCCTGGCCTTCGTCGCCGTCGTGATCCGCGGGCTCCGGCGCACGTACCAGAACATGCAGGACGACATCGGCACGCTGACCCACCAGTTCATCACCGCGCTCGACGCCCTCGTCGTCATCAAGGCGTACCGGGCGGAGGAGCGGGTCGGCCGCACGCTGGACGGTCACGCACGGCGGCTGGAGAAGCTCGGCGTGGACGCGGCGCGCATGGAGTCGCTGGTCGTCCCCGTGATCAACCTGGGCCAGCAGATCGCCCTGCTGACCGTGCTGCTCGGCGGCGGCGCCCGGCTCGTCTCCGGTGACCTCGCCCTCCCCGACTTCGTCGCCTTCCTCCTCTACCTGCTCCAGCTGACCGCTCCCCTGATCATGGCGGCCTCCGGTGCCGCGCAGATCCAGGCCGGGCTCACCTCCCGGCAGCGGTTCAACGACGTCTTCGCCCTACCGGTGGAGGACCTGGCGCCCGCCGCGGCGGAGCCGGCCCGGACGGCGGGCGGCCGGAACACCCCCGGTCCGGCCCCCGCCGTCCGCTTCGAGGACGTGACCTTCGGCTATGGCGACGAACCCGTCCTGCGCGGCGTGGACTTCGAGGTGCCCGCCCAGGGTCTGACGGCCGTCGTCGGTCTCTCCGGCGCCGGCAAGTCCACCGCGCTGGCCCTCATCGAACGGTTCATGGAGCCGCAGTCGGGCCGTGTGCACCTGTTCGGCGAGGAGGCCGCGCGCCTGCCGCTGAACGAGCTGCGCGGCCGGATCGCCTTCGTCGACCAGGCGTTCACCCTGCTCGGCGACACCGTACGGGCCAACCTGAGCCTGGGCCTGGCCGCCGTACCGACCGACGAGGAGCTGTACGCGGCGCTCGCCGCGGTCGGCCTCGACACCTCCGTCCGGGCGCTGCCCGACGGCCTGGACACCGTCCTCGGCGGCGCCCACGACCTCTCCGGCGGGCAGCGCCAGCGGGTCGCCCTGGCCCGCGCGGTACTGGCGGAAGGGAGCCTGGTCCTCCTCGACGAGCCGTCCTCGCAGCTCGACAGCGTCAACGAGCAGCGGCTGCGGCAGATCGTCGACACCCTCGCCGAGGACCGGGCGGTCCTGGTGGTCGCGCACCGCCTGTCCACCGTCCGGCACGCCGCGAAGGTCGTCGTCATGGACCGCGGCCGGGTCATCGCCGAGGGCACGCACGACGAACTGCTCGACTCCAGCCCCGCCTACAGCGAACTGGTCAGTGCCCAGTTGCTCAGCGGCGCCGCCGCCCCGGCGGCCCGGTCCACGAAGGAAGTCACGGCATGACCAAGTACTCGATCATGATGCCGTTCATGCCGACCCGGCACGAGCAGGCGCTCCCGCTGGCCGCGCTGGTCGCCTCCGGCGCCGCGGACCGGCTGTGGCAGGGCCAGGCCCTGATGTCCGAGCCGTACCAGACCTTCACGTACGCGGCGGCCTCCGGATTCCGGATCCCGGTGGGCACGGCGGTCACGCTGATGCCCTTCCGACACCCGATCGAGGCCGCGCTCCAGGCCAAGTCCCTCGCGGTGACCACCGGCCACCCGGTGGTCGCGGGCATCGGACCGGGCGCGGCGATCCTCCAGAAGAACGTGCTGGGCGCGCCCTACCGCAGCCAGCTGGGCGCGGTGCGCGAGTACTTCACCATCATGGGCGGCCTGCTGGCCGGCCGCGAGGTCGAGCTGCGCGGCGAGTACTTCGACTGCCGCATCGGGCTGCCGTCCCTGCCGGGACCGCGCGTCGAGCTCGGCGCCGGCGTGCTGCGGCCGAAGATGGCCCGGCTGGCCGGCGAGGTGGCGGACGTGGCCATCACGTGGCTGACCCCGCCGAAGTACCTGCGGGACGTCATCGTTCCCGAGCTCCGGGCCGGGGCCGAGGCCGCGGGCCGGCCGATGCCGCGCCTGGTGGCGATGGTCCCGGTGGCGCTGACCGCGCCCGACCGGGACCCGGCGAAGCTGGTCCTGGCCGGCAACACCGGCCACCTCTCGATGCCGCACTACCAGGACATGCTGCGCCGCTCGGGCATCGACGTCGACCAGCCCGACCCGCTGTCCGTCGCGAAGGCCGTGATCGAGGGCGGCGCGTTCGTCCACGGCGACCTCGGCGAGGTGCGTGACCGGCTCGTGGAGTACGCGGCGGTGGGCGTCGACGAGATCGCGCTGAACCTGACCGGTGTGTGCCAGGTGGAGGGGCTGCCCTCCGCGCTGGCGGACCTGCAGGCGATGCTGCCGGAGCTGACGCGGTGAGCGCCGGTACGCAGGCCCCCGCGACCCCGGCGGCCCCGGCCCCGGAGACCGTTCCGGCGGCGGTCGCCGCGCAGGCCGCCCCCGGTTCCGTGGCCGCCGTACCGGCGCCCGCGCTGGGGATCTCGCGGCTGCTGCTCGTGGTGACCGGGGCCGTGGCAGCCGCCGAACTACCGTATTGGCTTGGCTGGTTGCGCAGCACGTACCCGTCCCTGGAGCTGCGGATCGGGGTGACCGCGAGCGCCGAGCGGTTCGTCAGCCGGGTCACGCTCGCCGGGCACAGCGGCGCCGAGGTCCTGCCGGACCGGTGGGCCGAGGACGAGGTGCACGCGCGGCACGTGCTGTGGACCGAGTGGGCCGAAGCCGTGGTCGTCGCCCCCGCCACCCTGCACTTCATGGCGCGCCTGGCCCTCGGGCTGGCCGACAGCCCCGCGCTGCTGGCCGCGCAGTGCACCACCGCCCCGGTGGTGCTGCTGCCCGCGCTGCCGCCGGGCGGGCTGCACAGCGCCGCCTACCGGGCCCACCACGCGGCGCTGGCCGCCCGTCCCAACGTGGCCGTGCTGCCGCCGCGTCCCGGGCTCTCCATGACCACGGGCCGCGAGGACGCCTGGGCGCCCGCGCCGCTGCCCGACGCGCTCGCGATGGTCGAGCAGCGCCGCCGCGAACTGGCCGCCGCCGGGTCCGTGCCCCTCCCGCCGCCGGCGAGCACGCTGTGACCGCCACCCCCACCGCCACCGCCGTCAAGGAGGCCGCCGAGGGCGTCGGCGGCGGTCCCGTCCGCTTCGGGACCGGGCTGCTGCGCACGACCGTCCACGGCGGCCTGTGGATCCGCGAGCCCGGACCGCTCGCCCCCGCCGGCTTCCACCCGCTGCCGACCCCGCTCCCCGAGACCCCCCCGACCCCGGGCGTGCGCCTGGTCCACGGGGAGGAGCTGCCCGGCGGCGCGCGCGCCTACCGCGGCCTGTCCGGGGACGAGTCCGTGGCCGGCCACCTGCTGCGGCACGGCCCGCACCCCGGGCTGCGCCCGGCCCTGCACGCCCTCGGCCGCGCCCTCGCCGCCCTGCACACCGCCCCGGTCCCGGTGCCCGTCCCGTCCGGCGTGCCGGCCCCGTCCACCGCCTCGCGCGGCTGGGCCCGGCTCGACGCGTGGCTCGCCGGCCGCGCGCCGGAGGTCTGGGCCGCGCAGGCCGCGTCCGTACTGCGCGAGCGGCTCGGCGCCGAGCGCTGGCACCGGCTGCGCGACTGGACCGCCGAACTCGCCGCCGACCCGGCCCTCGTCGTCTCCCACGGCGCGCCCGGCCTCGGCTCGCTCGTCGCCGCCGCCCCCGTGTCCGGCCCCGCCGCCGACGGCCCCGTGGAGCTGCTGGCCGGCGAGGACCTGTGCCTCGCCCCCTGGTACTCCGACGTGGGCTGGGCCGTCGGCGAGCTCACCGAGCTCGCCTGGCAGCTCTCCGGCGACAGCCGGGCCTGGCAGTCCCTCGTCGACGCCGTCGAGGAGGGGTACGGGCGCTCCCTCGGTCCGCTGCGGCCGCGGCTGGCGGCCCTGCGCATCGCCCTGCACCTGCACGACTACACCGCCTACGTCGGCTGGCAGCCGGAGACCGTCGAACGCTTCGCCGGCTTCCTCGGCTACCTCACCGGCTTCGGCGGTCCCACCGCACCAGGAGACCACTGATGCACCGGTTCACCCTGCCCAACGGGCTCCGGGTGCTGCTCGCCCCCTCCCACGGCCACCCCCGGGTGGCGGTGGCCGTGCACTACGGGGTCGGGTTCCGGTCCGAACCCCCCGGCCGCGAGGGCTTCGCGCACCTCTTCGAGCACCTCATGTTCCAGGGCAGCGCCCAGCTGGCCGGAGGCGAGTTCTACGACCGGATCCACCGGCTCGGCGGTTCCGCGAACGGCACCACGCACCAGGACTACACGGACTACTACCAGGCCGTGCCCGCCTCCGCCCTCGACGGGGCGCTGTTCGCCGAAGCCGACCGGATGCGGGCGCCGCTGTTCACCGAGGAGGCCCTCGCGGAGCAGCTTGAGGGCGTCGCCCTGGAGATCCGCGGGACGACCGTGGAGCGCCCGTACGGCGGCTTCCCCTGGCCGCTGCTGCCCTCTGTGCTCTACCGCTCGTACGCCAACGCGCACGACGGGTACGGGGACCCGGAGCGGCTGCGCAGCGCGACCGTCGCCGACTGCCGGGCCTTCTTCGCCGAGCACTACGCGCCCGGCAACGCCGTGCTGACGCTCGTCGGCGGGTTCGACGCGGCCGAGGCCCGCGCGCTGGTCGAGCGGTACTTCGGGGACATCCCGGGGCGGCCCGTGCCCACCCGCCCGGACCTGCGCGAGCGGGCGCCGGAAGCGGACCGGTGGGCGTACGGCACCGAACCGGGCGTGGCCGCGACCGCCGTGGCGCTCGGCTACCGGCTGCCGGACCCGGCCCGCGACCTGGCCGGGTACCTCGCGCACACCGTGCTGGCCCGGCTGCTGCGCGCCACCGGCGCGCGGGGCGGTGGCGGTCCCGTCGAGACGAGCTGCGGCTTCTTCGGGCCGCTCGACGCCCTGGCCCCCGAGACCCTGGTGGTCACCGGGCTGCTGCCGCCGGACACCGCGCCCGAACGGTTCGTGGAACGGGTCGACGCCGGGCTGGCGCACTGGGCGGAGCCGGGCGCGCCGGGCCACGGCGAGGCGGTCCGCACGGCCGTCCGCGACCTGGCCCTGGACCACGTGCGCCGCCACGACGACCTGCAGACCCGGGCCCGCGCGCTGGGCCGGCTGGAGCTGCTCTTCGGCCGCCCCGGACTCCTCGCCGAGCTGCCGGACCTGCTGGCCGACATCGGCCCCGCCGAAGTGGCCGGGGCGGCGCGGGCGTTGCGCGGGTCGGCGCGGGCCGTGCTGGTGCTGGCGCCGGGCCCGGAGCGCACCCGCCCGGCGCCGTACGAGGCCCCGGCCGCCCCGGTCGGATGCGCGGGCACCACCGGCGAGCCGGTGGTGCCCGCGTGGGCCGAGACGCACACCCCGGCCGGCACCCGCGTGGTCTGCTACCGGGACGAGCGGACCCCGCTCGCCGAGCTGCGGATCAAGGCGCCGCTCGGTCCGGACGGCTGGCGGGCCCCGGGTCGGATCCGGCGGCTGGCGTACGAGGCCCAGCTGCGGGCGGGCGCGGCCTGGCGGGCCACGGGACACTTCGGCACCGTCCAGGTGACCACGGACGACCAGTGGCTGGAAGTGAGCGGTCACGCGCCGGCCGAGCGGGCCGGGGACTGGCTGCGTACGGTCGTCGGGACGGTCCTGGCCCGCGGTACGGCCGCGGCGGGCGCGGCGAACGGGCCCGCGCACGCCGCGGTGTCGGCCGCTCCGGCCGCGACCGCGCTCCAGCGGGCCGCCGACGCCGCACTGCGCCTGCGGCTGCTCCCGGGGACCGGCGACGCCGCCGCACTGCCCGGACCCGCGGGCGCCGTGGTCGTGGTGACGGGCCCCGGCGACCCGGACGCCACGGCCGCCCTCGTGACCCGTACCCTCGCCGGGTGGAGCGCCGCCGATGCCGTCACCCCCGAGGGGGCGGCGCCGGGGCCCGCAGACGCCTACGGGGAGGACACCGTGCTGACCCTGCACCGGCCGGGTGCCGCCGAGGCGCACGTGACCCTCTGTGCGCCGGCAGCGATGAGCACCGCGACCGAGGCGGCGGACTACCTGGCCACGGCCGCGCTGGGTGGCTGGTTCGGCTCCCGGCTGGCCGTCGACCGCACCCCCGGCCTGACCGTGATCACCGGCCGCGACATGGTCGCGGCGGGCCACCGCGCCTACCTGCGGGCCTGGCACGAAGGGCCGTACCGGCCGCATACGGTCGGGGAGTTGCGCGAGCGGGTGCGCCGGCTGGCGCGCGAGCCGTTCACGGCGGCCGAGACGGACGCCACGCGGATCTTCTGCGCGGGTCAGGTGCTGAGCGTGTTCGACGCACAGGAGACCCTTGCGGACATGCTCTGTCAGACCGCCGCCTACGGGCACGACGCGACCTGGCTCATGCGCCTGCCCCGGGCGTTGCGCGAGGCCCCGTTCGCCGATGTCTCCCGAGCCGCCGTACGGATGTTCGCGGAGCGCCCGCTGACGGCCCTGGCCGTGCGGACGGACGCGGTGGACCTGACGGAGACGGCTGACACGGCGGGCACGGACACGGACGAGGCGGCGCGGGTCCTGCCGGACGGGCGGGCGGCATGACAGACGGCTCTCACGAGCCCGCGCCGCGGGACACCGGTGCGCTGACCTTCCTGCGCGTCCTTGTGATGCCGTCCCCGGCGGCGGCGTCCGTGTCGGCCCACGGGCGGCCCGGTGCGCCGGAGACGACGGCGGTGCGGGTGTCGTCCCTCCTGCCGTCGGGATGGCGCGGAACGGTGCAGTTCTTCCAGGTCGGCTTCTCGCTGGCGGTCGTCCTGCCGGAGGCGATGGCCGCCGAGGCCGTCACCGAGGAGCTGCGGAGGCTGTGGCAGGACCCGGGGCTGGCCGGCTGGGAGTGGCTGCTCGACCCCGAGGACACCCCGGCCCGCTGACGCGGCCGGGGGTCCGGGCCCGGGATCCGGTGCTGGTCAGATCCAGCCGCGGTCGCGGGCCAGCAGCGCCGCCTGGAAGCGGTTGGCCGCGTCCAGGCGGCCCATGAGCGCGGCCACGTACTTGCGGTAGGTGCGGACGGAGACGCCGACCTCGCGCGCGCCGATCTCGTCCTTGTCGACCATCTGCATGGTGGCCAGGATCTGCCTTTCCAGCTCGGACAGTCCGCCCTCGGGGCCCTCGCCCTCCGCAGGGCTGCCGACGACCTCGTGGAGTTCGCGGCTCTCGGCCCAGATCCGGTCGAAGAGCGCGATCATGCCGCCGACGAGGCCCGGCTCGCGGACGGCCACCGCGCCCAGGGTCGAGTCGTTCGGGTCGATGGGCGCCAGTGCGGTCTGCCGGTCGAAGATCAGCAGCCGTTCGGCGGTCCGCTCCACGACCCGGATCCGTACCCCCTTGGTGGTCAGTTCCTGCAGGTAGGTGGCGGTGGCCAGGTCGGCGACGGCGCCGCTCTCCACGATGGTGCGCATCGCGACCCCGCGCCGCAGCAGCTGCTCGGTGAGCGGCCGGGCGGCGTCGATGTTGTCCTTCGTCATCGGGCCGCCCGGCTGGGTGGCGAGCAGTTCGGTCCGACAGAAGAACGACAACTCGTCGAGTTTCTCCCGGACTTTGACCAGGCCTTCGAGCCGTTCGATGAGTGGCGCGTCGGACTGGGAGTCGCCGTACGGTCCCCCGTTCTCGAATTCCTGTTCGCGCAGCAGGGATTCGAGCAGGTCCCGGGTCTCCGAGACGTGCCGCATTTCTTCGTGGAGGGCCTTGAGCCGCCGCTCGACGAGCCGGGCGACGACCGTGCTCGGCGCGACCGGCCGGTAGGCCTCCGTCCCGTCGGCGGTGGCCATGCCCATGGCCACGAGGGTGTTCAACACGGATTCCACGGCCTCGGTGTCGTCACAGCCGAGGTGGACCGCCAGGGTGTGGGGCGTGGCGCGTGTACAGCGCAACAGGCCTCTGTATGCCTGCTCTTGCTTTTCCTCTACTCCGAGCCGACCCAAATGGTGATGCACGTGATCCCCCCGCATCGCTTTCACCTGGGCTTCTGGTCAAGCCCAAGCAAAATCGGATGATAGTGCGGTGATCGTTCCACGGCTACGCTTTCGGCTTTCGGCCAGCCTTTTCACGCCACGGTCCCGCCCATCCGAACCGGGCCCCGGGGCTTCTGCCTTTTCGTTTCGCACAGGGGAAACCCCGGGCGGCAGTGGCCGGCCCGGGGTCTGTGGGGTCCGGGGCGCGGTCGGGCCGCGCCCCGGGACGGGGTCAGGCTTCGTCCGCCGTGCGGAGGGCCTGCGCCGCCTGCTGGACGCCGGGGGCGCGCAGGAAGGTGTAGTGGTCGCCGGGGACGCGGACGGTACGGATGCCCGTGCCGAGGAGGGCGGTCCACTGGGCCGACAGGTCCGGGGACTGCTCGGCGGAGACCACGACGACCGGGGCCGCCACGGGCTCCGGGCGGTGGCCCCCGATCAGGGTGATGTGGGCCTTGAACACCTGGAACCTGCGGTTGATGTCCTCCTGGACCTCCTCGGTGTCGCCCGTGCCGCCGGTCAGCTTCTCGCCGAACCAGCGCAGCTGCTCGGCCACCGGAGTGGTCTGCGGGTCGGGCAGCTCGCCCGCGTCGGGGCCGAGGGCGCGGGCGCCGTCCAGGACGAACTGGGCCGCGAAGGCCTGCTCGCCGACCCCGGAGACGTCCTCCGCGGAGAAGGGGGTGTCCAGCAGGCCGACCAGGGCCACCTCGGCGCCCGACGCCTCCAGGCGGCGGGCGATCTGGAGGGCCAGGAGGCCGCCCATCGACCATCCGGCCAAACGGTACGGGCCGGAGGGCTGGGCCTGGCGGATGGCCTCGGTGTACGCGTCGGCCATCTCCCCCAGGTCGCGCAGCGGCTCGCTGCCGGCCCGCAGGCCCGCGGCCTGCACGCCGAGCACCCGGTAGCGGTCCTGGAGCTCCTGCATCAGAGCGAAGTACGGGTACACGGTGCCGCCGACGGCGTGGACGAGGAACAGCGGGTCGCCGTCGGTGCGCTCCGACAGGGGCACGATGGTGTCCGAACCGGCCGCGACGGCGCCGGTGTTCGAGGCGGCCGGGCCGGCCGTCTCCTCCAGGGCTTCGAGGTCGTCCAGCTCGTCCAGCGGGGCGTCCTCCAGCCCGTGCTTGGCGACGAGGGCCGCGGCGAGCCGGGCCGGCGTGGGCGCGAGGAAGATCGCGGTCACGTCCGTGTCGACGCCGAGGTCCTTGCGCAGGCGGGTGATGACCTGCATCGCCTGGAGGGAGTTGCCGCCCATCTCGAAGAAGTTGTCCTCGATGCCCACCCGCGGGAGCTTGAGCACGTCGGAGACCATGTCGGCCAGGACCGTCTCCAGGATGGTGCGCGGTGCGACGTAGTCGCCCGCGTCCCCGGCGCTGTCCGGCTCGGGCAGGGCGGCGCGGTCCACCTTGCCGTTCGCGTTGAGCGGGAAGGTGTCGAGGATGATCAGGTGCGCGGGGACCATGAAGGCGGGAAGCGCCTCGCCCAGGTGCGCACGGAGGTCGCCGACGGTGACGGCGGGCGCGTCCGGGTTGGTGCGGGCGTAGCCGATGAGGTTCTTCTGGCCGGCCTGGTCCTCGCCGACGATGATGATGGCCTGGGCGACGGACGGGTGGGCGGCGAGCACGGCCTCGATCTCGCCGAGCTCCACGCGCAGGCCGCGGATCTTGACCTGGTGGTCGAGCCGGCCGAGGTACTGCAGGTTGCCGTCCGGGAGGCGGCGGGCCAGGTCGCCGGTCTTGTACATGCGGGCGTCCGGGGCGTCGCTGAACGGGTCCGTGACGAAGCGCTCGGCGGTCAGCTCGGGCCGGCCGAGGTAGCCGCGGGTGACGCTGGCGCCGCCGATGTGGAGTTCGCCCGCGACGCCGACCGGTACCGGGTTGAGGTGCTTGTCCAGCACGTACGCCGTGTAGTTCGTCAGGGGCAGGCCGATCGGCGGCGGGTCGATGCCGTCGTCCTGGCACCGGGCCATGGTCGAGCCGACCGTGGTCTCGGTGGGGCCGTAGCCGTTGATGAAGCGCATGCCGGGGCGCGCCCAGTTGCGGACCAGCTCGGAGGAGAAGGCCTCGCCGCCGGCGATGACGACGCGCAGGCTCGGGAACTGCTCCTCGGCCAGCAGGTTCAGCACGGCCGGGGGCAGGCACATGAAGGTGATGCCCTCGCCGCGGATCAGGTCGGCCAGTCGCGGCGGGGAGAGCAGGGTCTGCGTGCTGCCGAGGACGAGGGTGGAACCGGACAGCAGCGCGCCGAAGATGTCCAGGACGGACACGTCGAAGTTGAGTGAGGCGAACTGCAGGATCCGGTCGCCCGGGCCCAGCGGCCAGAACTCGATCTCGGCGTAGCAGAAGTTGACGGCGTTGCGGTGCTCGACGACCACGCCCTTGGGGCGGCCGGTGGAGCCCGAGGTGTAGATGACGTAGGCGACGTTCGACGGGCTCGCGAGGGCTTCGAGGGGGCTGTCGTCCAGGGCGGTGAGCTCGGTCCAGGAGCGGTCCAGGTCCAGCACCGTGACGTCGTCGGTCGGTACGGCGGAGGCGCTGGCCTCGTCGGTGAGGACGACGGTCATCTTGGCGTCCTCGACCATGAAGGCCAGGCGGTCGGCGGGGTATTCCGGGTCCAGCGGCACGTAGCCGCCGCCGGCCTTGAGGATGCCCATGATGCCGACGATGCGGCGCACGGTGCGCTGCATGCTGACGCCGACGAGCGCCTCCGGGCCGACGCCGAGCTCGCGCAGCCGCCGCGCGACCTGGTTGGCGCGGGCGTCGAGCTGGGCGTAGGTCAGGCCCTCGCCGTCGAGCTCGACGGCCATGACGTCGGGGTGCGCCGCGACCTTGGCCTCGAAGGCCTGGTGGAGGTTCCAGTCGGGGAAGTCGGCCTTGTCGCTGTTCCAGGCGACGAGCTCCTGGTGCAGCTCCGCCTCGGTCATGATCGGGAGCTGCGAGATGCGGGCGTCGGGGTCGGCGAGGAGGCCGTCGAGCAGCGTCTCGAAGTGGCCGAGCAGGCGCTGCGCGGTGGCAGCGTCGTACAGGGCGGTGGCGTAGCTGAGGTTCAGCCCCAGCCGGCCGCCGCTCTCGACGGCGGATACCAGCAGGTCGAACTTGGCGGCCTCGGCCGGGAGTTCTTCGGAGGCCCAGGTCATGCCGCCGGGCCGCAGGTCACGCTTCTGGTCGTCGGAGAGCATGAAGCCGACCTGGAAGACGGGGGAGCGCGAGGGGTCCCGGGGTGCCTTGGCGGCCTCCACGATCTTCGCGAAGGGCAGGTCCTGGTGGCCGAAGGCGCCCAGGGTGGCGGTCTTGGTGCGTTCCAGGACCTCGCGGAAGGTGGGGTCGCCGGACAGGTCGACGCGGACCGGCAGGGTGTTGATCAGGTAGCCGATCACCGGCTGGAGCTCGGGGCGGCTGCGGTTGGCGCTGACGGTGCCGACGACGATGTCGTCCTGGCCGCTGTAGCGGTGGAGCAGGACGTGGTAGGCGGCCATCAGGGTCATGAAGAGGGTGGCGCCCTCGTCGCGTCCCAGCGCGGTGAGCCGGGTCAGGATCTTGTCGCCGAGGTCCTTGGACTCGGTCGTGCCCTGGTACGTCTGGACCAGCGGTCGGGGCCGGTCGGTCGGCAGCTGGAGTACGGGCGCGCCCTGGAGGTTCTCGCTCCAGTACTCGGTGAGCTCCTTCAGCGTCTCGCCCTGGAGCCGGTCGCGCTCCCAGACGGCGAAGTCGGCGAACTGGACGGGCAGCTCGGGGAGCTGCGCGGCCGTCCCGGCGACGGCGGCGGCGTACGACTCGGACAGCTCCGCCAGGAGGACGGGGAACGAGGAGCCGTCGAAGACGGTGTGGTGGACGGTTATCAGCAGGACGTGGTGCTCGTCGGAGAGCTGCTGCAGCAGGACGCGGAACAGGGGGCCGCGCTCCAGCTCGAACGGGCGGGCCGTCTCCTTCTGCGCCGCCGCGCGCCAGGCTTCCTCTACCTCGTCCGCGGCGACGTGCCGCTGGTCCACGAAGGCCAGCTCGACGGGCCCGGCCGGGTCGATCACCTGGACGGGTGCGCCGTCCACGGTGACCAGGCGGGTGCGCAGGGCCTCGTGGCGGGCGACGAGGGCGTCCAGCGCCGCACCGAGGGCGGCGCGGTCGAGGGCGCCGGTCATGCGTACGGCGCCGGCGATGGTGTAGGTGGATTCCCCGGGGGCCAGCTGGTCGATGAACCACAGCTGCTCCTGTCCGTAGGAGAGCGGCAGGTCCTGCAGCGCGGGCGAGCGGCGGGGGATCGAGGCGATCGGGGGGGCCGTGCGACGCAGCCTGGCGGTCAGCGCGGCCCGCTGGGAATCGGTCAACATGACTGGGTGGTCCTTCTTTCGGGCGGTGGGTTGGAGCGGCGTGCGGGGCGCGGTCACGACTCGGCCGCGCGTGACGGCGCGACGCTTGCGGGCTGGTCCGTGTCGACGGGGCCCTCGGGCATCTCCCGCAGCCGGTAGACGGGCGAGAAGGTGATCCAGACGGCCGGCAGGGCGATGCCCGCGACGCCGACGGCGAGGGCGGTGCGCAGGCCGAAGACGGAGGCCAGCGAGCCTGCCAGCAGTGCGCCGAGCGGGATCGTGCCGTAGAGGATGAGCCGGTAGCTGGCGTTCATCCGCCCCAGCAGGCGGGCCGGTGTGACGGTCTGGCGCAGGGTGAGCGAGTTGACGTTGAAGACGGCCAGGTTGAATCCGTGGACGGCGAGCGTCGCGCCGAGGACGACCAGGGAGAACAGGCCGGTGCCGCCGGGTACGAGCAGCAGTACGGGCGACAGGCAGGCCAGCAGCGTGACCAGGCGCAGCGCCGGGCCGAAGCCGAGGCGCTTGCTGATGCGTCCGGAGAACGTCGCGCCGAGCAGCGCGCCGACGGAGCCGGCGCCGACGACCAGGCCGAGCTGGAAGGGGCTCAGTTCCAGGGTCCTGACCGCGTAGACCAGGAAGACGGTCGTCATGACGTTCTCGAACAGGTTGAACACCGCGGACTGGGTCGCCAGGTGCCGCAGGATGCGGCTGCCGACGACCGTGCGCAGGCCCTCGACGATGTCGGCGCGTACCGACTTCGCCTCGGCGGGCCGTTCCGGTTCGGCTTCCGCCCTGCGGATCCACCACAGGGCGACGGCCGATGCCAGGTAGGTGGCGGCGCCCACGGTCAGCGCGACGGGCGCGGTCAGCGCGCCGACCAGGAAGCCGGCCAGCCCGGGGCCGGCGATGCCGGCCACCGAGTAGCTGGCCGTCATCTTGCTGTTGGCGTCCGCCAGGTCGTCCTTGTCGACGAGTCCCGGGATGTAGGAGAGGATCCCCACGTCGAAGAGGACCGTCGCCACGCCGGCCAGGAACCCGACGGCGTAGAGCCACGGGAGCGAGAGCACGCCGAGCAGGTGGGCCACCGGCAACGCGCCGATCAGCAGCACCCGGACCGCGTCGGCCGCGATCAGGGTCGGCTTCCTGCGCCGCCGGTCGAACCAGACTCCGGCCAGCAGGGTCACCAGGACGTACGGTGCGAACCTGGCGACGTTGAGCAGGCCGATCTGGAACGCGCTGGCGTTCAGGGTGATGACCGCCGCCAGCGGCAGCGCGATGTCGGTCACCTGCGAGCCGACGAGGGAGACCGTCTGCCCGCTCCAGAGTTTGACGAAGTCCCGGTTGGCGAGGACGCCGCGTCGGCCCGCGGTGTCCTCACGCCCCTGCGTGCTGGTCATGCTCTCGCCTCCTCAGTTGGCTCGTCCCGCGCCGACGGGCTGCGGGGCGGCAGCGTCGGTGTGCAGGCCGAAGGCGCTGTGCAGGACCCGGGCGGCCTCGTCGACGGCGCCGGAGGCGACGTGGCAGGAGACCCGGCTGGGGGTGCTGGTGACCAACACCGGCCTGATGCCGGTGCTTTCCAGGGATTCCAGGATCCGCAGGGTGACCTCGGAGCGGTTGCCGCAGGCGTCCCCGGCGACGCTCACACTGCCCAGCTCCTCGTCGTGGACGGCGACGGCGGCACCGATGTCGCCGAGGGCGGCGATGACCGACTGCGGTTCGGCTCCCGGCGAGGTGAAGCGGAGTTCGCCCGGGCTGCCGATGATGGAACCGACCGGCAGGCCGTGGCCCGCGAGGGCCGCCGACACCTGGGCGGGTGTCAGGCCGTCGACCTGGTAGAGCGGGTCGTGCCGGCGGTGGGCGACACCGGTGATCCGGGCCGTCTCGAACATGTCGTGCTCCTCCCTGACTTCTGTGATCCACGTGCCGGGTTCGCCGGTGAACGAGGACCGGACGTGGATGGCGACACCGTGCGCGGCGGCGAGCTCCACGGCCCGGGGCTGCATGACCTGCGCGCCGGCCTCGGCCAGTTGGAGCATCGCCTCGTGGCTGAGCCGGTCCAGGCGCCGCGCGTCGGGGACGACCCGGGGGTCGGCGGTGAAGACCCCCGGGACGTCGGTCCAGATGTCGCATGCGGGCAGTCCCAGCGCGGCCGCCACGGCGATGGCCGAGGCGTCCGAGCCGCCGCGGCCCAGGGTGGTGACGTCACCGTCGTCGGTGACGCCCTGGTAGCCGGTGACCAGGACGATCAGGCCCTGCTCCAGGGCCGCCACGATCCGGGCCGGGTCGATCGACCGCATACGGGCGTTGCCGTGCGCGGTGTCGGTCAGGACTCCGGCCTGCCGGCCGTTGAGGGAGACGGCGCGCTCGCCGAGTTCGTGTACGGCGATCGCGGCGAGCGCGCACGACATGGACTCGCCGGTCGCCAGGAGCGCGTCGAGCTCCCGGGCGTCGGGCTGTGTCGTGAGACCGTTCGCCATCTCCAGCAGGTCGTCGGTGGTGTCCGACATCGCGGACAGGACCGCGACGACGTCCGCCCCGGCGCGCCTGGCGTCCACCAGCCGCTGGGCGACCCGGCGCAGCCGGTCCATGTCGCCGACCGAGGAGCCGCCGAACTTCCACACCACCGGGCGCAGCGGGCGGCCGGACGGGCCCCCCGCGGGCGCGGCCGCGGAAGCGGGCACGGACGCGGGTGAGGCGGGTGGGGGTGACGCGGGTGGCACAGCTGACACTGGTCCTCCCCGTCCCTAGCGCGCGGCCGACTGGTCGCCGACCAGCCGGACCCAGCTGGCGAAGAACGCCAGGCTGTGGCTGCGCCACAGCCGCAGCGGCTGGTCGAGGTCGACGCCGACCGGTGCCCGTACGCCCGCCACCTGCTGGTCCACGTCCCGGCGGTACTCCTCCGCCAGCCGCGACCCGTAGTACTCGGGGTGGCCGGTGTGCATGAGGACGGAGTGGTCGTAGGACTCGGCGATGACGGTGCCGGCGCCCTCGGCCCGGGCCAGGGCGCGGACGGTGGTGCTGGCGTCCAGCGCCTTGTCGTCGAAGCCGGCGAAGCGGCTGTGCGTCGACCAGAAGCGGTCGTCGAGGGACGAGGCGATGGGACCGTCCTGCGCCAGCAGCTCGGTCTCGTACATGCCGGAGATCTTGGCGCTGTAGATGTCCTTGGGCAGCCCGTAGACCAGGTGGCCCACGCCCATCGCGCCCCAGCACAGGCCGAGCAGCGGTGATCCCTGCGCGTGGACGTCCTGCACCATGTCGTTCAGCTCGTCCATGAACCGCACCTCCTCGAAGGGGAGGTGCTCCACCGCGGCACCGCTGACGATCAGGCCGTCCAGCGGTGCGTCGGCGGTCGCTTCCTTGTAGGTGCGGTACGTCGCGGCGATGCGGGCCGGGTCGTCCAGGTGGTAGCGGCGGGAGGAGATCCGGATCCACTGGAGTTCGAAGGGGCCGGCCAGGGAAAGCTGCGGCATCAGCCAGTTCTCGTACTGCTCCGCGTTCGGCATCAGGTTGACGATGCCGATGCGCGGCAGCCGGCCGGGGCGTCCGGACACGATCGTGCTCATCGGCCGGCCTCCGCGGCGAGTTCCGCCTCCAGCGTGGTGAGGGCGTCGCGCAGGATCGCCACGGCCTCGTCGGCGACCTCCACGGTGATGTTCAGCGGCGGCAGCAGCCGCACCACGCTGTCGCCCCGGCCGCCGAGCTCGACGATCAGGCCCCGGCGCAGCGCCTCCTGCTGGAACCGGGCGGCGACCTCGGTGGCGTCGGCCGTCGGTGCGGCGGCCATCTCCATGCCGAGCATCAGGCCCAGGCCGCGTACGTCGGAGACCAGCGGGCTGTCGCCGAGCACGTTCAGCTCGCCGAGCAGGTGGTCGCCGATCTTGCGGACGTGGGCGAGCAGGTCCTCGCGCTCGACGACGTCGAGGAAGGCGTTGGCGCTGGCGAAGGCGAGGTTGTTGCCGCGGAAGGTGCCGATGTGGCTGCCCGGCGTCCAGGTGTCCAGGTGCCGGCGGTAGAGGATGGCCGCGACGGGCAGCCCCATTCCGGACAGGCCCTTGGAGGCGACGACGACGTCGGGGGTGATGCCGTACTGCTCGAAGGCGAACCAGGTTCCGGTACGGCCGCAGCCGGTCTGGACCTCGTCCACGATCAGGGGGATGCCGAGCTCGCGGGCGGTGTCGGCGACCCGGTGGACGAACTCGCGGCGGGCCGGGATGGCGCCGCCCTCGCCCTGGACCAGCTCCATGATGATCGCGGCCGGCAGCTGCACCCCGCCGTGGGTGTCGGTGAGCGTGTTCACCAGGACGTCGGCGCAGTTGGTGCTGCAGCTCTGCGGAGCGAGGCCGACCGGGCAGCGGTGGCAGTAGGAGTACGGGGTGAAGTGGATGCCCGGCAGCAGGTTGTGCAGGCCGGTCTTGGGCGCGTGCTCCGAGGTGAGGGACATGGCCCCCTGGGTGGAGCCGTGGTAGGCGCCCTGGAAGACGACGACCTGGCCGCGGCCGGTGGATTTTTTGCACAGTTTGATCGCGGCCTCGACCGCGTCCGAGCCGGTGGGCCCGCAGAAGTGCATCTTGTAGTCGTCCCGGATGTGCTCCGGGAGCATCCCGATCTGGCGGCGTTTGAACTCGTCGCGCACCGGGGTCGGGAAGTCCAGGCCGTGCGTCAGCTTCGGCAGCTGGGCGGTGACGGCCGCGACCAGCTCGGGGTGGTTGTGGCCCAGGGCGAGGACGCCCGCGCCGGAGAGGAAGTCGATGTAGCGGCGGCCGTCGACGTCGGTGATGTGGGACCCGGACGCCTCGGCTATCGCGACGGGTATCCGGCGCGGGTAGGTGCGGGCGTTGGACTCGGTGGCCGCCTGGCTGTCGAGCAGCACGCGTCCGTTGGGTCCGGGCTGGGTGAGGTCGACCGCCGGTCTCGGCGAAGTCGCTTCGAGCGTCTGCATGATCGTCTCTCTCAGAGGTCGGAACCGGACGCCTGGGCGGCGACCAGGTCGGCAGCGCCCTGTTCGGCGACCAGGCGCCGCTCAAGGCTTTCGACGATGGCCTGGGAGCGCAGCGCCAGCAGGCTGAACGAGCCCGCGTCACCGAGCCCGTGCGTGGACTCGCACAGCCCGTTGACGAAGATCGGCGGCACCTCGCCCTCGAAGGCCGGGTGCGGGACCACGCCGTAGTCGTAGCCGACGGACAGCGGCCGGCCGTCCGTCACGCCGAGCACCTGCGTCAGGTCCTTCAGCAGCGGCGGAAGCTGCTCGGTACGGCCGGTGATCCCCAGGTCCAGGTAGCCGGTGGCGAGGACGACGCGGTCGGCGTGGACGCGCTCGCGCTCACCGGTGATGTGCTCGGTGAGGTCCAGCGCCACGCCCTCGGGCGTGCGCTCCACGGCCTCGACACGGCGGTTGGTGCACAGGCGTATGCGCTCGCGGCCGTCCAGCTCGTCCTCGTACATGCGCATGTACAGGGCGCTGACCACGTCCGCGTCGGCGGCGGAGTAGTTGGTGGGCCGCAGCTGGTCGCGCAGCCGCTTCTTGCCCTCCTCCGACGCGTGGAAGTAGTACTCGACGAACTCCGGGAAGTAGACCTCCTCGGAGAAGGGGCTGGTGTCCTTGAGCCGGTAGCCGAAGCCGGTCATCACGTTGACGATCCGGGCGGCGGGGAAGCGCGCGATCAGGTCGAGCACCACCTCGACCGCGCTCTGGCTGGCGCCCACGACGGCGAGCGTGCCGTCGAAGTCCCGGTCCAGGTCGGCGATGTTGGGGAGGAACTGGGAGGTGTGGAACAGGTGCGGGGCCGGCACGCCGGAGAAGACCTCGGGGACGTTGGGCGTACGGCCGGGGGCCACCACGACGGAGCGTCCGCGGTAGGTCGTGCCGTCGGCGGTGGCGACCTCGACGAGCGGGCCGTCACCGGTCGCGGTCACGTCGATGCCGGTGACCTCGCGGCCGTAGTCCACGTCCGCCCGCACGTTCTGGGCGACCCACTGGACGTAGCGCGCGTACTCCTTGCGCAGCGGGTAGTGGGAGGGCAGGTTGAGGTGTTTGAAGAGGCGGCCCTGCTCGTGCAGGAAGTTGGTGAAGGTGTAGCGGCTGCGCGGGTTGCGCGGGGTCACCAGGTCGCGCAGCGGGTTGTTCTGGATGTCGGAGCCGTCCAGGAGCATGGCGCGCTGCCAGTAGGGGCCGGGCTCCCGCTCGATGAACTTCACCCGGGCCTGCGGCCACAGCTCCTCGAACGCGACGGCGACGGCGACGTTCGCTGGTCCGTATCCGACGCAGAGAACGTCATAGGCATCGTGCACGCTGATCCTCCAAAGTTGAATGGAACGGGCATGCCGACGGCATGCCGGCTGGGTCACGGACGGGAGACCGCCTGAACGTCCGTGCAAGCGCCGTCGGAGTACGGCCCGGCCGAGTGGCGGCCGGCGAAGAACGCGCCGTCGCTGAGGGCCCCCGCTGCGTGCGGGGCCGCCCACTCCGCGGCTTCCGGGCCGGTGAGGTCGCTTGCCGGCGCCGGGCCGGCGGTGTCCGCCGCCGCATTTTCGGTGTCCGCATTTCTACTCATTTGAACTGCAGCTTCCGTCGGCGTCCGAGATGTAATGAGCTTTTCACTCACCGCTACCGGTTGGCTTCCGCCGGGCTTCCGACCGTGCGGTATCGTCCACAAGCGCAGGTCATCAGGTGGGGGGGCGGTGCCCCGTTGCGGCCCCAGGGGCGGACGGGGCCGGAAGGGATCTGAGTGGCATTCCAGTTCCGTGTTCTCGGGCCGATCACGGCATGGCGTGACGGACTCGCAGTAAGGCTCAACGGGCGCAAGACCAGATCGGTGCTCGCCGCGTTGCTGCTCCGCTCAGAACACGTCGTTCCGGTGGAACGGCTCGTCGCGATCCTGTGGGGGGAGTCGCCGCCGCCGACAGCCGTGGCCCAGATCCAGAAGTGCGTGTCCCAACTGCGCGGCGAGTTCGGCCCGGAGCTGATCGTCCGGTCGGGCAACGGCTACCGCCTGCAGCTCGGCGAGCACCGCTTCGATCTGCTGACCTTCGACCAGGCCGTCGCCGACGCGCGGGCCGCGCTCGCCGAGGACCGCCGGCTCGACGCCCTGGAGGCGTACTGCGCCGGGCTCGCCCAGTGGCGGGGGGAGCCACTGGCCGATGGCACGGACGAGCTGATACGGACGGAGTCGCCGGCGCTGGAGGAGCGCCGGATCGGGGTGCTCATGGAGCGCATCGAGACGGAGCTGGCCCTGGGCCGGCACGGCGAACTCGTCAGCGAACTCAAGGCGCTCGTCGGGGAGCAGCCGCTGCGCGAGCGGCTGCGCGGACAGCTGATGCTGGCGCTCTACCGCTGCGGCCGGGTGGCCGACGCACTCGCCGTCTACCAGGCCGGGCGCACCCTCCTCGCCGAGGAACTCGGCCTCGAACCAGGCGGCGAGCTGCAACGCCTCCACGAGGCGATCCTGGTCGGCGGCCCCGGCCTGGACCTGCCCCGCAAGGCGCCCGACGAGGCGCCCGAGCGCGTCTGGTCGCCGATCGTCCCGGTCGTACCGGCCCAGCTCCCGCCCTCGATAGCCGACTTCACCGGACGCACCGACCACGTCGGCCGCATCCGCGAGACGCTGACGACGGGGGACAAGGAGTCGCTGGCCCTGGTCGCCCTCTCCGGCAAGGGCGGGGTCGGCAAGTCCACCCTCGCCGTGCAGGCCGCGCGCCGCGTCGCCGCGCAGTTCCCCGACGGGCAGCTGTACATACGCCTGCGGACGGCCGACACCCGGCCGCTCGACCCCCTGGTGGCGCTCAAACGCTTCCTGCGCGCGCTCGGTGTAGGCGAGGAGGGCATACCCGACGACCTGGAGGAGTGCAGCGAGCTCTTCCGCAGCCGGACCGCCTCCTCCCGCATGCTCATCCTGCTCGACGACGCCGTCAGCGAGGCCCAGGTCAGACCGCTGCTCCCCGGCTCGCCCGGCTGCGTCGTCCTCATCACCAGCCGGCCGCGGCTCACCGGCCTGGAATCCGCCACCCACCTCGACCTCGACGTCTTCAACGCGGAGGAATCCGGGGCGCTCATCGAGCGGATCGCGGGGCGCCACCGCGTCGCCGGCGACGAGGCGACCACGGCGGAGATCGCCCGGCTCTGCGGCTACCTGCCCCTCGCCGTACGCATCGCGGCCGCCCGGCTCGCCCAGCACTCCCAGGGCGGCATCACCCGGTTCGCCCGCCGCCTGGCCGACGAGCGGCGGCGGCTGGACGTACTGGTCTCCGGCGACCTGGAGGTGCGGGCCACCCTCGCCACCGGCTACCGGGAACTGGGGCCGCGCGAGCGCGAGGCGTTCTGCCTGCTGGGCCTGATCGACGCGCCGGACTTCGCGTCCTGGTTACTCGCGCCGCTGCTGCGGATCACCATCGACGAGGCCGAGGACCTGATCGAGGAACTCGTCAGCACCCAGCTCCTCGACGTCGTCGGCTGCGACGTCGCCGGTCAGACCCGGTACCGGTACCACAACCTGGTCCGCCTGTACGCCAAGGAGCGGGCCGACGCCGAGTACTCGCAGGCACAGTGCCGCGAGGCGCTCGCCAGGGTGCTCGACGGGTGGCTCACCCTGTCCACCACGGCCGCGCAGCGCATCACCGGTGAGCGCTCCCAGGAATGGCCGGCCGCGCCGCGGGGCACGACGGAACGCTACGACGCCTTCGACCGATCCGACGTCGACTACATCGTCGAGGACCCCTACCTGTGGTTCGAGGCCGAGCGCCCGGCCCTGGCGTCCGCGGTCGCGATGGCCTGCGCGAACGGATTCGGCCGGATCGCCTGGGAGCTGGCCGACAGCACGACCGGCTTCCTGGAGCTGCGCCACCTCTACGACGACTGGGAAGCCGGCCACCGCCTCGCCCTCGCGGCGGCCGACGCCGACGGCGACACCCTCGGTGTCGGCGTCATGTCCCTGCGGCTGGCCAACCTGCGGTGCATCCGCAAGGACCCCGAGGCCGGCCTGGAACTCGTCGACCGGGCGGCCGCGCTCTTCGAGGACCTGGGCATCGGCGCCCTGCGCAGCGAGTGTCTGGTGATCCGCGCCGGGGCGCTGCGGGCGCTGGGCCGGCTGGGGCCCGCCCTCACCGAGGCGACGCGGGCCACCGAGCTGGCACAGGAGTCCCCCAGCCGGCTCGCGCAGGCCCTCGCCGCCCGCGAACTGGGCACGATCCGTTACGAGCAGGGGCGCTGGGAGCCGGCGTCGGCGGCCTTCGAGGACGCGGTCCGGCTCGGCCGCCTCGCCGGCAACCGGCGCGAGGAAGCCCTGGCGCTGCGGCACTGGGCCGTCGTACTGCGCCACCGCGGGGAGCTCCAGGAGGCGCGGGAGAAGGCGGAGACAGCCCTCGCCGCCTTCCACGAACTGGGCGACCGCCCCTACGAGGCGTTCAGCGGCCTCACCCTCGGCCTGTGCCTGCTGGAACTGCGCGACCCGGCCGCCCGGCGGTTCATCGAGGAGGGGCACGCCGTACTGCGGGACATGAACCTGGAGTTCGGGATGGGCGAGCTCTTCTACGTGCTGGCCTCGCTGGAGCTCGCCGACGGCCACCTCGACCGGGCCGTCGACCGGCTGGCCCAGTCCATCCGGCTGCTCGGCGCGGAGCCCGTCCACCACGTACTGCTCTCCGCCGTCGAGCTGCTGTGCCGTGCGCTGGACGCCGAGGACCGGGCGGCGGGCCAGGTGCTGCGCCTGGAGCTGACCGAACTGGCCGCCTGCATCGGCACCCCCGCGCCGGCCCACCGGATCGACTCGATCCTCGCCCTGGTTGCACGCAGAGTGACCGGAAGGAATCCGGTAGTGACTCTGTCTAGAGTTCCGGTTCTGCAACCGCTCCACTGACCACGGAAACGGACGGCGATCCATCGTGAAGAAGACCACCATCGTCAGCGACCCACGCGCGATGGCTGCGGGCAAGAGATCCGGCACGGACGTCATCGGTGTCCGCAGGACCCTTGCGGCGGAAGGACTCTGAGAAAGGCCGGAGGGCTGCTCCGCACATGCGTGTGACTCTGGTGAACATGCCGTGGGCTTCCTTGGACACACCGTCCCTCGCGCTGGGGATCCTGCATTCCGTCGGCCGCTCCCACAGGGCGGACGTGGAGACGGTGAACGCCAACCTGGACTTCTACGACTGGGCGGCGGAAGCGATCGGACTGAGTGTCGAGGACTACGAGTTCTTCGCCAGCCACGCGTACTTCGAAGGCTACGGGGACTGGGTGTTCTCCAGCGCCCTCCACGGTGTTCCGGCGTGGCGGGTGACGGAATTCGAAGAGCGGATGGCGCAGGGCCTCAGCCCGCACCTGCGGACCGTGACCCTGGCCCTGCACGAGGCGTCCGCGCGGTTCGTCGACGAACTGGCCGTGCGGATCGCCGACACCCGACCGGACGTGGTCGGCTTCACCACCACGTTCCAGCAGAACACCGCGGCCCTGGCCACCGCCGCGGCCCTCAAGAGGCTGTCGCCGGGCACCGTCACGGTGCTCGGCGGCGCCAACTGCGACGGCCCGCAGGGCGCGGCACTGCACCGCAACTTCCCCGCCGTCGACTTCGTGGTCCGCGGCGAGGGCGAGCGCGCCTTCCCCGCCCTGCTCGGCGTGGTCCGCGGCGAGGTGGAGGCCGCGACGGTCCCCGGCCTGTGCTGGCGCGGGGCCGACGGCGGCCACCGGGCGAACCCGATGACCCGGCTCCCGCTCCCGCCGGGCGAGCTGCGGCAGCCGGACTACCGGCCCTACTTCACCCGCGTGCAGACCTCGGCGGCCCGCTCCAGGATCGAGCCGAAGCTGGTGCTGGAAGGATCGCGCGGGTGCTGGTGGGGCGAGAAGCACCACTGCACCTTCTGCGGGCTCAACGGATCGTCGATGGCCTTCCGCAGCAAGGCCCCCGAGACGTTCCTGGGCGAGATCCTGGAACAGACCCGGCGCCACCAGGTGCTCGACGTCCTCGTCGTCGACAACATCCTCGACATGGGCTATCTGCGCAGTGTGGTGCCCGCGCTGATCGAGCGGGGCCACGACCTGCGGTTCCACTACGAGATCAAGTCCAACCTGCGCTACCGCCACCTCCAGACGCTCGCCGACGCCGGCCTCGTCCAGGTGCAGCCCGGCATCGAGAGCCTGAGCAGCAGGGTCCTGCGCCTGATGGACAAGGGCGTCACCGGCTGCCAGAACGTGCGCCACCTGCGCGACGCCCAGTCCGCCGGGCTCTGGGCCACGTGGAACTACCTCTACGGCTTCCCCGGCGAGCGGGAGCGCGACTACACCCAGGTGATCCGGCAGCTGCCCGCCCTCGCCCACCTCACCCCGCCGGACGGCGTCACCCGCATCGAGATCGAGCGGTTCAGCCCCTACTTCGACCGGCCGGAGCTGGGCTTCGCCCCGCTGCGGCCGGCGCCCCACTACGCGGTCGTCTACGACCTGCCGGAGGCGGAGCTGTACGACCTGGCCTACCTCTTCGACGCCCCGCACGCCGGCATCGGCGAGACGGTGGCCAAGCAGCTCGCGGGCGCCGTCGAGCGGTGGCGCGACCTGCACCTCCACAGCAGCCTCACCCGTTACGACATCGGATCGAGAATCGTGCTGACCAACCGGCGGGAAGACTTCGACTGGACGACGCGCAGCATCACGGACCCCGTCGAGGTGGCCGCGTTCCGCCTGCTGGAGGACCCGCGCAGCTCCCAGTCGCTGACCCACAGGCTCCGCGCCAGGTTCAACACCGGCGTGTCCCCGGCCCGCGTCGCCGAACTGCTCGCTGAGTGGGGTGAGGCCGGGCTGCTCTACGAGGACGCTGACCGGTACGTCCACGTCGTGCCCCTGGGCACCAACGCGGAGCTGACCCGTCTCGGCGGCTGCGCCCCGGACCTGACCCGGGACTTCACCCGGGCCCCCGGCCCCGCGTACGAGGACGTCTCGTGATCCCCGCCCGCAAGCCGGTGATCGACCTGTGGCGGGACTACCGCGACCACGCGCGGACGCTTCCGGGCATGCACCTCGGCAGCGTCGCCGTCGCCGACGCCTGCGCGGACGCCGCGCACACCGCCCGCGAGCTGTACCGAACGGGGGTGCGCAGGGCCGAGTTCAGCACCCTGGTGGACCTGTCTCCCGCGGCCGAGCCGGTCTGCGCCGTACGGCTCCTGGACCTGATCCGGGAGCTGACCGCCTGGGGCGTCGTCGTCGACTGGCGCGTGCGGCTGCCCGACGCGGGGTCGTGCCGGTCCGGCCCGTCGGCGTTCACGCTCGGCCATCTCTACCCGCCGTCCGGGATCGAGGGGCCGGCCGACGCGGCGGAGCTCCGCGCGGCCTGGGCGGAGGGCTTCTTCCTCGGCAAGTGCCTCGTCCGCAACGGCCCCGGCTTCCTGGAGGTCCGCGACCACCGCTCCGGTGTGCTGAACCGGATCGTGATCGACGAACCGGCCTACCTCGCCGGGGTGGAGGCGGTCCGGGCGGACCCGACCGCCGGCGCGGTCGACCCCGGTGTGCGGGCCGACCTGGCGGCGGAGTCCCTCCTGGTCGGCGTCGGCGAGCTGTGGTGGTGGGCGCCGCACCGCCCGCACCGCTGGCCGCAGCCGCCCTTCCGGGTCTGACGGGGGACGACGGGGTACTGCCCGCCACCGGGTGCCGCCTGGCGGCTCAGAAGACGGGCAGGGCGGCGAGCGTCGTGCCGTCGAGGAGGAACACACGGTTCGCGTCGCCCGTGATCCAGTACCGGTCGGGGTTCTTGACGACGCGGAAGACCCACGTCGTCCGGCCTTCGGGCGAGAGGTCGACAACGTTGATGCCGCCCTCCGTCCTGTTCACGGTGACGGACCACAGCCCGTTGCCCTGTACGACCAGCGGGCTGGGCGGGTCGCACTCGAACAGGCCCTGGAAGGACCAGTCCGTTCCCCGGCCGGTGCGCAGGTCCAAGCGCAGGGGGACGGTCAGCACGCTCGCGTACACGTGCTCGCCGTGGATGGTCGGCGGGCCCCAGAAGACCGGTGTCCCGTCCTTCGGCTGGGGGTTCTCGGCCGACCAGAGCTCCTTGCCGTCGACGACGTCGACGGCGGTGAGTTTCTTTCCGGTCACGCACAGAGTGCGGCCCGACACGGCGACCTTGGCCCGGCCGTCGGCGGACTGCCCGCGGCGGTCCCACACCGTGCGGCCGTCGGCCGTGTCGAGGGCGAGCACGCTTCCGTCGGCCGCCGTCACGACGAGCCGGCCCTGGGCCGCGAGGCCGCGCGAGGCGGCCCCCGTGCCGAGGTCCGCGCCGACGCCGACGGTCCAGCGGATCCTGGCATCGGATCGGCCGACACTGCGCACGCGCCGGTCCTTGGTCACCAGGTAGACGGCCTCGTCGTCCGCGGCGAGGAGCCACGCGGCATCGGCGGCAGCCGTCCACTTGGGCTTCCCGGTCGAGGCGACGAACGTCACGAGGGTGCCGTCGCCGTCGGTGGCGGCCACCAGCCGGTCGGAGAGGGACAGGTAGCGGCTGGCCGCCACCGCCTTCGCCGCCGTCCACCGCAGTGACCCGTCGACGACGCTGCGCGCGGCGATCCCGCCTTCCGGCGCGGCGACGACGACCACGTCCCGTACGGGCAGGGGCGCGGGCGTGTCGGCCGCGACGGCCGCCGGGACGCTCCACAGCGGTGCGGGAGTCTCCCCCAGGACGTAGTCGCCCTTCTTCGTGTCGAAGACCTTGCCCTGCGGCGTCGGCACGGCCGGGGGAATGTCGAAGGGGCCGCCGCCGGAACGGTTCGCCAGGGCCCACCAGGCCGCGCCGCCCCCGCCGACCGCGAGCACGGACCCGCCGGCCGCGAGACCCGTCAGCAGACGGCGCCGGGAGAGCGGGCGCGGTGCGGCCCCGCCGGGCAGGGTCGTCAGCCGGGACAGGCCGTGCTCCAGGGAGGTGATGTCCCGCGCGATCGCTCCGCGCCGCCAGGCGCGTTCGGCTCCGCGGGGCGGGGCGGCCGACCAGGCGATCTGGTCGGGCAGCGGCCGCGACGCCGGGTCCTTGGCGAGGCACGGGCCGATCAGCGGCCGCAGCGCGGGCGGTACGCGGTCCAGGCGCGGCTCGCCGTGCACCACCTCGTACTGCACGGCGGCGACGTGCGAACCCTCGTAGGCGTGGCCCCCGCTCGCCGCGTACACCAGGACGGCACCCAGGGAGAAGACGTCGGCCGGCGGTCCGACGCGCTGCCCGACGACCTGCTCGGGCGCGCCGTACCCCGGGGTGACGGGGACCTGGCCGGTGGTGGTGAGGGTGAGGCCGTGCTCGGGGCGGGCGATGCCGAAGTCGATGACGCGGGGGCCCGTCGCGGTGAGCACGATGTTGGCGGGCTTGAGGTCCCGGTGGACGAGGCCGGCGGCGTGGATGTCGCGCAGCGCCCCGGCGAGCGCCGCCGCCAGGGCCCGTACGGCCGGCTCGTCGAGCGGCCCGTGGGCGCGTACGGCGTCCGCGAGGGTCGGCCCGGTCAGGTACTCGGTGGCGATCCACGGCCGCCCGCCCTCGGTCTGGGCGTCCAGTACGCGGGCCACGGACGCGCCGCCGACCGCCTGGGCCATCCGGGCCTCGCGGACGAAGCGCCGGCTGAGGTTCTCGTCGTGCGCCAGGTGGGGGTGCAGCACCTTCACCGCGGCGGTCTGCCCCTCGCCGTCCTGGCCGGCGTAGACCTTGCCCATGCCTCCTTCGCCGAGGACGGCGAGGACGCGGTACGGACCCAGTCGGATCGGGTCTCCGGACTCCAGGGGCTTCATGGGGTGTGGTGCTTTCTGTGAGCTCAGGCGAGGGGGTACGCGGCGACGTATTCGCCGCCGACGGCGATGAGCCGCTTGGCGGCCGGGTCGGCGAAGTACCGCGCCCTGGCGGCCTTGAAGGGCCGGCTGAGGGTGCCGGTGCGGATGTCGGCGGCGACCAGCGCGGCGGAGGCCCCGTCGTAGGCGTACACGTACGAGATGCCGACCGCGGGCGGGACGGCGAGGTCCTCGGCGGTGACCGGGCGGGTCTTCTCCGCCCACCGCAGGGTGCCGTTCGCGGCGTCGAGGGCGACCAGGCCGCGGTTCTCCTCGACCGCGTACACCACGCCGTCCTTGACGGCCGGGGGGCCGAAGCGTGCCGTCGGGGTCTGTCCCGCGAAGCGCCAGGCCGGTTTGCCGTCGGCGAGGCCGAGCGCGACGAGTTCACCCGCCGACGGGTACACGTGCCGGTCGTCCACGGCCAGGTGGGCCCGGTTCAGGACGGGCTGCGGGCTCTGCAGCGGCCTGTCCCACAGGACCCTGCCCGTCGCGGCGTCGTGGACGACGAGGCGCGGCTCGCCCTCGGCGGGCTGCTGGACGAGGACGAGGTGGCGTCCCACGGCCCGCGCGGACAGGTAGTTCAGGTGCGGGGACCCTTCGGGGCGGGCGGGCAGCGGCACCTCCCAGAGCTTGCCGCCGGAACGGGTGTCGACTTTCAGCAGGAACCACTTCTGGTCCTTGCCGAAGCCCTCGCGGTTGTGGGTGCCGCGGCCTCCCGCCAGGTAGACGGCGTCGCCGGTCGCGCAGAGCAGCTGGGTTCCGTAGAGGATCGCCCGCAGGTCCCTGAGCTCGCTGAAGGGGGAGTCGAGCTTGCCGGTGGCCGGGTCGACCGTGGAGACGCGCAGCGGGTCGGCCTCGTCGAGGGTGTAGTCGGCGGCGTAGATCTTCGTGCCGTCGGTGGTGGTGCGGCGCATGAAGTAGACCGACGGGTCCTCCCACTTGGCCGCTCCGGTGGCCGGGTCCAAGCCCTTGACGCCGTACTCGCCGACGAGGAGGAGGCCGTCCAGGGTCAGCGGGGCGGGCGGGATGAGCGGGTCGGCGTAGCTGACGGGCTCCTGCCACAGGAGGTCCCAGGCGGGCTCCTTGGAGACGGGGCCGGGCGGCTTCGGTCCGGTGCTCTCCTGACGGCCGAGCCAGGCCCAGGCGCCGGCGCCGGCCGCCGCCGTCACCAGTACGGCACCCCCGCCGAGGGCGAGGGCGCGGCGGCGGGAGGGACCGGACGGCGAGGGTGGCCGGCCGTCGGCGGGGAGGGTCGCGGCGAGGGCGTGCTCGGGTGGGGCGGGCAGGCGGTGGGGCGCGTCGTTCCAGACGCCGCCGACGCGGCGGGCGATCTCCCGGAGGAGGGGCTCGGGGAGGTGCCCGGCGAAGTCGTCCGGCCCGGGCTGGAGCAGGGCGGCGAGGCCGGCGGTGGTGGGCCGGCCGGCCGGGTCCTTGTCGAGGCAGCGGGCCAGGATCGGCAACAGGGCCGGCGGGAGCCCGGTGAGGTCGGGTTCGGCGTGCCGCACGCGGTACATGAGGTCGGCGTGGCCGCCGCTGCCGAAGGGGCCGTGGCCGGTGGCCGCGTAGATGAGGACGCCGGCGAGGGCGAAGACGTCGCCGGCGGAGGTGTGTTCGAGGCCGGTCGCCTGCTCGGGGGACATGAAGGCGGGCGTGCCGGCGGCGGTGCCGGTGCGGGTGAGGCGGTCGTCGCCGAGGGCGCGGGCGATCCCGAAGTCGATGACCTTGGGACCCTCGGCGGTGATCATCACGTTGGAGGGCTTGAGGTCGCGGTGGACGACGTCGGAGGCGTGCAGCTGGGCCAGCGCCGCGCACAGCAGGGCCCCCAGGGCGCGCACCGCGGGCTCGGGGAGCGGTCCGGCGGTGGAGACGGCCTCGTCGAGGGGCGGACCGAGGACGTACTCGGTGGCCAGCCAGGGGGTTTCGGCAAGCGGGTCGGCGTCGAAGACCCGGGCGCCGTGGACGGGGCCGATGACGCGGGCCGCGTCGGTTTCGAGGCGGAAGCGGGTGCGGGCGGCGGGATCGGCGGCGATGTGCGCGTGCATCGTCTTGAGCGCCGCCGTGCGGCCGCCGGCCGAGCGGGCGAGGTAGACGGTGCCCATGCCGCCGCTGCCCAGGCGGGCGAGGAGGCGGTAGCCGCCGAGGGAGTGCGGGTCGTCGTGGGTGAGAGGGGCGATCATCAGAGGGCGGTCCGGGAGGCGGGGACGGGGAGTTCGGCGGCGAGGAGCTCCGCCGACTGGCGTGCGAGCGCGGTGACGACGGATGCCGGCAGGGGCATCGGGCCGGCGTCCGGGCCCGACGGGGGGAGGACCTGGTGAGCCTGGGGGCGGCGGGCCGGGTCGCGGGAGAGGCAGGCCGTGACCGGCTCACGCAGGAAGGCGGGGAGCTCGTCGCGTTCGGGGACGGTGTGGCCGGTCGCGGCGTACGCGAGTACCGCGCCCAGCGCGTACACGTCGCCCGGCGGCTGCGGCCGGCCGCCGGCCGCCTGCTCCGGGGCGAGACTGCCGGAGTCGAGCCCCGGCAGGCCGCTGCGCGGTTCGCCGTCGGGGCCGGCGACCCGTACGGCGCCGAAGCAGCTCAGGCGGGGCCCGTCGGTGGTGAGCAGCACGGCGGCGGGGGACAGGCCGGCGTGCGCGACGCCCTGCGCGTGGGCGCCGGCCAGCGTCCGGGCGAGAGCCGCGCCCAGCGCCCGTACGACGGGGTCGGGCAGCGGCCCGCCGTGGGCCCGCAGGGCGGCGGGCAGCGTGAGGGCGGGCACGTACGGCGCGGTGCACCAGGGGAGTTCCGCTGGGCCGCCTCCCACCTCGCCGACCGTCAGGAACCCGGGTATGGAGAGCCTGCGCGCCCCCTCGGCCTCGATGGCCCAGCGGGTCGGGTCGGTGCCGGGGCGGGGGAGGCGTGCGAGCAGCGTACGGCCGTCACCGCTCCGGACGACGAACGCCCGCTCGGCAGACCTCAGTTCCGGCTCGGCGCCGAGCCGCGCGAGTACGGTGTACGCCCCGACCCGCACCGGGTCGTCATGCCCCAGCGCTTCCATATGCGAATCCCCCGTGTGTCTTGATCCCGCCCACCCTACTCAAGCCCCGACCGGCGGCTACGCGTCGAACTCGCCGCGCCAGGCGAAGTCGAGGAGGGCCTGCGGTAGGTAGTCGGTCTCGACCTCGACCGGGATGCCGTTGGCCTTGGCCAGGCAGGCGATCGCCAGAGGAGCAAGGGCGACGATGCCCAGGATGTTCTGTCGGCGGTCCTCGTCGGCAGTCCAGTACTCCTTGTGCCAGCGGACGGCATCGGCCAAGGCCTCGTTGAAGCCGGCGGCGTCGTTGCGCAGGTAGCGGTACAGCATCATGATCGGCGGGTAGCGGAGCTTGCTCATCGTCTCGGCGTCGATGACGCGGGCCTGCTCGGGAGCGCTCAGGTCCACGGCGCGCACCAGGTGCGCACCCACGTCGTCGCGGCGGAGCCAGAAGCTCTGGAGGGTCTCCACCCAGGCATAGGTGTACTCGTCCAGGGCGCCGCCGAAGTCGCGCAGCACGGAAACCGGGATCCGCGCCAGCATGTCGAGGCGGGCTGCTTCGCGGCAGATGATCGCAAGGTAGAAGGCGTTGAGCCAGGTGTTCGCGTTGAGGTAGGGCTGCGGTCCGGTGGTCGCGAGGTGGCGCTCCTCCTGCCGGATCTTGCAGGTGACCGTCTCCCGGTCGGGGTCGACGGCGGCGAAGACGGCGGAGTGCACCTGCATGGCCAGCAGCCAGGACTCCCACGTCTCCAGCATGACGGCACCAGGATCGCCGACACAGCGTACGAAGGCGACGTTCAGCGACCTCATGACCGCGCCCGACCTGGAGTTGTGCGAGGTCTCGATCGCCTCCAGCGAATAGGACAGCGCCCCCTCCATGGAGGGAACCACCGCCGCCATCTCGTCCTTCGGACACTCCTGGCCGGACACCGGCCCCGTCATCCGCGTTTCCTACGTGGGGAACTCACCGCACCAGTTGCGCGTGACAAGGACGGCGGGCACGTAGTCGGATTCGACTTCGATCGGGATGCCGGCGTCGTGGGCGAAGCAGGTCATGGCGAGTGGCGCGAGTGCGACGAGGCCGGGGATCAGCTCCGATCGCCCCTCCTGGGTCCAGTACTCCTGGTGCCACTGCAGGGCGGCCGTGAGGGCACGGGTGAAGCCGGCGTGGTCACCGCGGATGATGCGGTGGAGCATCTCCATCGGCGGGTAGAACAGCTTCCCGACCGTTTCCGGGTCCGAAGCGGTCTCCGGGTCCGTTCCGTCGATTGCCGCCACCAGCTTCTGACCCAGGTCGGGACCGCCGAGCCAGTAGGTCTGGAGGGCGTCGATCCAGGCGTACTCGAATTCCTGGGAGACGGCTCCGTTCTCGCGCAACAGCGACAGCGGTACCCGGCAGAGCGCGGTGATCCGGTCCCGCTCACGGCACACGGCTGCCAGGTAAAAAGCGGTGAGCCAGGACGCCGGAGTCACGTAGGGCTGCGGCCCGGTGGCTTCGAGCGTGCGGTCCTCGTGAGCGATGCGGCAGCGGACGTGGGTCTCGGTCGTGGTCGCTGCGGCGAACACGGCGGAGCCGACCTGCATCGCAGTGACCCACGCGTCCCAAGTGGGGTAGATCGCACCTCGCGGGTCCATCAGGCAACGCGCCTGGGCCACGATGAAGGTGCTGCTCAGCGCTTCACCGAGGGCTGTGGACCGCCCTTCCAGGCGGCCGAGCCACGCCTGCGCACTCTCCTCCAGGAAGGCGAGGCCGGCTTCCGCGTTCCCCGTGGGAAAGGGATGACGGGGGATGATCGCGACCAACGCATTACTCCTTAGAAGAGCTTGAAGTACTTGAGCACTGCACCAGCATACTGGCCGGCGTTCTCATTGGCCTGGACGAGTACATAGCGCAAGGTCTTGTTGTCGAGGGCGTCTTCGATCTCCTTGGCGTACCTGGCGTCGTCTGGAGACGTGAAGGCTCGCTCCTTCATATCCGCCACAATCGTCTTGATGTAATCGATACTTCCTTGCTTCACCTTCACTATGTCGGGGCGGCCGTTGCTCTGACGCCATTCCAGAACTCCGTTGGGGCTCTTGGCCTCCACAATGACCAGATTGCCGTCCTTGTCACGCCAGAGCTGATCGAACCGCTTCGAGCCGTTGGGAGTGTCCGGCAGGTCGAGGATCTCGTGGGACCCTTCGAACTCCTTCTGAAGGAGCATGTGCCGACGGGCTGCCTCCTCGCCGAGGTCCTCGCCCAGCTTGGTGTTGTTCGAGACGCCCTTGCCGACCGTTTGGTTGTAGTGCTCCTGCGCGTAAGCCAGCTCCCGCGCGTTCTCAAAGGTCGGATTTTCGTCGAAGGCCTTCTCCCACTTGTTCAGTTCCATGCCGGCGAAGCGTTTGGCCGCGACCTCGTTGAGGTGCGTCAGGTGCGCGGGGGGAACCGTATCCGCGCCCCGCTCCAGGGGCGTCAGGTGGAAGCCGCCAGGGTGGGCATGCGGTATCGAATCCGCCGCCACCCACCTTCCGTCCTGCTTGAGCAGCTTCGGCAGGAGCTGGCCATCCACCAGTTCCTCGGCATTGTTGCGCTTGCCGGGTCCCCACTTGTCGTAGTGCTCTGCGCGCCAGACCGGATCCTCGTTGGCCAGCCGCACGTGTTCCCGCTCAATGGCCGCGATCTCCGCCGCGCTCCGGTCCTTCGCCGGGACTTCACGCGCAGCTTCGTACTCCGCACGGTTGGCCGCACGGGTGGCGTCGTCGAGGGGAGCCGGAGGCGGGGTCGGCGTGTGGCTGCCGCCCGTGCCCGCGGGGTCCGGGTGGGTGCCGCCCGTGCCGCCCGGGCCGTCGCCGTGGGTGGCTCCGGTGCCCGGGCCGTCGCCGTGGCCGGCCGTGCCGCCGGGGGTGTCCCCGTGGGTGGCGCCCGTCGGGGTCGGGGAGTCCGGGCGGGGACCGCCGGGCTGGTTGAGTTCGTTGCGCGGCATGTTGTCCGGGGCCGTCCCGCCCGGGGTGTGGTCGCCGCCGCGGCCGCCGACGCCCGCGAGTTCGTGCTCCGGGACCCTGACCGGGGTGGCGTCGACGCCGCGCGGGGTGTTGTCGATCGCGTGGACCGGGTCGGAGATGTCGGAGCCGAGGCGGATCGCGTCGTCGCCGCCGCGGGCGCCGACGCCGACCAGCTCGCGCTCCGGGACCCTGGCGGTGGACGGGGTGTCCGTCTTCGGGGCCTCGGTGCGCGGCACGCCCGCGTCCGCATCCGGGGACGGCTCCTGACGGGCCGCCGTACCGCTCTGGTCGAGGGTGCCGTCGGCCTTGTAGATGTTGCCTTCGAGGTCCATGAACCTCGGCGGGCCGTCCACCGGGAGCTTGACCGTGCCCGGCGGGAGGGCCGTGGTGCCCTCGGGGAGTTTGATGGTGCCGTCGGAGAGTTTGATCGCGCCGTCCGGGACGGCCGTGCCCGCCGGGAGGTGGATCGCGCCGTCGGGGAGGTGGACGGCCCCGTCCGGCAGGGCGACCACGCCGTCCACGTCGATGCTCGGGACCTCGAACTTGCCCATGCCCTTCAGGCCGGCCATCACGTCGCCGATCTTCGAGAAGCCCGCGCCCGCGCCCTTGAAGATGTACGTCATCGGGTCGATGGCGTGGCCGGCCTTGCCCGCGAAGGAGAGGGTCTTGGCGACCGCGCCCGCCTTGCCGGCTCCGGCGGCGGCGCCGCCCGCGCCGCCGGTGAAGATCGTGGTGACGACATTGAAGGTGACCGCGCCCGCCGCGCGGGACGGGTTGGAGCCCCACTGGTCCCAGGCCAGCAGGGCCTTGCCGGTCTCCTTCATCGCGGTGCGCGAGTCGCGCAGCCACGACGGCAGCTTGTCGTCCGGCGCGGACAGGAACAACGCCCCTGCACCCGGGATCGACATGATCGCCAGGCCGGTGCCCAGCTTGGCCAGACCCGTCCAGGACTGTTTGAAGACGTCCCAGCCCTGGAGCCCGACGAGGCCGCCGAGGCCCTTGAGGGTCCCCCAGACGCCGTCGACGATGACGCCCTTGCCGAACTCCCAGGCGTGTTCCCACACCTGCCACGCCGGGATGGACTCCTCGACCGCGTCGCCCCACGGCAGGGACTTGGACTGCTTCATCGCCTCGGCGTCGTAGCCGTACATGTCCTTGGCGTTGGAGCCGTCGTTCACGCGCAGCGGCTTGCCGCCGACCAGCGCGACGATCTTGGCGTAGGCGGCCCGTTCCACTTCCTGGAACTCGGCCCACACCTCGGCGATCTCGTTGCGGCGATCGAGGTTCTCGTCGATCAGGTCGCCGTCTTCACGCCACTTGTCGTCCTTGTCCGTCTTCTCGCGGAACGCCTGCGCCTCCGCCTTCAGCTTCTCCAGCTTCTTGACGACGGGGGCGGCGTCGCGGGAGTACGTGCCCAGCGCGCCGGCGATGGTGCACATGTCGGAGCTGAGCTTCAGCCCGAGGTCGGAGACGGGCTTGGACGTCGCGAAGAGCTGGTCGGCCTCCGGCGCCTGGTAGAAGGCCTGGAGGCCGCCGAAGCTCGTGTGGACGTCCGAGGCCTTCGTCGAGACCGCGGCCCCGCCCGAGGAGATGGCCTTCACCTTCTCGTCCAGTACCGCCAGGTTGCCGGTGAAGACCGGCACCTCGGCCGGGTCGACCGGTGCGTTCCCGCTCACTTCTTGCCCCCGGGCTTCTCACGCAGGATGTCGAGGTTGACGGACTTGGCCGCGTCCTGGGCCGCCTTGGCCTGGTCCAGGTCGCCTTCCAGGTACTCGTTCGTGGCCTTGACCGCGCCGAGGATGCACGCCTCGATCCGCTCGGCCATCGACTTGAACTCCGGCTTGCGGGCCGTCAGGTACTCGCCCAGCGCGGCCGCGACGGGGCCCATCGCCTTCTGGGACAGGGGCGGTTTGCCGGCGGGCACGGGGCCCTGCAGCTTCGTCTCCGCCTGCGAGCCCGGGACGGCCGTCCCCGCGGCCTGGGCCGCCTCAGACATGGCTGTGAGCAGCGCGTTCAGGGCCTTCTCCAACTCGCCGGCGTTCCCGCCGACGGTCTTCAACTGGCTCTGCACGCCCTGCGGCTTGATGTCCCATGACGTCATGGACGATCCACCCCCGTGAACCCGACTTCCCTACCGGCTATCCGGCTTACCGGCCTGCTGAAACGATCCTGCTCAGCCGATGTTGTCGACCGCGGCCTTCGCGCGCTGCAGCGTCTGGCGCGCCGTCGCGTCGTTCTTCTCCAGCGTCGTGTTCAGCAGCCGGATGATGTTCTTGACCTCCTGCGAGGCGTTCTTCCAGCGCAGTTCCTTGGCGTGGTAGTCGTCCGCCACACCGTCCGCCGCGAAGTCCGACATCGCCGCCGCCACCTGCGCCTCACGTGCGGCGATCACCTGCTCCAGCTGGCCGATCACCGCCTTGATGCCGCCCTGCACCTCCGTCGAGGCGCCCACGTCGTACGCACGACGGTCCGTCCCACCCGTACCCATGACAACCACACTCCCCGTTGAAACCGAAGAAAGAAGAAGAAGCGGAACCCGGCCGGCCTAGCGGCCGCGGAAGCGGGCGGCGTCGAAGTTCGCCGAACCCTGCGTCTGGCGGGCGTTCTCGCCCTGCTCCTGGTCACCCGACCCGAACGCCTGCTCCATACCCGACTGGCCGCCCAGGATCGCCGCCAGCGAGGCGTTCAGCTCCTTCGCGATACCGTCCGCACGCAGCTTGAACGAGTCGAACGCCACCTTGCCCTGCCCCTGGAACTTGCCCTCCAGCGGCTGCGCCGCGGCGACCAGCTGCTTGATCAGCGATCCCAGGTCGGTATTCGACGTACGCGACCCCGACATCAGGTTCGTCAGAACCTGAGTCCCCATGTCGAACTTCATCCCACACTCCCCCGCACTCTCGAACGATCACCATTCGGCCATCAGTGTGACCAGTTCTATCAACATACATCGCACCTGCAACGGTCAACGAGCCAGTTGTGACTCACCCATGACAAACCGCCAGGCGCCTTCACGAGCCCTTCAGATGCCGTGTCAGCCGCTCGAAGTCCGCCCACCCCGTCAGGTCCGACGGGTCGCCCGGCAGCGGGTAGTAGTAGCCCGGACGGGACTTGGGCCCCAGCCGCACCGGCGCCTGCGCCAGCGGGGTGCGCCGCGCCCGGTCGTCCGGCATGGCGCGCACCTCCTCCGCACCCAGTACGAAGGCCAGCGGCACCCCCGGCCCCTCGAACCGCGGCGGTACCAGCAGGTCGCGCCGGGCTTTGCGGAGCTGTACGAGCATCGACTGGAGCCGGTGGCGGGTGACCAGCGCCTCCGCGACCCGCGGGAGGGCGTCCAGCGGCGGCTCCTCGCCCTCGCCGTAGCCGAGCGCCATCGTCACGGTCTCCTCGACGCCCGCCTTCGTACGGCTGATCCGCACCGTGGCCAGGCCGGGCCGCTCCGGGCCGCCGACGACGACGAACCACGTCGGCTCGGGCGCCCGCGCGAACGCCACGTCCGTCAGCCGGCCGGGCGACCAGGGCAGGTTGGCGGGCTCGGCCGTGCCCCACCCGGCCGGCGGGGCGCCCGTCAGCTCCCGCCACACCGTCTCCAGGGCCCCGCCCAGCACCAGCCGGTCGTCCGCCGGGTGGATGGTGCGGAAGGTGAGGGCGAGCTGGCGCTGCCCCGTCTCCGCGACCTCCTGGTACGAGGCGGCGACCGGCGTCCGCGGGTCGTCCTCGGTGGCGTCCGGCGACACGAGCGTCGCGAACATGCCCTCCTGCCAGCGCAGCACCGCGCCCGACAGGCCGTCGTAGTAGCCGTCCCGCTGATCCTGTACGACCCACCGCGAGGGCCAGTCCGGCATGTTCGCCAGGACCGCCGGGGACAGCACCGTCCCGGGCGGGGTGACGATCTGCAGGCCCCGCTCGGCCGCCGCCGCGGCCCGGAACGCGTCCGAGAGCCAGGCCGTCATCGCGACGACCGGGCGGTCCATGATGACCACGGCGACGTTGCGGGTCAGCACGTCGACGGCGGGCTGGGCCGCGGCCGGAGTCGGCGCCACACTGATGCCGTCGCTCTCGACCACCGCAACCGACCGCGCCGCCTCCGGCGGCCAGGCGCTCCCGGAGGCGAGCGAGGCCAGCCGCGCCGCGAAGGTGCCCGCGAGGCGTTCGGCCTCCGGTACACCGGTGGTGGCGCGGGCCTCGGTCCACCAGTACGGGACGCGCGGCGGGGTGGCGCCGAGCAGCCGCTCCGCCTCACCTTCGACCTGTACGAGCAGCGGTGCCTCGACCGAGACGAGCGGCCGGCCCTGCTCGTCGCAGAGCTGGATGACCGCCCCCTCGCCGGCCGACTCCACCAGCTTGTCGGGGCCTCCGGAGAGCAGGCCCGCCAGCACCGTCCAGGGGGCCGGCATCTGCTGGGTCAGGGCTACGACGTCCTTGGTCATGTGGTCCTGCGGTCCTTCACTCGGGTGCGTACACGGTCTGGATCAGCCGGTTGGACTGGCCCCTGCGGACGAGGACACCGCGCCCGGCCGGCTGCTGGGAGGCGTACACCCCCGGGAAGAGCTGGCCCTCGCCCCGGTCGCCCGCCATGACGATCGCCGAGGCACCCGACTCGCGCAGGCCCTGCACCAGCGGCTCGTACATGCCGCGCGAGGCGCCCGCGACGCGGCGGGTCAGGACGAAGTGCAGGCCGATGTCCGCCGCCGACGGGACGTAGGGGACGAACGGGGCCAGCGGCGACTGTCCCGCGGTGGTCAGCACGTCGTAGTCGTCGACGAGGACCACGATCCGCGGCCCGCCGCCCCAGCTGCCCGGCTCCAGGTCCTCCAGCGGGGCGCTGTCGTCGGGCATCCGCCGCTCCAGCTCGGTGGCGATGCCCGCGGCCAGCCCGGCGCACATCTTGGCGTTGTAGGCGTAGCCGCCGTTGAACTCCTCCGGGACGACGCCGCGCAGGCTGCGCCGCGGGTCCATGATCGCGAATACCAGCTCGTCTTCGCCGTAGCGCTCGATGAGGCCGCCGGCGACGGTCTTCAGCAGGTTCGTCTTGCCGCATTCGCTGTCGCCCATGACCAGCAGGTGCTGGTCGTGGTGGAAGAGGTCGAGGAGTACGGGCGCCAGCGCGCTCTGGTCGAGCCCGATCGGCACCCGCTTCGGCTCGGCGACCGGGCCCGGCAGCAGATGCGGCTCCAGCAGGTGCGGCAGGACCCGGACCGGCTGGGCGGCGTCGCCGCTCCAGGTGGCGCGGATCGTACGGGCCGTGCGCTCCAGGACGGAGCCCAGCTCCGCGGTGTCGGTGAGGCCGTCCGTGCGGGGCAGCGCCACCTGCGCGAACAGCTTGCCGTCGGTCAGGACGCGGCCCGGCTCGTCGGGCGCCAGGGTCTCGGCGAGCTTGCGCTCGATGCTGGACTCGCTGGGGTCGTTCAGGCGCAGCTCGACACGGGTGCCGAAGTTCGACTGGACGGCGATGCGGACGTCGTTCCAGCGGAGCATGCCCGCGACGACGTGGATGCCGTAGCCGCCGCCTCGCTTGAGGATGTCGACGACGGCGTCGTCGAGCTCCTCGAAGTCGTCGCGCAGCGCGCCGAACCCGTCGATGACGAGGACGATCTCGGCGGAGGCGAGCTGCGGCAGCCGCCCGGCCGCGTGCAGGGCGCGCAGCTGCTCGACGGAGTCGATGCCGTGCTCGCGGAAGAGGTCCTCGCGCAGGGCGAGCATGGTGCGCACCTCTTCGACGGTGCGGGCCGCGCGCTCGCGGTCGGCGCGGCCCGCGATCCCGCCCACGTGTGGCAGGCCGGACAGGGCCTGAAGGCCGCCGCCGACCAGGTCGAGGCCGTAGACGCCGACCTCCTGCGGGGTGTGGGTCAGGGCGAGCGAGAGCACGAGGGTCCGCAGCAGGGTGGTCTTGCCGGACTGCGGGCCGCCGATGACGGCCGCGTGGCCGCCCGCGACGGTGAGGTCGAGGTACCAGCGTCCCTGCCACTGCTTCGTCGGGTCGTCGAGCAGGCCGAGCGGTACGACGAGCCGGTCGCGGCGCTTGGAGAGCTGCATGCCGCGTACGCCCACGTCGAGGGGGCCGGCGACGGAGTCCAGGGCGATCGCGTCGGGCAGCGGGGGCAGCCAGATGCGGCGCACCGGTGCGGCGGCGTGCTGCAGCTGCTCGACGATGACGCCCATCTCGGTGGGGCCGGTCTCGCGCCGGCGCGCCGAGGGCTCCTGACCGCCGGTGCTCTCCTCGGAGGGGGAGTTGAAGGCCCCGTACTCCAGGGCGAGCGGGCCGCTGTCCTCCTCGTCGGCGCGCTGCACGGGGCCCCGGTAGGCGCCGGAGACGTAGCTGGCCTTGAAGCGCTCGTAGTGGCTGGTGTCGACCTTGAGGTAGCCGAAGCCGGGCAGCGGGGGCAGGTGGAAGGCGTCGGTGGTGTCCAGGACGGTGCGGGACTCGTCGGCGGAGAAGGTGCGCAGGCCCAGCCGGTACGAGAGGTAGGTGTCCAGGCCCTTGAGCTTGCCGCCCTCGATGCGCTGGCTGGACAGCAGCAGGTGGACGCCGATGGATCGGCCGATGCGGCCGATGGACAGGAACAGGTCGATGAAGTCGGGCTTGGCGGTGAGGAGTTCGCCGAACTCGTCGATGACGACGAACAGGTGCGGGAGCGGGTCCAGGTCAGGCCGGCGGTCGGCGCGCAGCGCGGCGTAGTCGCCGATGTCGGCGACGTTGCCGGCGTCCTTGAGGACCTGCTGGCGGCGCTTGACCTCGCCGGCCAGCGAGGCGTGGACGCGTTCCACGAGCCCGGCCTGGTTCTCCAGGTTGGTGATGACGCCGGCGACGTGCGGGAGGTCGGCGAACGGAGCGAAGGTCGCGCCGCCCTTGTAGTCGACGAGGACCAGGGCGAGGTCCTCCGGCGGGTGCGTGGCCACCAGGGCGAGGACGAGGGTGCGCAGCAGCTCGGACTTGCCGGAGCCGGTCGCGCCGACGCACAGGCCGTGCGGGCCCATGCCCAGCTCGGAGGACTCCTTGAGGTCCAGCAGCACGGGCTCGCGGGAGTCGCTGACGCCGATGGGCACGCGCAGGAAGGCGCGTTCGCCGCGCGGTGCCCACAGGCTCGCCAGGTCCAGGCGGGCGACGTCGTCGATGCCGAGCAGGTCGGCGAAGTCGACGGGCCCGGACAGCGGGGCGTCGATCAGGGACTCGGCGGACAGGCGCAGTGGGGCGATCATCCGGGCCAGGCCCTCGGCGAAGGGGATGCCGACCTCGTCGACGGTGCCGTGGGCGCTGACGGGTTCGTCCTGGCGCAGGTCCTCGATGAGGACCCGGTCGCCGTCGACGGTGATGCGTACGCCGACGTGGCCGGGCTCCTGGATGCGCTGGTCGAGCAGGTGCAGGACGGTGACGCCCATCTCGCGCAGGCCGACCGCGTCGTCGGGGCGGGGCAGTTCGACCGCGTCCTCGCCGTGTCCGTCGGTCACGACGAGCAGCCGGGACGTCATGGACAGGGCGTCCTTGCCGGACAGTCCGCGGCGCACCTCGGCGGCGTAGGAGGCCCGGCGGCGCAGCTCGGGGCCGATCTGCCGGGCGAGCTGGTCCGGGGAGGGCGCGATGCGGCGGGCGGCGACGGGGCCGTCGAGCTGCTCGGTGTCCAGGAGGTGCGGCATCCACTTGGCCCACTCCCAGTCGGGGAGCCGGTCGCCGGGCACGGCCAGTGCTATCGCCACGTCGTCGGGGGCGTGCATGGCGGCGGCCTGGACGAGCAGGGCGCGGGCGACGCGCAGGCAGTCCTCGCGGGGGCCGATGACGCTGACGTTGCCGACGCGGTCGAGCGGCACGGTGAGCGGGAGTTCGGTGCCGTTGCGGAAGCGGGCGGTGAGCGCCGAGGCCTCGTTGAGCATGAAGCGGTCGGGCGGGGTGAGGACGGAGGAGCCCTGCTGGCCGATCTGCAGGTCGCGTACGGGCATCTCGCCGGTGCCGACGCGCACGCGCAGGAAGTCCCCGTCGGTGCGGCGGCGCTCCCACAGCCGGGCGGGGTCGCGGACGATGTCGTACAGGGCGTGCGGCGGCGGGTTGAGCACGTCGGCGTGCTCGGCGCGGTCGCGTTCCTCGGCGGAGAGCTCCTCGCGCAGGTCCTCCAGGTAGGCGAGGTAGGCCTCGCGCTGGGTGCGGCGGGTGCGCTGGGCCTTGCCGCGCTGGGAGAAGACGAGCGCTACGGAGCCGACGATGGTGACCACGAGGATCAGCGCGCCGAGCGCGGCGAACTGGCTGTTGCGGACGACCGTCATCATCACGACGGACGACATGACGCCGGCGACGGGCAGCAGCGACATCGCGATGCTGCCCGCCTTCCCCTCGGGGAGGTTGGGCGGGGCCTCGATGGTGCGCGCCTCGGGGGGCGCCGGCGGCCTGACGGTCCGTGCCGGGCGGTGGATCAGTCGGGTACTCATCGTCAGTGGCGCTTCTGGGAGAGCTGGAAGACGTCCGCGGCGAGCCGGGCGGCGGTCTGCCGGGTCGAGTGGGCGAGCAGTTCGGTGCGGATGTGGCCGCCGTCGGCGAGGTGGCGGTCGTACGGCAGGACGTGGACGCTCGGCCCGGCCGCCTCCAGGGTGCGCACCGCGTCGGCGAGGTCGACCCCGGAGTGCGGTGCCTGCTCGGTGATGACGACGCAGGTGCTCGCCAGCATGTGCGGGGGCAGGCCCTTCATCCACTGGAGGACGGCGAAGGTGCTGCTGACGCCGTCCAGGGTGGCGGGAGTGGCCAGGACGCGGGCCTGGGAGGCGGAGAGCGCGACGCGGGCGACCTCGGCGGGGAGGGTTTCGCAGTCGACGACGGTGACGCCGAAGTAGCGGCGCAGCGCGACCATGGCCCGTTCGTAGGCGCGGGTGTCGAGCATCGCGCCGATCTGGCCCTGGCTGCCGGGCAGCAGCCAGGCGTTGTCGCGGAGCTGGACGAGGTAGCCGGTGATGTCGAGCAGCGACATCTGGGGCTCGACGATGTCGGCGACGTCGCCGGTGGTCCAGCGCAGGCTCTCGGCGCCGAGCCGGATCGGCAGGGAGCCGAGGGCCGGGTCGGCCTCGACGAAGAGGACGGGGTCCTGCCGGTAGTGGGCGTACGTGGTGCCGAGCAGGGCGGCGACCGTGGACTTGCCGGCGCCGCCGCGGATGGAGGTGACGGCGATCTGGCGGCCGGTGGTGACGGGCTGCTGGAGCACCTCGGCGGCACGGGTGGCTTCGGCGACCTCGCGGGCCGCCGAGGAGGAAACGGTTCTCCGGACGGCGCGCAGGGCGCGGGCGGAGAAGGGCTCGCCGTGCCGGGGCTTGCGGCCGGTCCCCGAGAGCTGCCGGTCCACGGCGGGCTTGGAGTCGGGGGTGGTACGGGCCGCCTGCCCGTGGCCCGCGGCGGCGTACGCGGCCTGCGGGTGGGGCTGGGGCTGCGACGGCTGGGGCTGCGGGTGGGGCTGCGGGGGCTGCTGCTGTACCTGGGGTTGCGGGTACGGCTGGGCCTGCTGCGGGTAGCCGTACGCGGCGGCCTGGGCGGGAGCCGCAGCGGGAGCGGGCCCGCCGGGACCGGCCGCCGGGGCCTGCCGCGGCGCGCCGGTGTGCTGCGGCGCGCCGGTGTGCTGCGCCCCGACACCCTGAGCCCCGGCGCCGGGCGTCTGCCGATACCCGGGCGCGGGGGCCGCGGCGCTTGGGGCGGGGGCCTGTGCGGCGGCACCCGCGGCGGGCTGCTGCGGTCCCGGCTGGCTTTGGGCCGGAGGCTGCGCCGCGCCCCTGAGGTCGCGCAGGACGTCTCCCTGCCAGTTCTCTGCGTTCGGCATGTCTGCCCCTGCCCCTCTTCCTCAGAACTTGTTGAGCAGCTGCCCGTACACGCCGAACACCCCGACGGCGAGCGGGAAGAGCCCCACCATGCCCACCGACTCGACGAGGTCGGCCGTGCGCCGCAGCCGGACCTGCACGTGGTCCGGCGGCTGCACCGCGAGGACGAGCAGCGGCAGCAGCGCGGCCACGACCAGCACGGCGAGCGGGCCTGCGCCCCCGCCGTGCCCGGTCCACAGCAACACCAGGCGTACGACGAGCAGCGCCGCGGCGGCGATCAGCGCCACCACCTCGGCCACCAACGGGAACGCGCGCGCCCTCGACAGCAGGACGACGGCGACGAGCGACGGCAGTGCGACCGTCCACACTGAGGGCTTCTCGGCGAGCGTCAGCAGCCAGCCGGCGGCCGCCGCGGAGACCGCGGTGACGATCGTGGCGAGGGCCAGCCCGCGGTGCGTGGCCGCGAGGGCGTTGCCCACCTCGTGGCGGCTGACGGAGGCGCCGCCGGAGCGGCGGTCGTCGAGGGCCGTGAGCCCGGAGGCCATCAGGGCGAGCCGCGGCAGCAGGCCGAGCAGCACCACGGAGACCAGGGCCATGACCGCGCCGAGCCGGGCCGGGTCGTCCTGGACCGCGGCCACGGCCTGCCACAGGGCGGTGATCACGGCGGTGGCCGCGGCTCCGAAGAGTCCGCCGCGGCCGAGCGGCGAGAAGTACCCGAGCAGCGCCAGCGTCAGGACGAGCGCCCCGGCGACGGCGGCGAGCCGAGCGGTGCCCGGCCAGTCGTGGGCGTCGGCGGCGGTCCACGCGGTGAGGACGCCGAGGCCGCCGGAGGCGAGCAGGAGCGCCGTCGCGAGGCCCCGGTTGCCCCCGCCGATCCGCGAGACGAGGGCGCCGGCCGCCATCAGCAGGAGTGTGACGGCGGCCAGGCCGCCGGCCAGTGCCCCGAGGGTGAACTCGTGGCGGGCGAGCAGCGCCGCGGTGACCGTGAAGGCGACGGTCGCCACGCCCGCGCTGCCCCGCCGGGCGGCGGGACGCCAGCGCCAGGCCTGGAGGTCGAGGTCGTCCGAGACCAGGTCGGTGACGTCGTGGACCACCGGGGCGGGCGGCGCGGAATGGCTTCTGACCAGGCGTAGGACGGCACCGTCGGCTATGCCGGCCGTCGCGAGCGTGCTGTCGTGCGGCAGCGCGGAGCCGTCCGGCGCGATCAGCTGGCGGGTCAGCGGCCTGGACGCGGCCCGGTCGTCGAGCAGCTGGAGTATGTCCGGCAGCAGTTGGCCGATGGGGGTGTCGGACGGCAGGACCATGTCGGCGCGGCGCCGCTCGCCGATCAGGGTCACCCGGCTGAGTTGCCCCCGGGAAGTCGTTGCTGTGCTCACCACTTGCGGGAACCTATCATCGCGGGTTTGCGACCTTTCGGGGCCAAGGGGGACCTGGCGCTGCTGCCGGAGCGTGAACTCTCCCGGATCTGCACGCCTGATGCTTCTTCCTCTACGACTGCGCAGGCTTGGGCGACTGGGCCGAGTGCGAGGGCGTCGGCTGTGACGTCTTCTTTGGCGGTTTCGGGGACTTCGAAGCGGACGGGCTCGCCCCGGCGGTCGGCGGCTGCGATGCCGCCGGCTGCCCGTACGGCTGCGGCCGGCCCTGCTGCTGTTGTTGCTGCTTCTGCTGCTCGGCCTTCTGCTTCGCGAGGGTGTGCTGGACGAAGGACCAGCCGACGCAACCCGCGCACAGGACGGCCGCGATGGCGATGCCGGCGAACAGCTTGCCGAGCCGCTCGTCCGCCGTGCGCCGCGCCCGCTGGGCGCCGAAGAGCAGGGCGTCCCTCATCCTGCGGCGGCGTACCGCCACCGACTCCAGAAGCTGGCTGTCGTAGTCCCGTGCCATCTGTCGTCCGTCGCCCCAGTCCCGGTTCGTGAAGCGCTTTCCACCGCTCCAGGGCGCGGCTCCTGAGTGTGCGCACCGCCGAGCCCCCGTGTTTTGCCTCTGCAACATAGAGCATGTGTGCGGTTCGAGCACATCCGACCGCGTCCCCCTTCCCGGCCCGTCCGGTGACGCCGGCGGTGACTTCGGCCGAGGGGTGAAACATTTCCGCACGCCGTCGCGTCAAGTGCAGTGAGACGGACGCGAGGGGGAGCGGATGCGACACGGTCGCAGGGACGGGTTCCGTGAATTCGCGGCGGGCCGGTCGGGGCACCTGTACCGATCGGCCTGCCTGCTGGCGAGCGGGGACACCCATCTCGCGGAGGACCTGGTGCAGGAGACGCTGGGCCGGATGTACCTGCACTGGGGCCGGATCGCCCGCGTGGACAATCCGGCGGCGTACGCGCAGACGGTGCTGGTACGGGCCTACCTGACGCACCGGCGCCGCCGGTCGGCGGGGGAGCGCCCGGTCGGGACCCTTCCCGACTCGGGGGCGGTGGCGCCGGGCGGCGGCGATCCGGTGCTGCGGATGACCCTGCTGGAGGCGCTGGGGCGGCTGGCGCCCAAGGACCGGGCGGTGCTGGTGCTGCGCTACTGGGAGGACCGCAGCGTCGAGGAGACCGCCGACGCGATGAACGTCAGCTCGGCGGCGGTGCGGACGCGCACCTCCCGGGCACTGGCCCGGCTGCGGCAGGAGCTGGGCGGCAGCCTCGGCGCCTTCGCGGAGCTGTGAACGGCACGGACGCGCCCGGGCCCGTACTGCCCGGGCCGCCCACCCCTACCCATTGAACGGAAGGTCAAATTCCTCATGCCCTTTGAAGATGATCTCGGTGTGGCCCTCCGGCAGGCGGGGGACGGCTTCACGGTCGACCGGCACGCCCTGGTCGACGCCGGCGAGGAACGCGGCCGCCACCTGGTGGCCCGCCGCCGCGCCGCGGTGGTCGGCGGATCCGCGCTGGCCCTGGCGCTGGTCGCGACGGCCGGCGCCTACGCGGGCGGGCTCCTGGACGGCGCGGGCGGCTCGGACGGCGTCACCGTCGCCGCGGCGCCGACGCCGGACGCCGGCTCGGCCACCGACGGCGCGAACGGCGGCGGGCACGGCGGCGCCCCGAGCCCGCGGGTGGGCAGCGGCGCGGTCGGCGCGGAGCGGATGATGACCAACCTGGAGAAGGCTCTGGCCCCGCAGGGCGGGAAGCTGACCGCCACGGCGGCGCGCGGCACCGAGAGCGAGGGCGGAGCGGCGGTCTCCGGCGTGTACGACGACGGGAAGGGGAAAGCGGCCGTCAGCGTCAGCCTCTCCCGCGTGGACCCCAAGGGCAGTCAGGCCCGCCAGCTCACCGAGTGCGGGGACAAGAGCCTCCAGGGGTACGACGACTGCCGGACCGAGCAGCTGCCGGACGGCTCGAAGCTGCTCGTCTACAAGGGGTACGAGTACGCCGACCGCCGGGTGGACACCAAGTGCTGGCGGGCCGTGCTCGTGACCCCGGCCGGCTTCCTGGTCGAGGCTTCGGAGTGGAACGCCCCCGCGGAGAAGGACGCGGCCACCACCCGCCCCGACCCACCCCTGAACAGCGCGCAGTTGAAGTCCCTGGTCACCTCACAGGTCTGGCTCCCCGCACTGAACGACCTGCCGGCCGCCGAGCCGGAGCCGGGGTCGCGGGACGCCGGGCCGGGGACGCCGCTGAAGGACCGGAGCGCCGCCGACGCCCTGGAGCTGCTGGCGGCCCCCTTCGGGGTCCCGATCGCCTCCCGGGGCGGGGAGGGCTCGTACGGCTACCTCGTGCTCGACGACGGCAAGGGCCCGTCCCTGGTCCAGCTCAATGTCTCCAGGGCCGAGACCACCGCGGGCTTCACGGGCGCCGACGTCACCACGGAGTCCGACGGGACGAAGGTGAAGATCACGCAGGGCTCGGCGGGCAAGGCCCCGGGCGTGGTCCAGTGGACCGTGGCCACCCTGCGCGAGAACGGCCTGCGCGTGACGGTCTCCGCCTTCAACACCGCCAACCAGAACGGCGGCCCCTCGCGCCCGCAGCCCCGGCTGACGCTGGAGCAGCTGAAGGAGATCGCCCTCGCCCCGGGCTGGAACCGTGACCGCAACTGACGTCAGGCAACGCCTACTTGGCATCGGCATAGCACTCGACGACCGCCGTCGTGAACGGGAACCGGACCGGGGTGTCGCCGAAGGCGATCCGGCCGGCCCGGTCGCCGGCGGCGCGGATCGCCTCCACGACGGCTCCGGCCTCCTCGGCGGGGCAGTGCACCATCACCTCGTCGTGCTGGAAGAACACCAGCTCCGCGCGCATCCCGGCGGTGGCCTGCCGCAGCGCCGCGAGCATCAGCAGCGCCCAGTCGGCGGCGCTGCCCTGGACGACGAAGTTGCGGGTGAAACGGCCGCGGGCCCGGGAGTTGGTGGAGGCGTAGCCCGGGGTCCAGCCGTCCTCCCTGTCCTGGACGGTCCCGGCTCCGGCCTCACCCTCGGGCTCACCCCCGCCGGGGTCGACGCCCCCGTCGCCGGCCTCGTCCCGCTCGCCGGAGCCTGCGGGCGGCGGACAGGTGCGGCCGAGCCAGGTGCGGACGAGCCGGCCCTCCTCCCCGGCCTTCGCCGCGTCGTCCACGTACGCCACCGCCCGCGGGAAGCGGCGGCGCAGCGCGGCCAGGTTCTTCAGGCCGTCCCCGGAGGTCTGCCCGTAGACGGCGCCGAGCACGGCGATCTTGGCCTTGTCGCGGTCGCCGGAGAAGCCCTGGCGGGAGACCGCGGTGTAGAGGTCCTCGGGCCTGCCGGCCACCTCCATGAAGGCGGGGTCGCGGGAGATGGCGGCGAGTACGCGCGGTTCCATCTGGTCGGCGTCGGCGACGACGAGCCGCCAGCCCGGGTCGGCGACGACGGCCCTGCGGATCACCTTCGGGATCTGCAGCGCCCCGCCGCCGTTGGTGACCCAGCGGCCGGTGAGGGTGCCGCCGGGGATGAACTCCGGGCGGAAACGGCCCCCGTGGACCCAGTCGCCGAGCCAGCTCCAGCCGTGGGCCGTGTAGATCCGGTACAGCTTCTTGTACTCGATCAACGGCTCGACGGCCGGGTGGTCCAGCTCCTGGATCTCCCAGCGGCGGGTGGACTTCAGCTTGATCCCGTCCTTGGCGAAGGCCCTGATCACCTCCGCGGGCAGGTCGGGGCGTACGCGCCGGCCGAAGGCGGCCGAGACCCGGTCGGCCAGTTCGGCGAGGCGCCTGGGCTCCCCGCCGCCCGCGTACCGCTCGCCGAGCAGCTCGGTCAGCAGGGCGCGGTGCACGTCGGCCCGCCAGGGCAGGCCGGCCCGGTTCATCTCGGCGGCGACCAGGAAGGCCGCGGACTCGGCGGCCACGAGCAGCCGCATCCGGTCGGGGTGCGCGGTCGCGCCGAGCCGCCCCGCCTGGTCGGCGTGGACGGCCAGCAGGGCTTCCAGGGAGAGCGGGGCGGGCTGCGGGTCGAAGAGGGAGTCCTGGGCGCGTGGATCGGCCGCGCGCTGCCGGGGGTCGGGCGGCACGGGGGCGTTGTTCAGCCGTGCCCAGGCGGCGGCGGCCGAGCGGGGCTCGCCGGAACGGCCCTCGTGGCCGAGGAGCAGCAGCTCGGCGTCCTCGATGTCGTGGCACCGCTCGACGCGGACGCCGGCCGCGAGCAGGCGCGGGTACACCGCGGCGGTGGACCGCCAGACCCACCGGGTGCCGGGCGGGGCGCGGCGGATCGCCTCGGCGGGATCGCGGACGCGGAGCGGGGCCGCGTCCGTCCGGCCGCCGCCGGCGAGGGGTACGGGTGCGGCGTGCCACCACCCGTCGCCGTCCTCGGCGAGGGCCCACCGGGGAGTGCGGTCGCTCATGGGTGCGAGTGTCCCACCGGGGTCCGACAGTGGCCGGGCGGCCGCCGTCGCCCGGGCGTGCCCGCCCCCTCGCGCACCGCGGCGGCTGCGGCGCCGGGGCCCGCGGCCGGGAGCGGGGCGCGAAGGGGGGCGCGTAGGGGGGGCGTGCCAAGCTGAGAGGTGTGAGAGACCTTGCCGAGACCGTCGACCGAGCCTTCGCCGCGGCCCTGTACGCCCAGGACGACGCCGGGCTGGACACCGGGGCCTCGCTGCTCGCCGCCGATCCCGGGCACTGGTCCGCGGTGGGCGGGGAGCTGCTGGCGCGCGGGGAGGCGTACGTACGGCAGGGCTGGGAGCGGGGCTGGCAGCCGGCCGACGTGCTGCGGCTGGTCCGGCGCGACCTCGACGAGCGGCACCTGCGGATCACCGGGGACCTGATCGCCGCCGAGGCGCGCCGCTACGCCCGGCTCCCGGAGCGCTGGACCACCGCCGAGGTGTGGTGGAGGAACGACGGGGAGTACGCCGACGCACTCGCGCGGCGGGAGCGGTCGGACCGGTTCACGCTGGCCACCGCCTTCCTGGAGGTGTTGCGGCTGCTGATCCGGCTGCCCTCCGTGGAGCCCGTGGGCCCGCTGCCCGGCGATCCGGTCGACGCGCTCGCGGAGCACGCCCACATCGAGCCCCGCATGCTGGCGCGCATCCGGGCCCTGCTCGCCAAGGCCGAGGCGACCACCTACCCGGAGGAGGCCGAGGCGCTGAGCGCCAAGGCCCAGGAGCTGATGGCCCGGCACACCGTGGACGAGGCCCTGCTGGCCGCGCGCGGCGGCGGCCCGGCGCAGGTGCCGGCCGCCCGCCGGATCGGCGTCGAGCCCCCGTACGAGGAGGCGAAGGCGGTCCTGCTCGACGCGGTGGCCACCGCAAACCGCTGCCGGGCGGTGTGGAACAGCGCCTACGAGTTCTCCACGGTGGTCGGCTTCGAGAGCGACCTGGAGGCGGTGGAGCTGCTCCACACCTCGCTCCTCGTCCAGGCGACGGCCGCGATGACCCGCGCGGAGGCCGCCCAGCGGTCGGGCGGACGCAAGCGGACCAAGACCTTCCGGCAGTCGTTCCTGCTGGCCTACGCCAGTCGGATCGGCCACCGGCTCGCCGAGACCGCGGAGCACACGGCTGCGGAGGCCGCGGACAACCTGCCCGCCCTGGTGGCGCGCGACGTGGCGGTCACCTCCCGGGCCGAGGAGATGTTCCCGCGGACCACCACCACCCGGCTGCGCGGCGCCACCGACCACGCGGGCTGGGAGGACGGCACGGCGGCCGCCGACCGGGCCCACATGGGCGGCCGCCGCCCGCCGCTCCCCGCGCCCTAGGGGTGTCCGGCGGATCAGGGCCGGGCCCGGGCTCCACCGGGCACCCCTGAGGGTGGCGGACCTGTCTGTGATCACCGGAACACCCCGCGTGCACGTGCATCTGCGCGTGCAGCCACCCCTGAACACAGCTATGATCCGGTGGAGTTGACATCTGCACTATCGGGGGCTTCCTGTGGACCACGCGTACAACGGGATGGCAGCTGCAGAACTCGCTTCCTTGTTTGAGCTGACGTGGCAGAAGAGCAGACACAGCAACTCGCAGGGTTCCTGCGTGGAGTTCGCGAAACTGCCCGGAGGCGAGGTCGCCATGCGCAACTCGCGCTTCCCGGACGGACCGGCGCTCGTCTACACGCCGGCCGAGATAGAAGCCCTGCTCCTGGGCGTCAAGGACGGCGAGTTCGATCACTTGATCGGCTGACGGAACGGCGCACTCATCAAGCCATGCACGTGCACTGGCCGGGACCGATCGCAGCGATCGGTCCCGGCCAGTCGTCGTGTACCGGCGGCTCAGTCGTGCAGCAGGAACAGCGCCCAGACCACCTTGCCGGTCAGTCGTCCCGCGAGCGGGTGCCAGCCCCAGCTGTCGCTGTAGGAGTCCACCAGGAACAGCCCCCGCCCGGACTCCAGATCGAGGTTCTCCTCGGTCCGCTCCGGCGAGAACGCCCCGCCGGGCCGGTCCTCGCTGGGGTCGCGCACCGCGCACACCAGCCGGGTGCTCCACCGCATCAGGTGCAGCCGTACCGGCGGCTCCGGCTCGGGCTCCGGCCCCCGCGCATCCTCCGGCAGGGCGTGCCGCAGCGCGTTGGTGACGAGTTCGGACACGACCAGGGCGACATCGTCGAAGCGGTCGTCGAGGCCCCACTGGGACAGCGTCGAGCGGGTGAAGGTGCGGGCGCCGCGTACCGCGTCGAAGCGTGGCGGGAGGGCGCACGAGGCGGACCCGGAGACAGCCGTGGGGTCGACCGGGGGAAGCCCCTGCCGTAACGGCTCGAGCATGGTCGATCCATTCGTCCCCATGCGAGGCACTCCCGGGATTCGCGGGCGGAGCGGTCAACTCCGACCAGAAATAACTGCGGGGTGGGTCCCGCGCCGGCGCGAAGAGCACGCAGGTGCGCGGGGACCATGGTTCCGAATGCCCGGGCCGGATGCAAGGGCAGATGCACGTGCACGCGCCGGACCTGTCCGCTCACGTGACGGTTCTTGCTCATTTCTTCCTACGCAGACTTACGGACTTCTTCTCCCGGAGGCGGGATTCCGTTACAGAACGAGTACGGCCCGATGCGTTTTGGTGGCAGACTGCGGCCTCTGGGGTACGGGGGCCCCGAGACGCCGCGCACACCACGCGCACGCCAATGCGATGGGGAGGGCAGTACTAGTGACCGCAGAAGCAAGCGGTTCTGTGGTGCGCCGCATCCTCCTGGGCTCCCAGCTCAGGCGACTCCGAGAATCCCGCGGCATCACCCGTGAGGCGGCCGGCTACTCGATCCGCGCATCCGAATCGAAGATCAGCCGCTTGGAGTTGGGAAGGGTGAGCTTCAAGGCACGGGACGTGGAGGACCTCCTCACGCTCTACGGGGTCACGGACAGCACCGAGCGCGAGTCCCTGCTGGGACTGGTCCGCGAGGCCAACGCGACCGGCTGGTGGCACAGTTACGGCGACGTGCTGCCCGGCTGGTTCCAGACCTACATCGGGCTGGAGGGCGCCGCCTCGCTCATCCGCATCTACGAGGTGCAGTTCGTCCACGGGCTGCTGCAGACCGAGGCCTACGCCCACGCCGTCGTCAGCCGCGGCATGCCCGGCGCCACCGCCGCCGAGATCGACCGCCGTGTCGCGCTCCGCCTGGAGCGGCAGAAGGTGCTCGTGTCCGAGAGCGCCCCCGTCTTCCACGCCGTCCTGGACGAGGCCGCGCTGCGCCGCCCGTACGGCGACCGCAACGTCATGCGCGGCCAGTTGGAGCACCTCATCGAGGTCTCCCAGCGGCCCAACGTGCAGCTCCAGGTGATGCCCTTCTCCTTCGGCGGGCACGCGGGCGAGAGCGGAGCCTTCACCCTGCTGCGCTTCCCCGAGTCCGACCTGCAGGACATCGTCTATCTGGAACAGCTCACCAGCGCCCTCTACCTGGACAAGGACGAGGAAGTGGGGCAGTACGGGCGGGCGATGGAGCGCCTTCAGGCCGACTGCCCCGACCCCGACCGGACCAGGGATCTTCTTCGCGGCCTACTCCAACTGTCTTGATCCGCACGTAGTATGACGTCTGATCAGTGCATGACGACCGATCGGTCTCCGGTGCAGCGCACGGGTGCGCGCTCGCAGTAAGGGATGGCATGTCCATATTCAGCGACCTCGCTCACCAGTACATCGACGGCGAATGGCTGGCCGGCAACGGTTCATGGGACATCATCGACGTCAACCCGTACAACGGGGAGAAGCTCGCGGCCATCACCGTGGCCACCGTCGAGCAGGTGGACCAGGCCTACCGCGGCGCCGAACGCGCCCAGCGCGAGTGGGCCGCCACCAGCCCGTACATCAGACGCGCGGTCCTGGAGCGCGCCCTGCGGATCACCGAGGAGCGCGAGAAGGAGATCGTCGAGGCGATGATCGACGAGCTCGGCGGGACCCGTCCCAAGGCCGAGTACGAGGTCCACCTCGCGATGGAGTTCATCCGCGAGTCGCTGCAGCTGGCCGTCCGCCCCGAAGGAAGGATCCTGCCCTCACCGGTCGAGGGCAAGGAGAACCGGGTCCAGCGGCTGCCCGTCGGCGTCGTCACCGTGATCAGCCCCTTCAACTTCCCCTTCCTGGTCACGCTCAAGTCCGTCGCCCCGGCCCTGGCCCTGGGCAACGCGGTGGTCGTCAAGCCCAACCAGAACGCCCCGGTCGTCGGCGGCGGCGTGATCGCCAAGATCTTCGAGGACGCCGGGCTGCCCGCCGGCCTGCTGAACGTCCTCGTCACCGACATCGCCGAGATCGGCGACGCCCTCCTGACGCACCCCGTCCCCAAGGTCATCTCCTTCGCGGGCTCGGACCGGGTCGGCCGGCACGTCGGCGCGATCGCCGCCCGCCACTTCAAGCGCACGGTCCTGGAACTCAGCGGCAACAGCGCCCTCGTCGTCCTCGACGACGCCGACCTCGACTACGCGGTGGACGCGGCCGTCTTCAGCCGCTTCGTCTACCAGGGCCAGGTCTGCATGGCCGCCAACCGGATCCTCGTCGACGCCTCGGTCGCCGAGGAGTTCACCGAGAAGTTCACCGCGCGCGTGCGCGCCCTGAAGACCGGCGACCCGCGCGAGGCCGACACCCACGTCGGCCCCCTGATCAACTCCTTCCAGGCCGACGCCCTGACCGCCCTCGTCGACCAGGCCGTGGAATCCGGCGCCCGGGCGCTCGTACGGGGGTCTACGCGCGGCAACCTGGTCGAGCCGACGGTGCTCGCCGACATCCCCGAGGACTCCCCGCTGCTCGGCCAGGAGATCTTCGGCCCCGTCGCGCTGCTGGTCGTCTTCGACGGCGAGGACGAGGGCGTACGGCTGGCCAACGCGACCCCCTACGGGCTCAGCGGCGCCGTGCACACCCGGGACGTGGAGCGGGGCGTGCGCTTCGCCCAGCGGATCGAGACGGGGATGATGCACGTCAACGACTCCACGATCGGGGACGAACCGCTGGCCGCGTTCGGCGGGGAGAAGGCCTCCGGTCTGGGCAGGCTGAACGGCGAGGCCACGGTCGAGGCGTTCACCACCCAGAAGTGGATCTCCGTCCAGCACGGGCGGACGGCCTTCCCGTTCTGATCAGGGGGCCGCGCACCCCCAAGGGCTGGCCCGTCATCCCTGGCGGATCAGCGCGCGGTGTCGGATGCGGTGCATCGCAAGGCGGAGGAGCGTCCTCGTACTGGGCGTATGCGGGCGCTTTGCGCGCGGCGAGGCGCCGTAGCCGGCGCCGCGCGCCCGCCGGGGATGACGGGCCAGCCCTTAGACTCGACCGGGCGTAGGCAGCCGCCCGGGGGAGATCGAGTTGAGCAACATACCGGAGACCGGCCGGACCCCTCGGGTCCAGAACCGGCTCGTCGTCATCCAGGTCGTGGTCTTCTCCCTGCTGCTCACGCTGGGCGGACGGCTCTGGTACCTCCAGATCCGCAACGGCCAGGAGTACACCGACGAGGCGAAGAACAACCACGTCCAGCAGGTGGTCCAGCCGGCCGTGCGCGGCTCGATCCTCGACGCGCGCGGGGTCCCGCTCGCCGACAACGCCACCCACCTGGTGGTCTCCGCGAGCCGTACCGAGCTGCTGAAGATGCCCGACAAGGGCAAATCCGTGCTGACCCGGCTCGCCGAGGTACTGGGCACGGACCCGCAGGAGGTCATCGACAAGGTCCGGCTCTGCGACTCCAAGACCAAGCAGCCCTGCTGGAACGGCTCGCCCTACCAGCCCATCCCGGTCAGTGACGAGGCGACCACGGAGCAGGCCCTGCAGATCCGTGAGCACCCCGAGGACTTCCCCGGCATCACGGCAGAGGCGACCGCGCTGCGCCGCTACGCCGGCCCGGACGGGGCCAACACGTCCCAGGTGCTGGGCTACCTCTCGCCGGTCACCGACGAGGAGATCGCCAAGGCGAAGAAGTCCGACTCCCCCTACCTGCGCTCCGACCAGGTGGGCCGCTCCGGCCTGGAGCGCACGTACGACAAGGAGCTGCGCGGCAAGGCCGGCATCACCCGCTACGAGGTGGACAACCTCGGCCGGGTCATCGGGCAGGGCGAGACGGACCCCGCGCAGCCCGGCTCGAACATCGTGACCTCGATCGACTCACGGGTGCAGGCGGTGGCCGAGCGCGAGCTGAACAACGCGATGATCGACGCCCGCAAGGTCCACGACCGGAACACCGGCCGCAACTACGAGGCCGACTCGGGCGCGGTCGTGGTGATGGAGTCCAGGACGGGCCGGATCGTCGCGATGGCGTCGAACCCGACCTACGACCCCAACGCCTGGGTGGGCGGCATCTCCGCGAAGGACTACGCCTCCCTCACGGACCAGGAGTCCAACTACCCGCTGCTGAACCGCGCCATCCAGGGGCAGGCCGCGCCGGGCTCCATCTTCAAGGTGGTCACCTCGACCGCCGCGGTCAACGCCGGCTACCCCTTCAACAACCGCTACCCCTGCCCCAGTTCGTACTCGGTGGGCAGCCAGACCTTCACGAACTTCGAGTCGCAGGGCCACGGCGACATCACCATCGGCCGCGCCCTGGAGGTCTCCTGCGACACGGTCTACTACCTGATCGCGGACCAGGAGTGGAAGAAGGACGGCGGCATCAAGCCGAAGAAGGACCCGAAGGACTGGTTCTTCAAGACCGCCCACGAGTTCGGCCTGGGCAAGCGCACCGGCATCGACCTGCCCAACGAGGTGCCGGGCCGGGTCCCCGACCGCAAGTGGAAGCAGGACTTCTTCGACGCCAACAAGGACGCCTGGTGCCGGGACGGCAAGAAGAACGGCAGCTTCGCCGAGAAGATCGCCTACGAGAACTGCCGCCAGGGCAACCAGCTGCGCGAGGGTGACGCGATCAACTACTCGATCGGCCAGGGCGACACCCTCGTCACCCCGCTGCAGATGGCGTCCGTCTACGCGGCCATCGCCAACGGCGGCACCCTGCACCAGCCGAGCGTCGGCAAGGCGGTCGTCAGCGCCGACGGGACGTCGGTGAAGGAGATCGCCCCCAAGGAGCGGGGGAAGCTCCCGATGGACGCCCGGACGCGCGACAACATCGACCGGGCCCTCGCCGGCGTCGCCACCGACGGCAGTGCCGCCTGGCGCTTCGGCGGCTGGCCGCAGAAGCAGATCCCGATGCACGCCAAGACCGGCACGGCCGAGGTCCAGGGCAAGCAGACCACCTCGTGGTTCGCCTCCTACACCGAGGACTACACGATCGTCATGACGATCTCCCAGGGCGGCACCGGCTCCGGGGCCTCCGGACCGGCCGTCCGCAAGATCTACGAGGCGATGTACGGGCTCGACCCGACCGGCAGGCAGGACCTTTCCAAGGCCCTGCTCCCGAAGCCCGCCACGGGGCTGCCCGCGATACGGCCGGACGGGGAGATCTCCCCGAACTGACCCCGCGATCCCGGCTCCATTAGGACAGGAGCTGACCTACATCCTCCGTAGCGTATGGGGTGTCGGGGGAGAGCCCCCCGGCCACCCCACGCAGAGGCGGTCCTGTCATGGCTCAGCTTTCCACCGAGGTCCTGGGCGACGAGCGCGGCACGCTCCTCGCCTTCGTCGAGTCGCAGCGCGCGGCGATTCGTGCGTCCCTCGCAGGGCTCGACGAGGAGCAGGCCGCGAGCCGGCCGAGCGCCAGCGAGCTCTCCCTGTCCGGGCTGCTCAAGCACGTGGCGGAGGTCGAGCTGAACTGGCTGCGGCTGGCCCAGCAGCGGCCGAACGAGCGGCTGCGCGACGAGTCGAGCTACGGCGACAGCTTCCGCCTCGTCGAGGGCGAGACCATCCCGTCCGTGCTGGCCTTCTGGGACGGCGTCCGGGCGGAGACGGAGGCCTTCGCCGCCGCGGTCGCGAGCCTGGACGAGACCTTCCCGCTGCCGCCGGCGCCGTGGTTCCCCAAGGACACCAAGGTGTCGGTCCGCTGGATGCTGCTGCACCTGGTGGAGGAGTTCGCCCGGCACGCGGGCCACGCGGACGTCATCCGCGAGTCCGTCGACGGCACCAAGGCGATGGGCTGAACCGGGGGGACATAGCCTGGCCCCATGTCAGCGATCCGGCTTCTTGTCCTCGGCGCCGTCCGCCAGCACGGGCGCGCCCACGGGTACCAGGTGCGCAACGACCTGGAGTACTGGGGCGCCCACGAGTGGTCGAACACCAAGCCGGGATCGATCTACCACGCCCTGAAGCAGATGGCGAAGCAGGGCGTCCTGCACGCGCACGAGGTGGCGCCGAGCGCGGCGGGCGGACCGCCGCGCACCGAGTACGAGGTGACGGACGCCGGCCGGGAGGAGTACTTCAGGCTGCTGCGCGAGGCGCTCGCGGCGTTCGACCAGAAGGCGGACGTGCTGTCGGCGGCGATCGGCTTCATGGTCGACCTGCCGCGGGCGGAAGTGCTCGCGCTGCTGCGGGAGCGGTTGGCGAAGCTGGCGGGCTGGCGGTCGTCGGTGACCGACTACTACACGCCCGAGGGCGGTCCGGAGCCGCTGGGCCACATCGGCGAGATCATGCACAGGTGGGTGCACTCCGCGGACGCGGAGGCGGAGTGGACGCGGGGGCTGATCGCCCGGATCGAGGGGGGCGCGTACTCCTTCGCGGGCGAGGGCGGAGAGCCCTTCGTGGGGGTGCTGGCGGAGGGTCAGGAGAATCCCTACGCCTGAGGGCGTAATCAAGTTTGACTAGCTCGCGAGCGGGCATTACCTTTGCGGCTCGCGGTAATCAAGTTTGACTAGTGAGGAGTGGCTTTGGCGATCTCCGTCGCAGGCGTTCACAAGCGGTATGGCGACAAGCAGGCCCTGGCCGGGCTCGACCTGGAGGTGGCGCGCGGCACCGTCCACGCCGTGCTCGGCCCCAACGGCGCCGGCAAGACCACGGCCGTGCGCATCATGAGCACCCTGCTCCGGCACGACGAGGGGACGGTCCGCGTGGCGGGCCACGACGTGGCCGCCGACCCGGCGGCCGTACGCTCCCGCATCGGCCTCCTCGGCCAGCACGCCGCGCTCGACGAGGAACTGGCCGGACGGCAGAACCTGGAGATGTTCGGACGCCTCCACCACCTGGGCGCGCGCCGGGCCGGGCTGCGCGCCGACGAGCTGCTGGAGCGCTTCGGCCTCGCGGACACCGGCCGCAAGCCCGTGAAGCAGTACAGCGGCGGCATGCGGCGCCGGCTCGACCTCGCCGCCTCCCTGATCACCGACCCGGAGGTGCTGTTCCTGGACGAGCCGACCACCGGCCTCGACCCGCGGGGCCGCGCCGAGGTGTGGAACGCGGTCCGCTCCCTGGTCGGCGGCGGCACCACCGTGCTGCTCACCACGCAGTACCTGGAGGAGGCCGACCAGCTGGCCCACCGGCTCTCCCTGATCGACGGCGGCCGGGTCGCGGCCGAGGGCACGGCCGACGAACTGAAGGCCCTGGTCGGCCGGGACCGGATCGTCGTGGTCCTGCGGGACGCGGCGCGCCTGGCGCACGCGGCGCGGCTGCTGCCCGACCCCGCCGTCGACCCCGACACCCTGACCCTGAGCTTCCCCGTCCAGGACCGCATGGCCGGACTGGCCCGGACCCTGCGGACGCTGCAGGAGGCGGGCATCGAGGCGGCCGACCTCGCCGTCCGGCGCCCCACGCTCGACGAGGTCTTCCTGCACCTGACCGACCGCGAGGAGGTGGCCGCATGAGCGCGGCCTGGGTGGTCTCGGACTCCTGGACGATGACCCGGCGCGAGCTGGCGCACTGGGCGCGGCAGCCGGTGCAGATGCTCGTCGGGCTGGTCTTCCCCGTGATGATGCTGCTGATGTTCGGCTTCCTGGTGGGCGGCGGGCGCGGGATCGACGGCGAGTACGTCGAGTTCCTGGTCCCCGGGATGCTCGCCCTGACCATGGCCTTCGGCCTGGAGGCCACCCTCACGGCCGTCACCCAGGACCTGAACAAGGGGGTGATCGACCGCTTCCGCGCCATGCCCATGTCCTCCTCCGCGGTCCTGGTGGGCCGCAGCGCCGCCGACATGCTCCAGTCGGCGGTGGGCCTGCTGGTCCTGGCCGCGGTCGGGCTGCTGCTCGGCTGGCGATGGCACGGCGGCGCGGCGGCCGCCCTGCTCGCCTTCGGACTGCTCCTGCTGCTGCGCCTGGCGATGCTGTGGATCGGGATCTGGCTCGGCATGGTCGCGGGCCGGCCCGAGCTGGTGCAGGCGGTGCAGATCCTGGTCTGGCCGGTGGGCTTCCTGTCCAACGCGTTCGCCACGCCGGAGTCGATGCCGGGCTGGCTGGGCGCGGTGGTGGAATGGAACCCGCTCTCGGCGACGGCCACCGCCGTCCGCGACCTGTTCGGCAACCCGGTCGCGGCCCCGCCCTCATGGGCCGCCGACCACGCGGCCCTGCTGGCGGTCGCCTGGCCGCTGCTGCTGCTCGCGGTCTTCTTCCCGCTGGCCGTGGGCCGTTACCGGGGGCTGAGCAGGTAGCTCGGGGAAGGACTTGCACCTCACGCGGCGTGAGGAACCACAGTGGGGGGCGTACCCGAGCAGAGGAGGGAAGAGATGGGCTACTCAGTGGGCCAGGTGGCGGGTTTCGCCGGGGTCACGGTGCGCACCCTGCACCACTACGACGAGATCGGGCTGCTCTCCCCGGGCGGCCGCAGCCACGCGGGACACCGGCGGTACGACGACGCCGACCTGGACCGGCTGCAGCGGATCCTGTTCTACCGGGAGCTCGGCTTCCCCCTCGACGAGGTCGCGGTCCTGCTGGACGACCCGAAGTCGGATCCACAGGAGCATCTGCGCCGGCAGCATGCCCTGCTGACCGACCGGATCGCCCGGCTCCAGCAGATGGCCAAGGCCGTTGAGCACGCCATGGAGGCGAAGAAGATGGGCATCAACCTCACGCCCGAGGAGAAGTTCGAGGTCTTCGGGGAGCAGGACCCCGAGCAGTACGCGGAGGAGGTCCAGGAGCGGTGGGGCGACACCGAGGCGTACGCCGAGTCCCAGCGCCGCGCGGCCTCGTACACGAAGGACGACTGGCAGCGGATGCAGGACGAGTCCGCCGACTGGGGCCGCCGGTACGCCGCTGCCATGGAGGCCGGTGAACCCGCCGAGGGCGAGGCCGCGATGGACCTGGCCGAGGAGCACCGCCTGCACATCCACAAGTGGTTCTACGACTGCCCGTACGAGATGCACACCTGCCTCGGCGAGATGTACGTGGCGGACGAGCGCTTCACGGCGTTCTACGACGCGGTGAAGCCGGGCATGGCCGCACACCTGAGGGACGCGATCCTGGCGAACGGCGTGCGCGGAGTGTAAGCGGAACATCACGCGCGCGACCCCCGCCGGTACCTGGAACCGGGCGGGGGTCGTGTGCGTTGATAATTGAAACCGCCCCCATCCCTGCCTTCCCCCCGATCCAGGAGAGTCCGGAACCCGTGTATACGCTTGCGCTCGGCCCTGAGTGGCTGTCCCCGGACTACCTGATCTCGCACTTCGGCCTGATCGGCATCCTGGTCATCGTCTTCGCCGAGTCGGGCCTCTTCGCCTTCCTGCCCGGCGACTCCCTGCTCTTCACCGCGGGCCTGCTGGTCGCGGACGGGCAGTACATCAAGCAGCCGCTGTGGCTGGTCTGCACCCTGATCGTCGCCGCGGCCATCATCGGCGACCAGGTCGGCTACATGATCGGCAAGTTCTTCGGGCCGAAGCTCTTCAACCGGCCCAACTCCAAGCTCTTCAAGCGGGAGAACCTGGACAAGGCGCACGAGTTCATGGACAAGCACGGCCCCAAGGCCATCGTGCTCGCCCGCTTCGTGCCGATCATCCGCACCTTCGCCCCGATGGTCGCGGGCGCCGGCTCGATGAAGTACCGCACCTTCCTGACCTACAACGTCATCGGCGGCATCGCGTGGGGCGCGGGCGTCACCGTCGCGGGCTACTGGCTCGGCCAGATCGAGTTCATCAAGACGAACGTCGAGCCGATCCTCGTCGGCATCGTCCTCGTCTCCGTCATCCCGGTGGTCTTCGAGGTGCTGAAGGCCCGCAAGGAGAACAAGGCCGCCGCCGGCCAGGCCCCGGAGGCGGCCGCGGTCGCCGACGGCTCCGGTCCGCAGTCCCCGGGCCAGCGCGGGCGCCACGCCAAGCGCTGACACCACGCGCAGGACGACACGTCGTACGGGCCGCACGCCCGCCCCGCCGGGGCAGGGGGTGCGGCCCGCAGTGTGTGCGGGCCGGTGCCGGGGCCGTTGTGGGGGCCGCCGGCGGCCATCAGTAGCCGCGGGTCCGCTTCGCCGCCGCGCGGCCCTTGACGGCGCTCGCCGCGCCGGGGATGCGCATGAACAGCCGGGAGGCCTCCGACCCCAGGTTCACCCCGATCGCGATGGCCAGGGCGATGGCCGCGGCGTTCACCAGGGAGCCCAGCCCCTCGTTCAGCCGGTCCTCGGCGATCAGCAGCAGCCCGTAGTACGTCGCCGAGCCGGGCAGCAGCGGCCCGATGGCGGCCGTGACGTACGGCAGGGCGGACGCGAAGCGGTAGCGGGAGAAGAGCTGCCCGAAGAGGCCCACCAGACCGGCCGCGACGCACGTGGACGGCACGGGCGGGATCCCGCCCGCGTAGTGCAGGGCCCCGAAGGTCACCCACGCCACCCCGCCGTTGAGGGTCACGATCCACACCGTGGAGCGCTCCTGCTGGAGCAGGATCGCGAAGGTGAAGACGAGCACCATCGACGCCGCGATCTGGATCAGCGGCCGCTGGGTGATCTGCAGGACCTCCTCGGGCTTGGGCGAGGCGCCCAGCTGCAGCCCGAGGTAGAGCACGACCAGCACGCCCATGATGATGCCGATGAAGAGGTACATCACCTCCAGGAGCCGGGCGGCGGCGGTGATGTAGAAGCCGGTCAGGCCGTCCTGCACGGCCGCGACCAGGGCCCGTCCCGGCAGCAGCGCGAACAGCCCGCCGGTGATCACGGCGGAGGCCTTGATGTTCTCGATCTCGGCGAGCTTGAGCGCCACGCCGAAGGCGGCCGGCGGCATCGCCGCGACCACGAACTGGTAGAACTCCGGCAGTCCTCGCCCGGCGCACAGCCACGCGAGCCGGTCGCCGAGGACCGCGCCGAGCGCCGCCGCGAAGAAGACCAGCACCCCGCCGCCGACCAGGATCGAGGCGGCCCCGGCGAGCAGCCCCGCGGCCGCCGTGAGCACCCACGTGGGGTACGGGTGCCGGTTGCGCCGGATCTCGGCGAGGCGCCGGTAGGCATCCTCCAGCGAGACGTCGGTCTCCGCCGAGCTGATGTCGGCCACCAGCCGGAACACGGCCGCCAGCCGGGTGTAGTCGGTGCCCCGGCGGCGCACGGTCCGGCTCGCCGAGACCGGGTGGTCGACCAGCGACGGCTGGTGCGTGATCGACAGCATGGTGAAGGTGACGGTCGGCTCGCAGCGGTCCAGCCCGTAGGAGCGGGCCACGGCGAACATCGCGGCCTCCACGTCCTCGGAGCCCTCGCCGCCCGACAGCAGCAGCTCCCCGATGCGCAGCGTCAGGTCGAGTACGCGGCCCACGGCGGGCCCGGTCTCGCTCGGCCGCTGCACGAGGTCCGGTACGGGGCGCACGTCGACCGGCATGCGCAGCATCGTGCGCATGCGGTCCTGCCAGGGGGACTCCTTCATCTGGGCGACGGGGAACCCCTGGCCCGGGGTGTACGCGGGCGGGGACTGCGCGGCGCTGTAGGTGGCGGGCGCGGCGAAGGCGGACCCCTCGGGCTCGGGCGGGGCCGGTTCGGTGTTCGGCGGGCGAACGAACTCCGAGGTGGGCTGATCGTCGGCGGACACCTCCGGCCCGGTGCCGGGAGGCGGCGTGAAGGCGCTGTGCGCTTCGTCGGACTGGGGCTTCCTGTCCTCGGCCCCGTCGGCCTCCGCCACGCGTCCTCCCGTTCGTGATCACCCGGAGTATCAGTATGCGGAACCGTTTCCTCCCCGTCGAAACCTGGTGCCGCCCGTTTCTCCGCCGAACACGGCGACGGGCGGCACCCCCCAGGGGATGCCGCCCGCCATGTCACAGCCGTACGGGGCCCGGGGGAGACCCCCGGCCCGTCACCGCCGCCGAGCCGGAGCTCAGTGGTGGCCGCCCTGCGCCTCCAGGCGCTTGTACGAGGCCTCGATCTCGGCCTCGGCCTCGGCGCGGCCGACCCAGTTCGCGCCCTCGACGGACTTGCCCGGCTCCAGGTCCTTGTAGACCTCGAAGAAGTGCTGGATCTCCAGGCGGTCGAACTCGGACACGTGGTGGATGTCGCGCAGGTGCTCGACACGCGGGTCGGAGGCCGGCACGCACAGCAGCTTGTCGTCGCCGCCCGCCTCGTCCGTCATGCGGAACATGCCGATGGCGCGGCACTTGATGAGGCAGCCCGGGAAGGTCGGCTCGTCAAGGATGACCAGCGCGTCCAGCGGGTCGCCGTCCTCGCCGAGGGTGTTCTCGACGAAGCCGTAGTCGGCCGGGTAGCTGGTCGAGGTGAAGAGGCGACGGTCCAGACGGATCCGGCCGGTCTCGTGGTCCACCTCGTACTTGTTCCGCGAACCCTTGGGGATCTCGATGGTGACGTCGAACTCCACGTCCTGCTCCTCCATGATCAACTTCATGCTTCGAGACGGCATTGATTCAACTGCGTGCGCGTCCGGCCCAGCCCTGTCGGGTGGGGTGCCATGCTCGCGGCAAGACGCAGTGGTTAAGTGTCCCTCACGCATATGTGTGATCGCGAAAGGGGCTGGTCCGAGGTGCCATTGGTCAAGACCTGGCAGCTCACCGCGGGTGCGGCCGTCGCCGGCCTCGCCCTGTCGGTGGCAGCGGTGACCGCCGCCGGCCCATGGGACTCCGGCCAGCGTAAGGCCGAGCGGGACAGGGCGGCCTCCTGGGGCCGTACGGGTGGCGCAGATCACGACGGCACCGCCGCCGCCGGACCCCTACCGCAGGCGGCGCCCAGCGCCCCCGGAGTACTGGGCGCCGTAGGCCCCGGCGTCCCGCGGGCACAGGCCGCCCCCGCCGGATCCGCCGACGGGCTCGCCGCCCGGCTGCGGCCGCTGCTGGCCGATCCCGCGCTCGGCACGGCCCGTACCGCCTCCGTCGTCGACACCGCCACCGGGCAGGTGCTCTTCGAGTCCGGGGCGCGCGAGCCGATGACCCCCGCCTCCACCGTCAAGATCGCCACGGCCGTGGCCGTGCTCGCCGCCCTCGGGCCCGAGCACCGGATCAGGACCACCGTCGTACCGGGCACCGCCCCAGGACAGATCGTCCTCGTCGGCGGCGGCGACCCCTCCCTCACCGCGAAGAAGAAGAGCCCCGCCGGATCCGGTGGCAGCCTCGTCGCCCTGGCCGCCGACACCGCCCAGGCCCTCAAGGCCGCCGGCACCGACACCGTGACCCTCGGATACGACGACAGCCTCTACACCGGGCCCGTCCGGCACCCGATCGGCGTCAATCCCAACATCGCCCCCGTGACCGCCCTCGCGGCCGACGAGGGCCGCCCCGACGACTCCACCTCCGGACCGGTGGACCGCAGCGACGACCCCGCCGGGGCCGCCGCCCGCGCCTTCCGCACCCTGCTGTCGGAGCGCGGCATCACCGTCACCGCGCAACCGGTCCGGGCCAAGGCCGCCGCCGGCGCCCAGCCGCTCGCCGTCACCCAGTCCACCCCGGTGGCCGGGCTCGTCGAACGGATGCTGACCAACAGCGACAACGACATCGCCGAAGCCCTCGCCCGCCAGACCGCCCTCGCCTCCGGACAGCCCGCCGGCTTCGAGGGCGCCGAGAAGGCCGTCACCGCCCGGCTCGCCGGCCTCGGCCTCGACACGGCCGGCTCCCGCTTCGCCGACGGCAGCGGTCTCAACCGCGCCGACAAGGTCAGCGCCGGCCTGCTGACCGCCCTGCTCGCCAAGGCCGCCGACCCCTCCCACCCCGAGCTGCGGCCGGTCCTCACCGGGCTCCCCGTCGCCGGCTTCACCGGCACCCTGCGCGCCCGCAACGCCGGTGCGTCTCCGGCGGCCGGCCTGGTCCGCGCCAAGACCGGCACCCTCACCGGGGTGAACTCGCTCTCCGGCACCGTCGTCGACTCCCAGGGCAGGCTCCTCGCCTTCGCCTTCCTCACGGCCCACAGCCCCGGCCCCGAGGGCGCCGAGAAGGGCCTCGACAAGCTGGCCGCCGCCGTCGCGGCCGCTCCGTAGGGGGTCCGCCGAAGGCCTCGCCCACGTACGGTTGACGCATGACGAGCATCAGTGGTGCGGAGATGGTCGACTGGAACCTCGCGGTGGCGACCGCGACCCGGCTGGTGCGACCCGGCCCGGAGGTCACCCGGGACGAGGCGCGGGCCGTCGTCGCCGAACTGCGCGGACACGCCAGGACCTCGGAACGGCACGTACGCGAGTACACCCGGATGATCCCGGACGGCGCCGCCGTCCCCGACACCCCCGTCCTGGTCGTCGACCGGCCCGGCTGGGTCAGGGCCAACGTCGCGGGCTTCCGGGCCCTGCTCACGCCCCTCCTCGGCAAGATGCAGGAGCGCCGCGCCGGCGCGCCCGGCGGAGCGGTCCTCGGCACCGTCGGCGGCAAGGTCACCGGCGTGGAGCTGGGCATGCTGCTGAGCTTCCTGGCCTCCAGGGTCCTGGGCCAGTACGAGACCTTCGCGCCAGTCTCCCGCGACCTGCCGGCCTCCGCTTCGGGCGGCCGGCTGCTGCTCGTCGCCCCGAACATCGTCCACGTCGAGCGCGAGCTGGAGGTGGCCCCGCACGACTTCCGGCTGTGGGTCTGCCTGCACGAGGAGACGCACCGTACCCAGTTCACGGCCGTCCCGTGGCTGCGCGCCCACCTCGAAGGCGAGATCCAGACGTTCCTCGGCGCCACCGAGGTCGACCCGATGACCGTCCTGGAACGCATCCGGGAGGCCGCCCAGTCCTTCGCCGGCGCCCGCCCGGACGCCGAGCAGGCCGACGAGGGGCGCTCCCTCGTCGAGCTCGTGCAGACCCCCGAGCAGCGCGAGATCCTGGCCCGCCTCACCGCCGTCATGTCCCTGCTGGAGGGACACGCCGACTTCGTCATGGACGGCGTCGGCCCCCAGGTGGTGCCCTCGGTCGCCGAGATCCGCGAGAAGTTCCAGCAGCGCCGCGCCAGCGGGGCGGGCCGCCTCGACGCCGCCCTGCGCAAGCTGCTCGGCCTCGACGCCAAGCTGCGCCAGTACCGCGACGGCGAGCGCTTCGTGCGCGCCGTCGTGGGCCAGGTCGGCATGGAGGGCTTCAACCGCGTCTGGACCTCTCCGAACACACTGCCCACCAAGGCGGAGATCGACCGGCCCGCGGACTGGGTGGCCCGCGTCCACGGCAGGGGGAACGAGGGGAGCGCGGACACCGCGCAGGGGTGACCTCCGGGAACTCCCGGGAACACCGGCCCGCCCGCACGCCGGGCGGGCCCGGCGCTCCCGCGCCGCCGCTTCCCACGCGTTCACCCGCGCCACACGTGACGAAGAGGCCTAAACATGTCTCACTGGGGGAAGCAGCATCACCCGTCCGAGGGACCGTGAGCCGTATAAGGGCGTGCGATGCTCGGGGAACGGCTCGGCTCTGTCACCATCGACGCACTCTGAGTGACATCCTCCGTTCCGCGGGGGCAGCCGGGCAAGCACCCCCAGCACACCACCCGACGCCTCCGAGGCATCCGAACTCCATCGAAGGGCACCGGACATGGGTCCCCATCCTGCGGTCGCGGCGATACGCCTGGCGGTCCGCCGCGTACTCCACGACGTCCTCACCGAGCTCACCGACCGCCCCCGGACCCCGTCCGGAGCGTTCCCCTGCGCCGACCCTCGCACCGGCGCGGGCACCCCGCCACTCGTGCTCGTCGCCTGCTCCGGCGGCGCCGACTCCATGGCCCTCGCCTCGGCCCTCGCCTTCGAGGCCCCCAAACTCGGCATCCGGGCCGGCGGCATCACCGTCGACCACGGACTGCAGGACGGCTCCGACCAGCGCGCCGCCGAGGTCGTCGTCCGCATGACCGCCCTCGGCCTCGACCCGGTGGAGTCCGTCGCCGTGCGCGTCGGCCGTGACGGCGGCCCCGAGGCCGCCGCCCGCGACGCCCGTTACGGAGCCCTGGACGAGGCCGCCGACCGCCTCGGCGCCGCCGCCGTGCTGCTCGGCCACACCCGGGACGATCAAGCGGAAACCGTCCTGCTGGGCCTCGCCCGCGGATCCGGCATCCGCTCGCTGTCCGGCATGCCCGAGGTGTCCGGCGGCCCCGGCCGCCCCGGCCGCAGCCACCGCTACCGCCGCCCCTTCCTCCAGGTCGACCGGCAGACCGCCCGCAAGGCGTGCATGGTCCAGTCCCTGGCCGTCTGGGACGACCCGCACAACATGGACCCGGCCTACACCCGCTCCCGCCTGCGCCACGAGGGACTGCCCGCTCTGGAGAAGGCGCTCGGGAAGGGTGTCGTCGAGGCCCTCGCCCGCACCGCCCAGCTCTCCCGCGACGACGCCGACGCCCTGGACGCCTGGGCCGCCGAGGCGGAGGGCGGCGTACGCGACGAGGACGGCCGCCTGGAGTGCGCCAAGCTGTACGCCCTGCCCCCGGCCGTCCGCCGCCGTGTGCTGCGCAGGGCCGTCGTCGCCGCCGGCTCCCCCGCGGGCTCGCTCTTCGCCCGCCACATCGAGGAAGTCGACCGCCTCATCACCGGATGGCGCGGCCAGGGCGCCATCAACCTGCCCGGCCGGGTGGAGGCCCAGCGGCAGGGTGGCAGACTTGTCATCCGGCAGGGCTGATTGGTGCTGAGACACGGCTGAGTCCTCCGGGGGACACCCCGGAGCCCCGGCCGACAACGAAAGTGATGCGGGTGGACGAGAAGGACATGGGCAACGACCTCCAGTCGGTGCTCATCACCAAGGAAGAGATCGACGCGAAGCTGGCCGAGCTGGCCGCGAAGATCGACGCGGAGTACGCGGGCAAGGACCTGCTCATCGTCGGCGTCCTCAAGGGCGCGGTCATGGTGATGGCGGACCTGGCGCGCGCCTTGTCCACCCCGCTCACCATGGACTGGATGGCGGTGTCCTCGTACGGCGCCGGGACCCAGTCCTCCGGCGTGGTGCGGATCCTCAAGGACCTGGACACCGACATCAAGGACAAGCACGTCCTGATCGTCGAGGACATCATCGACTCCGGTCTGACGCTGTCCTGGCTGCTGTCGAACCTCGGCTCCCGCCAGCCGGCCTCCCTGGAGGTCGTCACACTGCTGCGCAAGCCGGAGGCCGCGAAGGTCGCGATCGACGTGAAGTGGGTCGGCTTCGACATCCCCAACGAGTTCGTCGTGGGCTACGGCCTCGACTACGCGGAGAAGTACCGCAACCTGCCGTTCGTCGGCACGCTCGCCCCGCACGTCTACGGCGGCTGACCCCGCCCCGCCCCCGGGAATCCCCGGCGCCGCCGGGGAACCTGGGGGCGGTTCCCGCCGTTGGAGCAGGGGAAGGCGGGTCTGTCAGCCGTCCCACGGGCCGCGGGTGACAATTCAGGGGTACATTCCGAAGAACACTCTTTACTCACACAGCAGCATTTACCTACGGGCAGGAGGGACGGGGCGCCTGGCGTCCCGTATGGATGGACGTGAAGCGATACTTCCGTGGGCCGGTCATGTGGATCGTGCTGGCCGTCCTCGCCGTGGTCGTGTTGATGAATGTCGTCGGCTCCGGCGGCGGCTACAAGTCGGTGGACACCAGCGAGGTCATCAAGGCGATCAACACTGGCCAGGTGGAGACAGCCAAGCTGACCACCGGCGACAGCCAGATGATCAAGATTGAGCTCAAGCAAGGCCAGAAGCTCGGCAAGCACGACGGCACCAAGTTCCAGGCCAACTACATCGGGGATCAGGGCGTCCAGCTCGCCCAGAACCTCCAGACCAAGTACGACGCCGGTCAGATCCCGGACGGATACTCCGTCACCCCGGACAAGACCAGCCCGTTCCTGAGCGTGCTGCTCTCGCTCCTGCCCTTCGTCCTCATCGTCGTGGTCTTCCTGTTCCTGATGAACCAGATGCAGGGCGGCGGCTCCCGGGTCATGAACTTCGGGAAGTCCAAGGCCAAGCTCATCACCAAGGACACCCCGAAGACGACGTTCGCCGACGTCGCGGGCTCGGACGAGGCCGTCGAGGAACTCCACGAGATCAAGGAGTTCCTCCAGGAGCCGGCGAAGTTCCAGGCGGTCGGCGCCAAGATCCCCAAGGGCGTGCTGCTCTACGGCCCGCCCGGCACCGGAAAGACCCTGCTCGCGCGCGCCGTCGCGGGCGAGGCCGGTGTTCCCTTCTACTCGATCTCCGGTTCCGACTTCGTCGAGATGTTCGTCGGTGTCGGTGCCTCGCGTGTCCGCGACCTGTTCGAACAGGCCAAGGCCAACGCGCCGGCGATCGTCTTCGTCGACGAGATCGACGCCGTCGGCCGGCACCGCGGTGCGGGCCTCGGCGGCGGCCACGACGAGCGCGAGCAGACCCTCAACCAGCTGCTCGTCGAGATGGACGGCTTCGACGTGAAGGGCGGCGTCATCCTGATCGCCGCCACGAACCGCCCCGACATCCTCGACCCGGCGCTGCTGCGCCCGGGCCGCTTCGACCGGCAGATCGCGGTCGACCGACCCGACATGCAGGGCCGTCTGGAGATCCTCAAGGTCCACCAGAAGGGCAAGCCGGTCGCGCCGGACGTCGACCTGGGCGCCGTCGCCCGCCGCACCCCCGGCTTCACCGGTGCCGATCTCTCCAACGTCCTCAACGAGGCCGCGCTGCTCACGGCCCGCTCGGACAAGAAGCTGATCGACAACCACATGCTGGACGAGGCCATCGACCGCGTCGTGGCGGGCCCGCAGAAGCGGACCCGGATCATGTCGGACCGGGAGAAGAAGATCACCGCGTACCACGAGGGCGGACACGCCCTGGTCGCGGCGGCCTCCCCGAACTCCGACCCGGTCCACAAGATCACGATCCTGTCCCGCGGCCGGGCCCTGGGTTACACCATGGTCCTGCCCGACGAGGACAAGTACTCGACCACGCGCAACGAGATGCTCGACCAGCTGGCGTACATGCTGGGCGGGCGCGCGGCCGAGGAGCTGGTCTTCCACGACCCGACCACGGGCGCGGCGAACGACATCGAGAAGGCCACCGCCACGGCGCGGGCCATGGTCACGCAGTACGGCATGACCGAGCGCCTCGGTGCGATCAAGTTCGGCGGCGACAACACCGAGCCGTTCCTGGGCCGCGAGATGTCGCACCCGCGGGACTACTCGGAAGAGGTCGCGGCGCTGGTCGACGAAGAGGTCAAGAAGCTCATCGAGACCGCGCACAACGAGGCCTGGGAGATCCTCGTCGAGAACCGCGACGTCCTCGACAACCTGGTCCTCGCGCTGCTGGAGAAGGAGACGCTGGGCAAGGAGGAGATCGCCGAGATCTTCTCGACCATCGTCAAGCGTCCGGCCCGCCCCGCGTGGACCGGCTCCTCCCGCCGCACCCCCTCCACCCGCCCGCCGGTGCTCTCCCCCAAGGAGCTGCAGCTGACGAACGCGGCGAACGGCTCGGCCTCGGTCGCGCCGGTCTCCACGGAGAAGGGCATCGAGGTCGCTCCGGAGGACCGCCCCGAGTAACGGCGGGCCCGACCCACCCGGAATGGAAGCCGCGCCCCCCAGGTTCTAGCCTGGGGGGCGCGGCACATTTGTACGACCGCGTGTGCGGACAGGAACGAGGAAGACATGACCGACCCGGTGACCCTGAGCGGTGACGAGGGCACGATCGGCGAGTTCGACGAGAAGCGCGCGGAGGCTGCGATCCGCGAGCTCCTGATCGCGGTCGGCGAGGACCCGGACCGTGAAGGCCTCCTGGAGACCCCGGCCCGCGTGGCGCGCTCGTACCGGGAGATATTCGCCGGCCTGTACCAGAAGCCGGAAGAGGTCCTGACGACGACGTTCGACCTCGGCCACGACGAGATGGTCCTCGTGAAGGACATCGAGGTCATGAGTTCATGTGAACACCATCTCGTCCCCTTCCACGGCGTCGCCCATGTCGGCTACATCCCCTCCACCGACGGCAAGATCACCGGCTTGTCGAAGCTGGCCCGCCTCGTGGACGTGTTCGCCCGCCGCCCGCAGGTGCAGGAGCGCCTGACGACGCAGATCGCGGACTCGCTGATGGAGATCCTGGAACCGCGCGGGGTCATCGTGGTCGTCGAGTGCGAGCACATGTGCATGACCATGCGCGGGGTCCGCAAGCCCGGCGCGAAGACCATCACCTCGGCGGTCCGCGGCCAGCTCCGCGACCCCGCCACCCGCAACGAGGCGATGTCCCTGATCATGGCCCGTTAGGGTCTGTATCGAGTTGCGCCACGGGGCAACTCGATACAGGCCCTAGTAGCAGCGCGGTGCCGCGCTGAAGACCCCGAAGACGACGGTCCCCTCCGTGACACACGGAGGGGACCGTCGTCTTCGGTGTGCGTCCGCTCAGGCGTGCGCGGGGGACTCCGGGGTGGGGTCCTCGTCGTCGGGGAGTTTGAGGACGCGCTCCAGGAAGAGGGCGGCGGCGATGACGGCGATGCCCGCGAGGACCGAGAAACCGGCGTACCAGGCCTGGTCGCGGCGGGCGGGGACGTCGAGGGAGTCCGTCAGGAGGAAGACGCCCACACCGCCGTACATGCCCGCCACCAGCGCTGCCACCAGCGCGCTGGCCTGTCCGAAGACCACCGCTCGGGCCGCCATCAGCGGCTCCACGCCCTTCGCGCCCGGCCGGCGCTCCCGCTGGGCCTTGAGCCGGGCCCTCAACGACAGCGCCGTGGCCAGCAGCACCACCGCGATCACCCCCAGGACGATCGGCGCGGCCAGGGGAACGCCCGGGAGGGTGCCGTACGTGTTCCACAGGCGGGCACCGGCCCAGGACAGGACCCCGGCGACCACGAAGATGCCCGCCAGGATCCCCGGCCTCAGTTGCTTCACTTGCCCGTCCCCACCTTTCGCCGACAGCCGTGAACAGGCTACTAACGACTACTCGGGGAGGTGGAGTTCCAGGTCGGGGCGCGGCGTGACGCCGCTCAGGCCGATTCCGGCCAGGAGGTCGGACACCGGGCCGCGGCCGGGGAGCTGGGCCTCCGGGTCGATGTCGTGCCAGGGGGCCAGCACGAAGGCGCGCTGGTGGGCGCGCGGGTGCGGGAGGGTGAGGACCGGGTCGTCGCAGACGCGGTCGGCGTACGCGACGATGTCGACGTCGATGGTGCGCGGGCCCCAGCGCTCGTCGCGGACGCGGTCGAACGCCTCCTCGATGGCGTGCCCGCGCTCCAGCAGCGAGGACGGGGGCAGGGTGGTCTTCACCGCGATGACGGCGTTGAGGTACGAGGGCTGCGTGCCGGGCTCGACGCCCCACGGCTCGGTCTCGTAGACGGGGGAGACGGCCTTGACCCGCAGGCCGGGGGTGTCGCCGAGGGCGTCGACGGCGCCCTGGAGGGTTTCCAGGCGGTTGCCGAGGTTCGCGCCGAGCGCGATGACGGCCCATTTCGGGTTGGACAGGGTCACGTCCGCCGCGTCGACCGTCTCGACGACGGAGGCGGGTACCGGCTGGACGGTGGGGTCGCTCTGGGCGTTCAGTCCGTTGTTCATGCGCGGCTCCGGGTGATCGTGATGGTCACGTCGTCGAAGGGGACGGTGATGGGCGCGTCCGGCTTGTGGACGACGACCTCCACCTGCGCCACCGCTTCGTGCTTGAGGCACTGCTGGGCGATCCGCTCGGCCAGGGTCTCGATCAGGTCGACGGGCTCGCCCTGGACCACGGCGACGACCTCCTCGGCGACCACGCCGTAGTGCACGGTCTTCGCCAGGTCGTCTCCGGCCGCCGCGGGGCGGGTGTCGAGGTGCAGCACGAGGTCGACGATGAAGGTCTGGCCTTCCTCGCGTTCCCGGGGGAAGACGCCGTGGTGCCCGCGGGCCTTGAGGCCGCGCAGCGCGACACGATCCACGCGAATCACTCCTGCTTTCGTAGGTGCTTCCGGCCTCGGGGCTGCCCCGCGGCCATGGGCCTGCGCCGAGTGCGGTCGGCGTCGTCCGACTTCGAATTTACCTGCGAAACAGTCCGGCCCCCGCCGTAGGGGTCAGGAGGCGGGGTCCTCGTCGTCCTCGTCGGACTCCGTGAGCACGGGAGAACCGTGGTGGGACCACAGGCGCCAGCCCTCGGATGTGCGTCGGAACACATTCGTGGCGACGACGAGCTGGCCGACGAGCGGGCCGAGCTCTCCGCCGGCCTCGGCGGGCCCGCCGCTGAGGATGTTCTCCGTGCACGTCACCAGTGCCGTGTCGCCTGTGACGGCCACCTTGGTGTCGGTGAGGAAGAACTGGATGTACTCGGTGTGGGACATGATCAGCGCGTACGAGCGCAGTACCTCGCCGCGGCCGGAGAGCACCGGCCAGCCGGGGTGGACGCAGGAGATCTCGTCCTCCAGCCAGAGCGCCGACAGAGCGTCGAAGTCCCCCCGCTCCATTGCCTCGTAGAAGGCCGTGTTGACCTCTTCGACCGCTTCGATGTCGGTTCTGCTCACTGTTCTCCTTGTCGGTCGATGAGGGTCAGAGTGCCCCTTCCACGGCGCGGGCCACCCGAACCGCGTCGGCGGTCGCCCGTACCTCGTGGACCCGTACGGCCCAGGCGCCCTGGTGGGCGGCGATCGCGGAGACGGCGGCGGTGGCGGCGTCGCGTTCGCGGGCCGGCGGCGGCGGGGCGTCCGTCCCGCCGGCCAGGACCCGGCCGAGGAAGCGCTTGCGGGAGGCGGCGACCAGCAGCGGGAAGCCGAGGGCGCGCAGGTCCGCCATGTGTGCGACGAGGGCCAGGTCGTGCTCGGCGTTCTTGGCGAAGCCGAGGCCGGGGTCGACCAGGAGCCGCTCGGGGGCGATGCCGCCGGCGACGACCGCGTCGATCCGGGCCCGCAGCTCCGCGGTGACCTCGGCCACGACGTCGCCGTAGACGGCGAGGCTGTTCATGTCGGCGCTGAAGCCGCGCCAGTGCATCACCACGAAGGGGACCTCGGCCGCGGCGACGGCGGGGATCATGCCGGGGTCGGCGAGACCGCCGCTGACATCGTTGACCAGCGCGGCTCCGGCGTCGACGGCTCGGGCGGCGACGGCCGCGCGCATGGTGTCGACGGAGACGGTGACGCCCTCGGAGGCCAGGCCGCGTACGACGGGGACGACCCGGCGCAGCTCCTCCTCCTCGTCGACGCGGGAGGCGCCGGGGCGGGTGGACTCGCCGCCGACGTCGACGAGGTCGGCGCCCTGGGCGACGAGGTCGAGCCCGCGCTTGACGGCGGCGGTGGTGTCGAACCAGCGGCCGCCGTCGGAGAAGGAGTCGGGGGTCACGTTGACGACGCCCATGACCGCGCAGCGGTCCCATTCCGGCAGACCTGCGACCCGGCCCCTGCCGATGGCTCCGCGCTTGTTGTCCATGGCACCAGGGTAGGGCTGCCCGGTCTGTCCCAGCCTGCCCGGGCACCGCCCCGGCCCGCCCGCCCGGGCCCGCCGCCCCGAGGGGCCCCTGACCGGGGGCGGGGCCGGGCACGGCGAAGGCCCGGACAGGGGCGTTGCCTGCCGGGCCTTCGGGTGTCGCGGAGCGGTGTCGGGGCGGGGTGAGGGGGTGTGCGGCGGACAGGGGCGGACAGCCCCTACGCGGCCTGGACCTCGCGCTCCGGCTGCTTGGCGACGGGCGCCATCAGGTTGTGCGTGCAGGTACGGACCGGCTTGGGACGGCGGCGGCTCGCGAAGAGCCGCGGCAGGGCCAGCGTGACGAAGCCCTCGGCCTGCATCGCGGCGAAGCCGATGCGGGGCAGGTCGCGGGTGGTGCGGAAGACCACGAAGCGCGGCTCCCAGCGCGGCCGGAACTTCGCGTTGAACTTGTACAGCGACTCGATCTGGAACCAGCGGGAGAGGAAGACCAGCAGGTTGCGCCACATCCGCAGGACGGGGCCGGCGCCGATCTTCTCGCCGCGGGCCAGCGCCGAGCGGAACATCGCGAAGTTCAGCGAGACGCGCTCGATGCCCAGGGCCGGGGCGGCCTCCAGGGAGGCGACGATCAGCAGCTCGTTCATGCCCGGGTCGGCGCCGCGGTCACGGCGCATCAGCTCCAGCGACATGCCGTCCTTGCCCCACGGCACGAAGTGCTGGATGGCCTTCAGGTCGCCGAAGGGGCTGGTGTCGCCGTCCTCCACGCGGTGTGCGGTGGCGATGAAGCAGTCGCCGTCGCCCGGGTCGCCGACCCGGCCGAGCGCCATGGAGAAGCCGCGCTCGGTGTCGGTGCCGCGCCAGGCCTCGGCGGCGCCGCGGACCTGCTCCAGCTCCTCCTCGGTGAGTTCGCTGACCCGGCGGACCTTGGTGGTGTAGCCGTTGCGCTCGATGCGCTTCACCATCTGGCGGACATTGCGCATGGCGCGGCCGGAAAGGGAGAAGTCTTTGACATCGACAATCGCCTCGTCACCCAGCTCCAGGGCGTCCAGGCCGGTCTCGCGGGTCCAGACCTCGCCGCCGGTCTCGCTGCAGCCCATCACGGCCGGGGTCCAGGAGTGGGCCTTGGCCTCCTCCATGAACCGCTCGATGGCGCCGGGCCACGCCTCGACGTCGCCGATGGGGTCGCCGGAGGCGAGCATCACGCCGGAGACGACGCGGTAGGTGACGGCGGCCTTGCCGCTGGGGGAGAAGACGACGGCCTTGTCGCGGCGGAGCGCGAAGTGGCCGAGGGAGTCGCGGCCGCCGTGCCGGGCGAGCAGCTCGCGCAGCTTGCCCTCGTCGTCGGCGGTGAGCCGGGCGGCCGGGTGCTCGGGGCGGAAGGCAAGGTAGATGGTGGTCAGCGCGGTCAGCATGCCGAGGGCGCCGAGGGAGTACCCGACGGTCCAGGAGACCCGGCCGGCGTAGTCGACGGGGCCCTCGAAGCCGAACAGGCCGTAGACCACGTGGGTGATCTGCTCGTACAGGCCCGGGTTGCCGACGACCTTGCCCGGGTGGACGTTGACGATGACCAGTCCGAGGCCGATGGACCCGGCGCTCATCAGGACGAAGTTCGCGAGGGCCTTCCAGCGGCTGCGCGGGTCCGGGAGCGCCTTGAACTCACCCTGGTGGCGCAGGAGCAGCGCGAGGAGCAGCGCCGCGATGACCACACCGGTGATCGAGTGGCGGTAGGTGAACTGCGCGGCCGCGCCCGCGGGCAGCAGGACGACGGCGGCCCGCCAGGCGCGCCGCTTGTGCCGCTTGAGGCCGTGGGCGAGCAGCAGGAGCAGGACGCCCGCGCTGATGGAGAGGGCGGCCGCGAACGGGCCGAGGGAGCCGGGCAGCACCTCGGTGACCGCGTGGATCCGGCTGTGCCGGAAACGCGGGAAGACCCCCGCCGCGATGTCCAGAAGGCCGACGATCATGACGGCCGTACCTACCAGGCCGGGCACCGCCTCCGGCTGTGGGCCTCTGAGGATTCGGCGGACCCTGCTCGGAACCTGTCCCGACTTATCGCCATCTATCCTGCTAGACATCGCTTCCCGTTGCTCCGCGAGAGATCAAGTGGCCGAAGGCCGCGACAGCCTCCGGTGTGTGGTGCGTCCCTTAGGACGACATCGACGGACAGCGGGTTCACTCTTCCGTCGGAAAATTCCAGTCCTGCCATCAGAAAGTCGACTGACTGCTCATGGGTCTCACCAGTAATACGGTCCTGGCGCTGGCCGTCCTCGCCGGTGTGCTGCTGTTCGCGGCCACCATCTGGTTCTGGCCGAAGCTCTCGGGCCGCACCTGGCGTGCGGTCACCGGCCGTGTCGGGCTCCTGCTGGCGACCCAGCTCGCGCTGTTCTCGGCGGTCGGTCTCGCGGCCAACAAGTCGTTCCTGTTCTACGGTTCCTGGGCCGACCTGTTCGGTCAGGAGACGTCGATGGGCAAGGTCGTCGACCACTCGATGAGCAGCAGGGACATCAAGGTCGTCGACAAGCAGAAGCTGGACGTCCCCGGGGGCGCCAAGCCCCAGGTGGGCGGTCAGATCCTGAAGGTTGCCATATCCGGGCAGAAGTCGAAGATCACCAGCCCCGGCTACGTGTGGCTCCCGCCGGAGTACTTCCAGCCGCAGTACAAGGACGAGAACTTCCCGGCGTCCATCGTCCTGACGGGCTACCCGGGCACCGCCGAGAACCTCATCAAGGGCCTCGACTACCCGATGAAGGCCTTCAGCCTGTCCAAGGCCGGCAAGATGAAGCCGATGATCCTGGTCATGCTGCGCCCGACCGTGGCGCCGCCGCGGGACACCGAGTGCGTCGACATACCCGGCGGCCCGCAGACCGAGACCTTCTTCGGGGTGGACCTCCCGCAGGCCGTCCAGGACACCTTCCGGGTCGGCAAGAAGCCCGAGAACATGGGCTTCATCGGCAATTCCACGGGCGGTTACTGCGCCCTGAAGATCGCCGCGCACTACCCGCAGACCTTCGGTGCCGCCGCGGGCCTGTCCGCCTACTACGACGCTCCGGACGACCCGACGACCGGTGACCTCTTCCACGGGGACGACAAGCTGAAGAAGCGCGCGGACATCCTGCACGTCATGGAGAACAAGAAGCCGGCCGGTACGTCCTTCCTCGTGACCAGCAGCGAGAAGGGCGAGCCGAACCTCGCGGACACCCGGAAGTTCATCAAGAAGGTGCAGGGCCCGGACCGGGTCTCCTCCATCATCCTCGACAGCGGCGGCCACAACTTCAACACGTGGCGCCGTGAGATCCCGCCGATGCTGATGTGGATGAGCGGCCGCATCCAGGCCTGAGGGCCGGGCGGCCGGCAGCAGGCCGGTACGGAAGCGGAGCCAGGGGCCCGGCCTGAGGTCGGGCCCTTTCTCATGCCTGCCGGCTCATGCCTCCTGCAACTCGGCCCGGCGCAGTGCCCGGTGGACGTCCTGCGGGGTGAGTACGCCGGCCAGCTCGCCGGTGCCGGGGTCCGTGACGCCGATCCGCCCCGAGTCCTCCTGGAGCAGCGCGGCGAGGGCTTCGCGCAGCGTCGCGCCCAGTCGGACCGAAGCCGCCGGAACCGCCCCGTCCGCGGGTGCCAGGTCGGCGGCCCCGACGGTGGTGACGGCGAGCCGCTTGAGCCCCCGGTCGGAGCCGACGAAGGAGGCCACGTACGCGGTGGCGGGCGCCGCGAGCACTTCCGCCGGGCGGGCGAACTGCTCGATGGTGCCCGTCCCGTAGACGGCGATGCGGTCGCCGAGCCGGATCGCCTCCTCCAGGTCGTGGGTGACCAGCAGGATCGTCTTGCGCACGGTCTTCTGCAGGGTCAGGAACTCGTTCTGGAGCCGCTCGCGGACCACCGGGTCGACCGCGCCGAAGGGCTCGTCCATCAGCAGCACCGGCGGATCGGCGGCGAGCGCGCGGGCCACGCCGACGCGCTGGCGCTGCCCGCCCGACAGCTGCTCCGGGTACCGGCCGCCGTACACGGACGGGTCCAGGCCGACCAGTTCGAGCAGTTCGGCCGCCCGGGCGCGGGCCGCGGCCCTGGGGGTGCCGACGAGCTGCGGCACGGTCGCGGTGTTCTCCAGCACGGTCTTGTGCGGGAACAGCCCGACCTGCTGGATGACGTACCCGATCCGGCGGCGCAGCTCGACCGGGTCGGCGGCCGCGATGTCCTCGCCGCCCAGCAGGATCCGGCCGGACGTCGGGTCGATGAGGCGGTTGACCATCTTCATGGTGGTCGTCTTGCCACAGCCGGACGGTCCGACGAGCGTGACCAGTTCTCCCTCCGCCACCTCGAAGGACAGGTCCTCGACGGCCGTCGTCCCGTCGGGGTAGCGCTTGGTCACATGCTCGAATCGGATCACGGGCCCATCCTTCCCCACGGGCGGCGTACGAATGTGAAGGGCGTGTTGCCCTCTGCGAAAGATTCCGGCCATCGGGAGCCGTGGGGGTTAGGGTCGATCCGAGGCCGCACGATCGAGCATACGTACGTTTCATGACGGGGGGTGAGGCGCATGCCGGCACAGAACTGCCTGGTGGCCAACGACTGGCTGTGCTGGGACTACGTCACCTCCCGCTCGCAGGAACTCACCGACGCCACCGTCGAACACGTGTGGATCACCGGTGTGTCCGTACTGATCGGCCTGGTCGTGTCCGTACCGCTGGCCCTGCTGGCCCGCCGCGGCCGGCGCTGGTCGGCGCCCGTGCTCACCTTCACCACCCTGCTCTACACCGTCCCCTCCCTCGCCATGTTCTCCCTGCTGCTGCCCGTCTTCGGGCTGTCGGCGGCGCTGGTCGTGACCGGCCTGGTGCTGTACTCGCTGACCATCCTGGTCCGCAACGCACTGGCCGGCCTGGAGGCCGTCCCCGAGGAGGTACGCGAGGCCGCGCGCGGCATGGGCTACGGCCCCGGGCGGCTGCTGTGGCAGGTGGAACTGCCGCTCGCGCTGCCCGCGCTGCTCGCCGGCGTACGGATCGCCACGGTCTCGACGATCGCGCTGACCACTGTCGGCTCCATCGTCGGCAAGGGCGGCCTCGGGAACCTCATCGCCCCCGCCGTGAACAGCTCCTTCAAGGCGCAGGTGCTCACCGCGTCGGTGCTGTGCGTGCTGCTGGCGCTCGTCGCGGACCTGCTGCTGCTCGGCCTGCAGCGGCTGCTCACGCCGTGGACCCGGGCCGGCGTCCGCCCGGCCGCCCGGGTGAAGGGGGCCTGACGGCGTGGGCGGTGTGGTGGGAGGGGCCTGGGACTGGCTCGCGGACGGCGCCAACTGGGCGGGGGAGAACGGCGTCTGGCACCGGCTCGGCGAGCACGTCTACGTCAGCGGGATCGCGCTGGCTATCGCCTGTGCGGTCGCGCTTCCGCTGGGCCTGTACCTCGGACACCTCGGCCGGGGCGGCACCCTCGCCGTCAACGTCTCCAACGCCGGCCGGGCGGTCCCGGTCTTCGCGGTGCTGGCGCTCTTCATGGTCTCCCCGCTGCGCAACGCCGGGTATCTCCCGACCGTCGCCGCCCTCGTGCTGTTCGCCGTCCCGCCCCTGCTGACGAACGCGTACGTCGGCATGCGCGAGGTGGACCGCTCGGTGGTGGAGGCCGCCCGCGGGATGGGCATGTCCGGCGGGCAGCTCTTCTGGCGGGTGGAACTGCCCCTCGCACGCGGCCTGGTGATGACGGGGCTGCGCTCGGGCGCCGTACAGGTCGTCGCCACGGCCACGATCGCCGCCATGGTCGGCCAGGGCGGCCTCGGCCGGATCATCACCGCCGGTTTCAACACCTACAACACCCCGCAGGTCGTCGCCGGAGCCCTGCTGGTCGCCGCACTGGCCCTGCTGGTGGAGGGCGCACTGGTGGCGGCGGACCGGCTGCTGCCCCGGACCGGCGCCCGCCGCTGACCACCGCCCCCGCCCCTCGTCATTTCTGTCCCCCTCGTCCTTCTTCGAACGGAGCAAGTCCATGACCAAGACCACGCGCGTCCTCGGCGCGTCCCTGGGCGCGCTGGCCCTGACGGTGTCGCTGGCCGCGTGCGGCGGCGACAGCCTGGAGAAGAGCAAGGACGGCGCCGCCGCCCCCGCCGACGGAGGCAAGGGCAGCCTGGTGATCGGCGCGGCCGGGTTCACCGAGTCCAACGTGCTGGCGGAGCTGTACGCGCAGGTCCTCAAGGACGCGGGCTACAGCACGTCCGTCAAGACGGTCAACAACCGCGAGCTGTACGAGCCCTCGCTGGAGAAGGGCGAGATCGACGTCGTCCCGGAGTACGCGGCCACCCTGGCGGAGTTCCTGAACGCCAAGGTGAACGGTCCGAAGGCGCCCGAGGAGAAGCCGGTCGCCTCCAGTGACGTCGCGGCCACGGTGGCGGGCCTGGAGAAGCTCGCGGCCCCGCTGGGCCTGAAGGTGCTGCCGGCCGGCTCGGCGGTGGACCAGAACGCGTTCGCCGTGACCAGGGAATTCGCCGAGAAGAACAACCTGAAGTCGCTTTCCGACCTCGGCAGGTCCGGGCTGAAGGTGAAGATCGCGGCAGGTGACGAATGCGCCGTCCGCCCCTTCTGCGGACCGGGGCTCGCCAAGACGTACGGAATCGACGTTTCCGGGGTCGACCCGAAGGGCGTCGGCACCCCCCAGGCCAAGCAGGCCGTCAAGGACGGCGTCGACCAGCTCGTGCTCACCACGACGACGGACGCCACCCTCGACAGCTTCGGCCTGGTCCTGCTGGAGGACGACAAGAAGCTCCAGAACGCGGACAACGTCCTGCCGGTGGTGAACGCCAAGGACGCCGGCGCCCCCGAGATCGCGGCCGCCCTCGACAAGCTCACCAAGGTCCTCACGACGGCCGATCTGGTGGATCTGAACCGGAAGGTGGACGCCGAGCGCGCCAAGCCCGCCGACGTCGCGAAGAGCTACCTGGAGTCGAAGGGCCTTCTGAAGAAGTAGCGCGACTGGTTGGTGGAGGAATGCGGGGTAACTGCCCGGGAACAGATCGCCCGGTGGTATCCCGCACGACCTCTACGCCCTGTAAATTTCAGGCCATGCCCCGAGGACGCCACCGCAATCCCGAACCGCTGCACCGGCTGCTCGCCCCGACGGCCGTCGCCGCTGTCTCCGTCGCCAGCGCCGGATCGGCCTGGCTCCTGGCCGGCCCCGAAGACGCGACCGCGCTGCGGCTGCTCGTGGCCCTCGCAGCGGCCGCCGGGGTCGCCGGTGCCGTCGTGATGCGGTCCTGGGACCGCGCTGCGGGCCGCCGGGTCGCGGAACTGGCCCGCGAGCGGGTCAAGGACGAGTGGCGGACCGACGAGCGGATAGCCGAGCTCGAATCCGACCTCGAAGAGGCCCGGATGCTGCGCGGCCGGCTCGACGCCAAGCTGCGCGCCAAGCGCGTCGAACTGGCGGGCCTGCGGGGCGAGCACGCCGCCCTGCTGCGCCGGTACGCGACGGCCGAGACCGAGCGCGCCAGCGCCCTGGAGAAGCGCCGGCTGCTGGCCATCGAGGCCTCCGCGGCCCCGGCGCCGACGGACCCCAAGCAGCTCCCGGCCGTCTCCGAGGAGCGCACCTCGGCGGGCGCCCCCACCTCCCTGGGCTACGCCCGGGCCCACGCGGCCATGGCCGCACTGGCCCGCAAGGCGCAGGAGCGGGCGCTGCCCAAGGCGCGGGCCGTGGGCGAACTCCCCGCCGCGGCTGCCGCCACCGGCTCCTTCCCGGCCCGCCGCCCCGCGGCCGCCATGGCCCCGTACGCGGCCCAGCGGCGGACGGCCTCCCGCGTCGAGGGCGGCTTCGACTTCTTCGGCACCAAGAACACCGCCCAGGCGCGCGCGGCGATCGAGGCCGTGCAGAACGAGGACCTGGCCGACGTGGTGGGCGCCGAGGCCCTGGCCGTGCACAAGGCGGAGTCCGCCCAGGAGACGGCCGAGCCGGAGTTCAAGCCGCCGACCGAGGAGACGCGCGCGGTCGGCCAGGTCATCGACCTGACGGAGCACGACGAGACCGAGCCGATCGACGTGGTCCGCCTGCGCACCGCGATCTCTTAGCTCTCGTACCCTAGAACAGCGGCAGCTGCCCGGGGAACTCGGGCAGGGCGAAGCCGTCCAGCGTCGGCGCGGAGGCGCCGAGCACCACCCGCGCCCGGGATCCCGGGCAGGAGACCAGGTCCGCGCGGTCCCGCGGGGCGGGAGGGTCGTGGCGGGCGATACGGCCCGCGGTGACGGCGCAGTCGCGGCCGCAGGCGGGACAGGCCCGGCGGGGGGAGTGGGACATGCGCCAAGTCTGCCCTGCCGCACCGACATCAGTCCCGCGCGGGCTCCCCGTCGGCCCGCCGTTGGGCCAGCCACTCCTCGTGGTCCCGCTCCACCCGGGCCCACAGGACGGCCCGGTCCGCCGGGGTCAGGTCGTCGAGGTCCAGCTCGAAGAGCCCGCCCAGCACCGTCAGCAGTTCCTCCGGTCCGGACAGCACGCGCTCGTGCGCCTGCTTCCCGTGCTCCAGGCGGCTCAGGACCCGCCCGCGCAGGCAGTCCGCGCCGCCCGCGTCGCGGCGGAACACCGCGAAGACCCGCACGAAGGGCGACTCCTCGTCCGTGGACAGCCAGGTGTGCATGGCCTCGAAATCGGCCGTCGTCGCCGGGGCGTCGCGGAAGTTCATCCGTCGCGCGCCTCCCGCGGAGGGGAAGAAGGACCAGCCCGGGCCCTCGCCCTCCAGCGGGTCCAGCCGTTCCAGGGAGTAGGTGAAACCATTCTGCTCGTACGTGCCGGCGCGCAGCGGCAGCGGATCGTGGGGGCCCATGTCCCCGAGCCCGGCGTCCACCCAGTACTCCCCGCCGCCGACTCGGACGGTCAGGACAAGGTGGTCGCCCCGGACCTCACGCGACGCGGCGTCGGAGCTCACGGCGCCGACGTGCCGGGTCACGTCGTAGCCCAGGGATTCCAGGAGCAGGGCGAAGGCGCCGTTGAGGTGGAAGCAGTAGCCGCCCCGGCCCGCGGCGAACCGCCGCACCGACAGCTCCGGATCGATGCCCGGCGGCCGGCCGAGCTGGATGTCGATGTTCTCGTAGGCGATGCGCTCCAGGTGCGCGCGCTGGAGCGCGAACAGGGCGTCGACGCCGGGGACGGAGACGTCGGCGCCGAGGTCGGCGACGCCGAGGCGGCGCAGGTAGCCGTCGAGGAAGTCCGGTGTGCGTGTCATCCGGCCAGGCTAGGCGCGGAATCCTCGACTCCCCTTGAATTGCGGCTACTTGTCGATGTCGCCGACCACGAAGAACAGCGAGCCCAGGATCGACACCATGTCCGCCACCAGCTGCCCCGGCAGCAGCACGGCCAGCGCCTGGATGTTGTTGTAGGAGGCACTGCGCAGCTTCAGCCGGTACGGGGTCTTCTCGCCCTTCGACACCAGGTAGTAGCCGTTGATGCCCAGCGGGTTCTCGGTCCAGGCGTAGGTGTGGCCCTCGGGCGCCTTGAGGACCTTGGGCAGGCGCTGGTTGACCGGGCCCGGCGGGAGGCCGTCCATCCGGTCCAGGCAGGCCACGGCGAGGTCCAGGGAGTTGTGCGTCTGCTCCAGCAGGCACTCGAAGCGGGCCAGGCAGTCGCCCTCGGTGCGGGTGACCACCTTCAGGACGTCCTGGAGCTCGCCGTAGGCCAGGTACGGCTCGTCGCGCCGCAGGTCGAAGTCGACTCCGGAGGCGCGGGCGATCGGGCCGGAGACCCCGTACGCGTGCACGGCCTCGGCGGACAGGACCCCGACGCCGCGGGTGCGGCCGCGGAAGATCTCGTTGCCGTGGACCAGCTTGTCGTAGACGTCCATCCTCGTGCGGACGTCGGCGATCGCGGCGCGGGCCCGGCCGAGCCAGCCGGCCGGAAGGTCCTCCTTCAGGCCGCCGACGCGGTTGAACATGTAGTGCATACGGCCGCCGGAGATCTCCTCCATGACGGCCTGCAGCTCCTCGCGCTCGCGGAACGCGTGGAAGATCGGGGTGATACCGCCCAGTTCGAGCGGGTACGAGCCGAGGAACATCAGGTGGTTCAGCACCCGGTTCAGCTCGGCGAGCAGCGTCCGCATCCACACGGCCCGCTCGGGGACCTCCATGCCGAGCATCCGCTCGACGGCCATGACCACGCCCAGCTCGTTGGAGAACGCCGACAGCCAGTCGTGGCGGTTCGCGAGCATCACGATCTGCCGGTAGTCGCGGGCCTCGAAGAGCTTCTCGGCGCCGCGGTGCATGTAGCCGACCACCGGCTCCGCACTGGCGATCCGCTCGCCGTCCAGGACGAGGCGCAGGCGCAGCACGCCGTGCGTGGAAGGGTGCTGGGGGCCGATGTTGAGCACCATGTCGGTGCTCTCCGCCGCGCCGCCGATGCCGACCGTGGTCTCCGTCATGCGGGCATTGTCTCAGTCCTACGCTGGGGGGATGGATACGGGGACGAAGGGTGAGACGGGCGGCCTGCGCTGGGTGGGGCTGCCCGGCGGGCTGCTCACCATGAGGCGGACGCTGCTCGTGGTCTGGTGCGCTCTGCTGGCGGTGGCCACCGCACTGCTGCTCGGCCTGCTCGTGGGCCCGGCATGGGCGGCGGTCGCGGCGTTCTGGCCGGCCGTCGGAGTGTGGGGCTGGGTGCTCCTCGGGCGGAACTGGAGGTCCTGGCGGTACGCCGAGCGCGCCGACGACCTGCTGATCAGCCGGGGGGTCCTGTGGCGGGAGCAGACGGTGGTCCCGTACGGCCGGATGCAGCTGGTCGAGGTCACCTCCGGCCCGGTGGAGCGGCGCTTCGGCCTGGCCTCCCTCCAGCTGCACACGGCGGCGGCCGCCACCGACGCCCGGATCCCGGGGCTGGTGCCGGCCGAGGCGGAGCGCCTGCGCGACCGGCTCGCCGCCCTCGGCGAGGCAAGGTCGGCGGGCCTGTGAGCGCCGGTCCGGCCGGGGCGACCGGCTCGCCGGGTGGCGCCGCGGAGGAGCCCGGCGGGCAGCCCGTGACCGAGCGGCGGCTGCATCCCTTCACGCCGCTGCGCCGCGCCTGGGTGCCGATCGCCGCGACCGTCGGCGTCCTCGCCCAGCAGGGCGACCGGGCGGCGCGCTGGATGGCTGACCTGTCCACCCTCATGCGGCTGCTGACGCTGGCCGCAGTGATCCTGATGTTCGGCGTGTACGGCTTCCTGAGCTGGTGGTTCACCCACTACGCGGTCACCGACACCGAGCTGCGCATCCGCACCGGGCTGCTCTTCCGCCGCACCGCACACATCCGGCTGGACCGGCTCCAGGCCGTGGACGTCACCCGGCCGCTGCTCGCCCGGCTGACCGGGGTCGCCAGCCTGCGCCTCGACGTCATCGGCACCGAGGACAAGGACCAGCTGGCCTTCCTCGGCGAACAGGAGGCCGTCGCCCTGCGCGCCGAGCTCCTGGCCCGCGCCGCCGGCTTCGCCCCCGAGGAGGCGGTACGCCTCGGCGAGGCCCCGCAGCGCGAACTGCTGCGCGTTACCCCGCGCGAGCTCGCCGTCTCGCTGGCGCTCAGCCTCGGCGTCTGGGCGGCCCTGGCCGGCGGGATCGTGGCGCCGTTCGCCGTGTGGTGGTTCAGCTCCAGCCCGTGGGCGGCCTTCGCCACACTGCTCCCGATGCTGGGCGCGGTCTGGGCGGGCACCGTGGGCCGCTTCCTCACCGAGTACGACTGGCGGGTCGCCGAGTCCCCGGACGGGCTGCGCCTGGACCACGGGATGCTGGACCGGGCCCACGAGACCGTGCCGCCGGGCCGGGTACAGACCGTACGGATCGTGGAACCGCTGCTGTGGCGGCGCACCGACCGGGTCCGGGTGGAACTGGCCGTGGCCGGATCGAAGAACGAGGTCCTGGTGCCGGTGGCCTCACGGGCCGACGCGTACGCCGTGATCGCCCGGGTCCTGCCCGGCGTCGACCTGGCGGGCCTGACCTACTCCGGCTCCCCGGGCACCGGCTCGCGCTGGGTGGTCCCGGTGTGGTGGAAGGGCTACGCCCTGGCGGTCTCCCCGGAGGTGTTCGCCGCCCGGCACGGCCGCCTGTGCCGCCGTACGGAGATCGTCCCGCACGCCAAGGTGCAGAGCGTCCGGTTCACCCAGGGGCCGTGGGCCCGCGCCCGCGGGGTCGCCGACGTGCACGTGGACACCGGCGCGAACGGCACGGTCACCGCCCGGCTGCGGGAGGCCTCCGAGGCGGCGCGGCTCCTGCACGAGCAGGCCGCCCGCTCACACACCTCCCGGGCGGCGGCCCGCCCGGACCGCTGGATGACCGGGTCCGGACAAGAGGCGTGAGACCGCACTGCGCGGCTCGGCTCGCCTCCGGGGCGCCTGTTGCCGGCTCGTGCCGGCGTACGTGCTCGGAAACGCTCGTGCCTCGCGATTCCTGCGCGCGTTCACCGTCACTCCCCGGCGCGCCCCTTCGGCTCGCTCGCGCGACCCCGAGCGTGTGTCAACGAAATCTTGACAAGGTGATCATGTCAAGGTTTCCTTGACGCATGCTGATCTTGCGATCGAAGACCCGCCGCGATGTCCCGCCTGCCACCCCGTCCATGGCCGCCGCGCTGCCGTTCGCCGTGCTCCTGCCCGCCCTGAGCGTGGTGTTCGGCGACCGGCTCGGCACCCCCGCCACGGTCGCGCTGATCCTCGCGGGTCTCGCGGTCATCGCCTGCACGGCCGCCCAGGCAGGCCGGGCGGCGGTCCGCGCCGAGCAGGCGCGCCGCGACGAGGCCGTCCTCGACGCCCTCGAACCCCTCGCCGGGCTGCGCCGCCGATGAGCGACGAACCGCTGCTCCACCCGGTGGAGACGGACCGGATCCGGGAGGGGATCGCCGCCGCGGTCCTCGGCGCCCCCGAAGGGCTTGCCGAATCCCTCGAACACGACCCCCACGGCTACCTGCGCCTGGTGGACGCCTCACGCGTGGGCGCCGAGGAGTCGAGCCGGCTGCTGCGCGAGGCCGTTCAGGGCGCCAGGGCCGCCGGACACAGCTGGGACGCGGTGGGCCGCGTCCTGGGCGTGAGCCGCCAGGCCGCCCAGCAGCGCTTCGCGGGCAAGGCGGCGGCCGGCGCGAGCCCGTCGGCGCCGTCCTCCGGAGAGCCGGGCGGGCCCGAGCGCCGCATCCTCGGCGGCCTGTCCGCGTTCAACGAGATGGCCGCCCTGGAGGAGGCCGGCCGCGACGGCTGGCACATGGTCGGCTACGGCCCCTTCTTCCACGAGGTGGAGGCCTCCGACCACCCATGGGAGCACTGCCGGATCACGCTGCCCTCCCCCGCCCGGCACCGGCGCATGGAAGCGGAAGGCTGGATCCCGGTCGGTGCGGGCTGGTTCCCCTGGCGCTACTACAAGCGCCCCCTCGACGCGCGCACCTGACCGGGCGGCAGCCGGGACCGGGAGGGCGGGGCGGTGAGGCGTGCGTGGGCCGGCTATCCGGCCCCGCCGCCCGCCCGTACCAGGCCCGTCTCGTACGCCAGGACCACCACCTGCACCCGGTCGCGCAGCCCCAGCTTGGTCAGGATGCGGCCCACATGGGTCTTCACCGTCGCCTCCGACAGCACCAGCCGCGCCGCGATCTCGCCGTTCGAGAGCCCCTGCGCCACCAGCAGCATGACCTCGCGCTCGCGCTCCGTCAGCCGCTCGATCTCCTTGTTCTCCGGCTCCTGCGTCGTCGTCGGCAGCATCGGCGCGAAGCGGTCCAGCAGGCGCCGCGTCGTCGACGGGGCCACCACCGCGTCACCGCTGTGCACCGAGCGGATGGCACCCAGCAGTTCGGCCGGCGGCACGTCCTTCAGCATGAAGCCGCTCGCCCCCGCCTTCAGGCCCGAGAAGGCGTACTCGTCCAGGTCGAAGGTGGTCAGGATGATCACCTTCGGGTGCTCCTCGGGCGCGCAGATCCGCCGCGTCGCCTCCACGCCGTCGAGCCTGGGCATGCGGACGTCCATCAGCACCACGTCCACCTTCGTGGCCCGCAGCACCTCCAGCGCCTCCAGGCCGTCACCCGCCTCGGCGACCACCTCCATGTCCGGCTGGGCGGCGAGCACCATCCGGAAGCCGGTGCGCAGCAGGACCTGGTCGTCGACCAGCATCACTCGGATGGACATCAGTTACCTCGTCCTCGTCCTTGTCACTTCTTCTTCAGGGGCAGCAGTGCGCTGATCCGGAAGCCGCCACCGGGCCGCGGCCCCGCGTCCAGGGTTCCGCCGACCATACCGATCCGCTCGCGCATGCCGATCAGCCCGTGTCCGGCACCGTCCGCGCCGCCGTCCTCGTACAGCTCGTGGGCCGCGCCCCGGCCGTCGTCCTCGACCAGCAGGCCGAGCCCGTCGTCGAAGTACACCAGCCGCACACTGGCCCTGGCGTCGGGGCCGCCGTGCTTGCGGGTGTTGGTCAGGGCCTCCTGCACGATCCGGTACGCCGTCAGCTCGACACCGCTGGGCAGCTGCCGCGGGGCGCCCTCGACCTCGAAGTCCACCGTGAGCCCGGCCGCCCGCACCTGTTCGACCAGGACCTCGATCTGCTCCACGTCGGGCTGCGGAACGTAGTCCTCGGACTCCTGAGGCTCGCCGGTGCGCAGCACGCCGAGCAGCCGGCGCATCTCGGCGAGGGCCTGCCGGCCCGTCCCGGAGATGGTCTGCAGCGCCTCCTTCGCCTGCTCGGGGGCCACGTCCATGACGTACGCGGCCCCGTCCGCCTGGACCACCATCACCGAGACGTTGTGCGCGACGACGTCGTGCAGCTCGCGGGCGATCCGGGCGCGCTCGGCGGCCACGGCCACCTTGGACTGGGCCTCGCGCTCCTTCTCCAGCCGCTGGTTGCGCTCGACCAGCTGGGCGTAGTAGGCCCGCCGGGTGCGCAGGGAGTCGCCCAGCACCCAGGCCAGGACGAAGGGGACGATCATGAAGACGGCGAAGAGGGCGTTGTCGACGTCGTTGCTGCCCTTGTCCACGCCGTGCCGCAGGAAGTAGAGCGGCGCGGCCGCCAGCCCCCAGCCAAGGGCGGTGCGCGAGACCCAGCGGGGGACCTCGCTCGCGGCCACCGTGTAGAGGATCACGAACATCGCGATGTCCCAGAAGCCGGCGATGATGCCGGCGCCCAGCTGGAGCAGGCCCGCCCCGAGGGTGAGCCAGAACATCCCCTGCGTCCACCTGCGGCGCAGGGCCAGGGCCGTGCTCAGCGCGAGGACGACGGGAACGGCGACGATCTTGAGGGGCCGGCTGATGTCGGGCTCGCCCACGACGTTCAGCATCGAGACCCCGAAGAAGAGCACAGCCCAGAAGCTGTCGACGCCCGTCGGGTGTCTGCGGAGGAAGTCGTAGAGGCGCTGCACGTAACCCAGCGTAGGGAACGGAGATAGGTGCTGGAGTCAACCACAGGTCCGAACCTGGCACCGGGGACATACTCCCCAAGGTGGAGGGTGAGCATAGCCTTCGGTGATGAGCACTCCTGGTGGACCCCCCGCCGCGATCCGGTGGCGCAACGCGATGGAAGCCGCGCTGTACGGGCCCGGCGGCTTCTACGTGCGCCCCGGCGGTCCCGGTCCGGCCGGCCACTTCCGTACCTCCGTGCACGCCTCCGCCCTGTACGCGGGGGCCGTGGCCCGGCTGCTGCTGTGGGTGGACGCCGAGCTAGGGCACCCGCGCGAGCTCGACCTCGTCGACGTGGGCGCCGGGCGGGCGGAGCTGCTGACCGGGGTACTCGCCGCGCTCGACGCGGAGACGGCCGCGCGGGTGCGCCCGTACGCCGTGGAGCGGGCGGAGCGGCCCGCGGGGCTGGACCCCCGGATCCGCTGGACGGCGCAGCCGCCGGAGGGCACGACCGGGCTGCTGTTCGCCAACGAATGGCTGGACAACGTCCCCCTGGACATCGCCGACGGCGGGCACTACGTCCTGGTCGCGCCGGACGGTACGGAGAGCCGCGGCGGCCCGCTGGAGGACGCGGACCGGGCCTGGCTGGAGCGGTGGTGGCCGGGCGGCGGCCGCGCGGAGATCGGCCGGACCCGCGACGAGGCGTGGGCGGCGGCCGCCGCGACCCTGGAACGGGGCCTGGCGGTGGCGGTGGACTACGCCCACACCCGGCAGGCCCGGCCCCCGTACGGCACCCTGACGGGATTCCGGGGCGGCCGGGAGGTCGCGCCGGTCCCGGACGGCTCGTGTGACGTGACCGCCCATGTGGCGCTGGACTCCTGCGCCGGGCCGGACGCGGTCCTGCTCACCCAGCGCGAGGCCCTGACCGCCCTCGGCGTCTCCGGGAACAGGCCCCCGCTGGCCCTGGCGTCCTCCGACCCGGCGGCCTACGTACGGGCGCTGGCCTCGGCCGGCGAGGCGGCGGAGCTGACCTCCCGGTCCGGCCTGGGCGCCTTCGGCTGGCTGGTGCAGCCGGTGGCGGTACGGGCCTGGCCGGACACCCCCCAGGGGGCCCCGCCACCCAGACGGGACTTCGACGACACCCCCTAGAGCCGTTTCGCGCTGCGCAGGGTCGTCGCGTAGTAGCCGTTGCCGTCGAGGCGCGAGGTGCCGCCCTTGTCGCCGATGGTCGGGCCGTTGGCCTCCTCCCGGCTGGAGATGAAGATCTTGTGGCCGTCGGTGTCCGTGCCCAGGTAGATGCCCGTGTGGTCGAGGCGGTCCCCGGTGCGCGCGTCGAGCTTGAAGAACAGCAGGTCGCCCGGCTGGACGACGTCGATGTTCACGGGCCGGTCCTGCCCGCCCACGCCCTTGAGGGGGAGGACGTCGGCGCCCAGGCCGGAGCGGGCCATGCCGTTCGCGGTCCGCGGCAGACCGGAGCCGGACTTGTCGCCGGACAGGAGCGGGTAGCGGGCGCGGTATCCGAAGACGGTGCGGACGAAGCCGGAGCAGTCCATCGACCGGTACCGCGCCGCCTGGGGCTGCTTCCTGGTGCCGTCGCGGAAGGTGTACGGCGTGCCGAGGTAGTCGTAGAAGTCCGACTGCTCCAGACGCAGGTCGTCGCCGGCCGAGCCGTTGGGGTTGAGCGGCCCGAAGGAGGCGTCACCCGCGTAGGAGGTGCCCTGGGCGTCCTTCTTCACCGGGGCCTGGTCGCCGTACTGGAAGGCCATCGCGAAGATGTCGTCCTCCTGGCTGCCGAAGTACTTCTTGAACCACTCCTTGAACCAGGCCTCGTTCTCCGCGCCCTGCTTCCACGGCTCCGGCATGAGGCGCACCCAGTTCTCGGTCACGACCCGTGTGGTGGTGTTGGCCGGTTCGGTGAAGGTGCGGCTGGGCCCGGTGAGCGTGGCCGTGCGGGCTCCGTCGGTGAAGGTGGCCAGCACCTGTCCGCTGCCGTCGCGGACCACCGACCGGTCGGGGCTGGAGAGGCGTTCCCACTTCTGGGCGCCCGCCTCGCCCGAGCCGGCCGTGACGTGTCCGTCGACGACCTGGACGGCGGGTGCCTTGGCCTGCTCCTGCGCGCGGAGCGTGTAGGTGAGGTAGCCGCTGCCCGCGAGCAGGGCGATCAGTGTGGCCGCGTGCAGTGCGGAACGGGTGCGGCTCTTCGGCTTGGCGGTCATGCGGGGGGCTCCGGGGCGGTTGGGGGGGCTAGGCGGCCGGCATGACGCCGAGCAGGATGCCGGCGGTCAGGACGACGTAGGTCATGAGCGTGGTGCTGCCGGTGGCGAGCAGGGTGGCCCCCTTCGGCTGGCGGACCAGCTGGTAGCCGATCAGGCCGGGCACGATGAAGCCGAGGGTCTGGTTGGCGTAGAGGAGGGGGAACTCCATCTGGAGCACGATCACCACGGTGGCCTGGAGCAGGACGCCGAGCAGCACGACGGCCGCGAACAGCCGCTTGCCGTAGAGGATCACGAAGCGCTGCACGACCAGCGTCAGCGCGTACGTCGCGACGGTCACGCCGACCACGAGGGCGGCTCGCTGAAGGTCCTCCAGGAGGGTCAGCGCGAGCCAGCCCGGGGTGATCATCCCGCCGGGGGAGAGGTTGGTCGTCAGGTAGCAGACGAGGGAGAACAGCAGACCCAGGGCTATGCCGATCGCGGCGATCTCGGGGGTGAGGACGGCGGGGATCAACGGGGTTCTCCTGGGGTGTGCCGTTGCCCCTGTGGGGGGCTCGGGTGGATCTGCGGCCGCGGCTGGTGTTGCTGCGGCCAGGCCGGTACGGGCGTGGCGGCGCGGATGCCGTGCGGGTCGGGAGCGGGGCCCTGCGGGTACGCGTCCCGCGGGTACGGGCTGTTCGGGTACGGGTCCTGCCCGCCCGGGGCCCGGTCGTACGGGTCCTGCCCGTACGGGCTCCGCGCCTGCGGGATCCGCGCGTCCGGGACCTGTGGGGACGGGCTCTGCCCGTGCGGGCGCTGCGTGTAGGGGTCCTGGCCGTACGCGGCCCCCGCGTACGGGGGGACGGGCCGGTCGGTCCGGGCCGCCGGGGCGGCGTCTGGCGTACGGTCTGCGTCATCGGAGTCGGACGTCTCGTCCGCCGGCAGCTCGGCGAGGTGCTCCAGCAGCACCTCGCCCTGCCCGTGGATGTTGCCGATGGCGACGAGCGAGGAGCTGGGGCCGAGGTGCCCCAGCAGCTCCCGCATGAACTCCTCGCCGTCGCGGTGGTCGCCGCCGAGGTCGACGGCGCGGTCGCGCCACTCCGCCGGGATCGCGTCGATGGCGCTCTTGGCGGGGTGGCCGATCACGAAGACCTTGTCCGGCCGCAGCTCGGGGATGATCGCACCCATCTGGCCGTTGCGCTCGACCCGGTCCGGCCGGCAGTTGATCACCACGCTCAGCGGGCGGTCCACCGCGCCGAGGTCCAGCAGCTGGTTGATGTTCATCAGCGTCGACTCGGGGTCGTTCGCCGCGAAGACGTTGGCGAACCGCAGCCGCTTCCCGCCAGGGGCCAGGTACCGCTCGACCGAGAGCACACCCGGGTCCGGCGGGGCCTCGTACATCCCGCGCAGGGCGGTCTCCCGGTCGACGCCGAGGAGTTCGGCGACCAGGAGCGCGATGGCGACGTTCTCCTTGAAGGTGAACCAGCTGAAGCCGCGCAGCTCCTCGTCGCTGACCGTGTCGGGGTCGGCGTACAGCAGCCGGCAGCCCCGGGCGTCGGCCTCCTCCTTCAGGACGTCGAAGCGCTCCTTCTCGGCGGTGACGCAGATCCCGCCGTACGGCATCGACCGGGACAGGGAGCGCGCGATGTCGTCGAGGGTCGGGCCCATCTCGGCGACGTGGTCCTCGCGGACGTTGCACAGGACGCCGATGGTCGACTGGATCAGCTTGGACTGGTTGATCTCCTGGAGTGCCGGCATGACCGCCATGCACTCCATGACGAGCGCGTCCGGACGGTAGGCGGAGGCGCGCCGCACGATGCCGATCTGCTCCACGACGTTGGCGATGCCGAACTTGCGGTAGACGGGCTCCTCGGTGGCGTCCGGGTGGATGAACCGGGCCGCGGTGCCGGTGGTCTTGGCGACCGTGGTCAGGCCGCCGCCGCGCAGCGCCCCCGCGCACAGCCGGGTGATGGAGCTCTTGCCGCGGATGCCGTTGACCAGCACCCGGTTCGGTATGCGGTGCAGGCTGGCGAAGTGCCGCCGCTGCTCCACGATGCCCGCGACGAGCATGATCGCGCAGCAGGCGAGCAGCACGCAGTAGAGGAAGAGCACGGGGGATCAGTTCCTTCCGGCCGGTACGGGCGTTCGCCCGCCGGCCTGCTTGCGCTGCTGCTGGAGCTGCTGGCGGATGATCTCCAGGCTCCGTGTCACGGCGCCCACCTCGTCGTGGTGGCGCGGGTACAGGACCGTGCGCCGGTCGCCGTCGGCGAGCGCCTCGGCGCGCCCGGCGAGTTCGCGCAGCGGGGTGACCACGATGATCCGGAGCCAGCCCAGGCAGGCCGCGCCGACCGCGAGGCCGAGCAGGCCGGCGAGCACGGTGCGGTTCTGCAGGCTGTACTCGTGGATGGCCAGGCCCTTGGCGGACTGCCAGCTGACCACGGTCCAGTCCAGGGGCTTGGCGGCGCCGCCGCCCACGAACGGCGCGGCTGCCGCGATGACGTGGTCGCCGCCGCTGCGGTACAGGACGCTGCCGGGGCGCGGGGCCATGCCGACCTTGAGGGCGGAGCCCGCGACCAGGGCGTCGAGTCGTTCGTCGCCGAGCTTCTGGAAGGCGCGGTAGCCGCTGTTGGAGGCGATGACCCGGTGCTCGGAGTCGACCACCCGGATCTCCCCCAGGCCCGGCCGCTTGAGCAGCGAGTTGAGGAAGTCGATGCGCAGCTCGCCCACGACCGCCGAGCCGCTCTGGCCCGGGAGCTGGGCGGTCGCGACGACGACCGGCTTCTTGCCGCCGTCGTGGAGCGCGATCGGCTCCTTGCGGGGGCCGTCGGCGCCGGTGGCCTGCGGTGTGCCTCCGGCCTGGGCGAGGACCGTGCCGGTGGCGTCGAGCACGTAGAGGGAGTCGTAGCGGACGTGCTCCCGGGCGGTGCGCTCCAGGACGGTGGTCATGTGCTGCGGGGTGGTGTCGTCGCCCATCAGCGAGGCGACGGACTGCAGGTCGGCCTGGCCCTCGTTGAGGGCGCGCCGGATGCGGTCGTTGAGGGTGTCGGTGCGCTCGCGCTGGTCGTTGACCAGCTGTTGCGGTACGACGACGTCCGCGCCGGCCCGGTTGACCAGCAGGCCCAGCGGCACGCACCAGGCCAGGAGCAGGACCGCGCACAGGGCGAGGAGGGTACGGGCGCCCGTACGGCGCTTCCGCTTGCCGGCGGGGGCGGGCGGCTGGGCGGTGTCCTGGTCCAGCAGCTGGGTGCGCAGCCGCTCCAGTGCGGTGCCGATCCGGGCCGCCTCGCTCCCGCGGGGGACGGACACCGGGCGGGTCAGGTCGCCGCGGGTAAGCCGCCGGCTCTCCAGGAACAGGGTGATCAGCGGCCGCTGCACGGTGGTGACGAGCAGGGCGACGACCAGGGCGCCGACGAGCAGCAGGGCGCCGGCCAGGGCCAGCCCGGCGACGGCGTCGGAGGTGCGGGCCGGGTTCTGCGCGACGTTGACCATGGCGACGACGGTCAGTTCCAGGCTGGTGGCGCTGGTGCCGACGCCCGGCTCGGGTCCGGCGAGGCGGGCGTAGCCGGCGGCGGCGCGTTCACCGCCCCATTCGCCTCCCGTGAGGCTGCCGCTGACGCCGGGGAAGCCGCCGGAGCCGGGCTCCTTCGTGGTCAGCGGGTTGGCTTTGGCCCGCTTGGCGGCGGTCCTGGCGAAGGAGCGCAGCTGCTTGGTGTCGCGTTTGACGTCGGCGCGCTGGAGGTCGGTGAGGACCATCTCGGGCTCGGGGATGCCGTCGTTGCTGAGCACCGTGCCGTCGGAGCCGACGACGGCGATGGCCCGGAAGTTGCCGAGGCTGATACCGGGGAAGCGCAGGCTGCTGGAGGCGACCAGCAACTGCTGGGGCTGGCCGTTCCACGACAGCAGGGAGAGGGTGAGCAGCCGGGTCTCGCCGTTGGACAGTTTGACCATGCGGGGGGCCAGGCCGCCCTCGTCGGCGAGCCGGGTGCGGTCGATCGCGGTCAGGGGCAGGTTCTCGCCGCGGGCGGCCAGCAGCCGGCCCGAGCCGATCTCGACGACGGCGGTGCCGCGCCACTTCTGGTAGACGCTGCCGATCTTGTCGAGCACGGCGTCCGGGGCCACCGGTTTCCCGGCGGAGAACAGGGCCGCTGCCCGGTCGAGGTCGGTGACGCTCTCGTCCAGCGAGGCGCGCAGCGCGATCGCGCCGTCCTCCGCGAAGTGCTGCTGGGAGGTGAGCACGGCGGCGGGCAGCCGGCCCTCGCGGACGTTGCCCAGGGTCACCGCGGTGAATCCCGCCAGGGCGAGCAGCAGTACCGCGAGCACGGTGATCGGCGGCCTGATGCCGCCGAGCAGCGACATGTCGGCCCTGCGGCCGGCTTTGTGCCGCCGCCGGCTGCGGGGTGCGGCCACGGCTGGTTGTCCTTCCTGGGACGGCTGGGGGAGCGGGGAGGCGGTGTCCTCGCGGGCTGCTGTACGCGGGGTCACCCGGGCAGCCCCCGCAGCGGGCGCAGCCCGTCCTTGCCGGCGCCGCGGTTGAGCATGGTGCCCTGGGTGCGTTCGAAGGCCAGTCGGTAGCGGGCGCGCTGTTCCGGCAGCAGGCCGCCGTCCTTGCCGAGGGCTTCCACGACGTCGACCAGGCGGTGGTCGCGCACCGGCTGGGTGTTCGCGCCGGGCAGCTCCGATCCCGGGGTGCTCTCGGGGTCGGGCGGGATGTCGGTGAAGGTGGGTACGAAGCGGGCCTGGACGTCCCACGTGCCGTTCTTCTCGCTGAACTCGAACCAGCCGATGGCGCCCTCCTCGGTCAGACCGCTGGGCACGTCGTGGCGGGCGAGCTGGTTGCCGAGCCCGTAGGCGACCCAGGTGCCGCCGACCTTCTCCATCGGCTGCACGACGTGGGCGTGGTGGCCTATGACCAGGTTGATCCCGGTCTTCTCGGCGATCCGGCGGGCCAGTTCCAGCTGCGGGTTGCTCGGGTTCGGCTGGTGTTCGCGGCCCCAGTGGATGGAGAGGATCACGACCTCGGCGCCGGCCGCGCGGGCCTTCTTCTCGGCCGCGGCGATGGCCTTGAAGCTGGTGAGGTTGGCCAGCCAGGGCTTGTCCTTGGGGACCTCGCGCCCGTTGAAGCCGAACGCGAAGGAGATCTGGCCGACCTTGACGCCCTTGACGTCCAGGATCAGCGGGGTGTCGCGCTCCTCCTGGCTGCGGGCGGACCCGGTGTGCTTCAGGCCCTCGCGGTCGAGTGTGTCCAGGGTGCGGAAGACGCCGTCCGGTCCGTGGTCGAGGGTGTGGTTCGACGCCGTCGAGCAGGTGTCGTACCCGGTGTTCTTGATCGTCTTGGCGATCTGCGGCGGGACGAGGAAGTCGGGGTAGGTCTGGAAGGGGCCGTTCGGCTTGCCCAGGACCGGCTCCATGTGACAGATGCCGAGGTCGGCCTTGCTGATGACCGGTTTGACCCCGGCCATGATCCGGTCGAAGTCGTAGCCGGTGTGCCCGGCGGCCTTGGCGTCCCGGGCCGCCTGGTCGGTCAGCTGCGGGTGGATGAGGATGTCGCCCGCGGCGGCGACGGTGAAGGAGCGGCCCGTACCCTTGGCGCCTGCGCCCGCCCCGTCGCCCGACGGCTCCTTCTCCTGCGGTATGCCGAGGAGGCCGCACCCCGCGAGCGCGAGGCTCAGCGGGAGGGCGAGGAGCACCGCGCGGGTCAGGGCGGGGGCCGGACGGGGAGGGGCGATTTTCACTCGGCTATTTTCAGCCAGTGAAAACTGTGAAATTCACACAGGGTGCGGCCATCGGCGTGATCATGTGCGGCGTGATCATGTCGCTGATGGCTTACGCCGCTTTTGGTCCCACCAATTCGGTCGAAAACGGAGCCTCTCCTTCCGCTTCCCCTGTGGCGGAGGACATAGATCTACTGAGCCGCGTCACCCGCTTTGCCGGGCAGTTCGGCGTGACCGGCGGTTATCGGCCGCCCACGCAGGCCGAGAAATCGATCGTCGTAGAGGGTGTTTCAGACCTTTTCGACGGGAATGTCGACGAGGCGCGCCGTCGGCTGGCCGAGGTCGACTACCGGCTCGACACCTTCACCGACACCGTCGGCGGACGCCGCTTCGCGGAGGTCTCCGACGCGGCGGGCCGGCCCGGATCCGCCAACCGGGGCTGGGGCCGCGTCTACGTCGACCTGGACGCCCCTCCCCGCTGGTCGGTCCAGGTCCCGCACCCGGTCGCCGACCAGGGGACCGAGCGGCTCGGGGCCAGGGTCCTACGCGGCGCCCCCGGCGGGGTCATGGTCATGGCGGGGGCCCACCGTACGGCGGGTGGGGCGGCGACCGCCTCAGGCACGGCCGACACGGGAGACGAGGAAAGCGCGGAAGACGAGGCGGACGGCGGGGGCGAGGCGGACGGCGGGGCCGAGGGGAAGCCGGCCGACATGGCGCACCGCACCGACTCGGTCTTCCACGCCGTGGTCGCCGAGCTCACCAGGCGCGGCCTGCCGGGCATCCAGCTGCACGGCTTCGCCGACGACTCCGTCCCCGGCAGCGACTCCGTCGTCTCCACCGGAGCGGGGAGCCGGGCGGTCGAGGACGCGGAACGGCTCGCCGACCGGCTGGCCGCCCGGGACGTCGAGGTGTGCCGGGCATGGACCGCCGCGTGCAGGCTGGCGGGCCGCACCAACGAGCAGGGCCGGCTCGCCGCCCGGCAGGGGACCCGCTTCCTGCACGTGGAACTGAGCCGGACCGCCCGCTCCGGCTCCCGCCGCCTGGACACCGCCGCCGAGGCGATCACGTACGTCACCACGAGGTGGTCGCGGAGCGCCCGCTAGGTCTGTATCGAGTTGCCCCGTGGAGCAAGGAGCGGCGTTCGGTGCGTGCGCCGAGGGTGCGTGCCGGGCGTCGCGACGCCGCGGGGCAACTCGATACAGGCCCTAAGGTCTGTCCCGCGATCCCTGGCGGATCGGCGCGCGTGTCGGATGCGGTGCCTCGCAAGGCGGAGGCTCGTCCGCGTACCGGTCGTACCCGGGCGATCCAGACAACGCGCCGAGGGGGCCGGGACCCCGTGTACGGGATCCCGGCCCCCTCGGCCGACGGTCTGTCTGCGGCTGCGCGGCTGTGCGCTGTGCCGGCTGTGCGACTACTGCGTGACCTCGTCGTGGCCCGTGTGGAGGCCGCCGCCACCGCCGCTGCCGCCCGGGGTCGGCTGCGACACGACCGGCTTCGACAGCGGGGCGAGGTCGTGGGCGTAGTGGCCGACCGCGTCCGCGATGACGTCGACGTTGATGTCGAGCGCCTTGTGGTCGATGTTGGTGATGTCGTCACCCTTGCCGTGGTAGTTCACGTCGTAGGCGACACCGGCCTGGCCGCCGAACTTCGCGGCCTCCTCGGGCGTCTTGATGCCCTCGGCGCCGGTGAAGGTACCGCCGGACGGGATGCCGACCTCGATGAACGGGCCGTAGTCCGAGCGGCCGGAGAAGTCCGTGCCCGCGTGCGGGATCTTCTTCGAGTCGAGGAAGTCGGTGATCCCCTTCTCCAGCTGGGCCGAGCCCTCCGGGCCGGGGCCCGCGCCGACGCCGTCGGAGTCGTCGCCGTCGTAGACGAAGTACGCGGCGTTCGGCGAGCCGATCATGTCGAAGTTCAGGTAGAGCCTGATCTGCTTCTTCTGCGCGTCCGTCAGGCCGGCGACGTACGCCTCGGAGCCGAGCAGGCCGAACTCCTCCGCCGACCACCAGGCGAACTTGACCTTGTTCTTGACCTTCTTCTGCTCGCTCGCGAGGCGCTGGGCGACCTGGAGGATGCCCGCCGAGCCGGAGCCGTTGTCGTTGATGCCCGGGCCGGCCGCGACCGAGTCGAGGTGCGCGCCGAGGAAGACGGTGTTGTCCTCGTCGCCGCCCTTGGTCTCGGCGATGACGTTGAAGGTCTTGCGGTTCTCGCGCAGCTCGCGGATGTCGAGGGTGACCTCGACCGGGCCGGCGGCCGCCTCGGCGGCGAGCTTCTCGCCGTCCTCCTGGCTGATGCCGCCCGTGGGGACCTTGCCCGCGGCGGGGTCCCCTATGGTGCCGTTGAGGGCGCCCGCGGTGTTGTTGTAGATCACCGCGCCGACCGCGCCGGCCGCGGCCGCGTTCTCCTGCTTGACCGCGAAGGTGCAGCCGCCGCGCTTGACCAGGGCGATCTTCCCGGTGAAGGCGCCGGCGGCGAAGTCGCCCGGCTCGCAGCCGTTGGTGCCGTCCGCGTCGACCGGGGCGACGGCGACGGGGGCCGTCACACCGCCCTCCGGGGAGTTCGCCGTGTAGGTCATCAGGTGGATCGGGACGTCGCGCCCGCTCGCACCGTTCACCGTCAGCTTCTCTTCGACGGTCTCGACGAAGACGAAGTCGAACTCGTTGCGGGTGACCTTGTAGCCGGCCGCCTTCATCACGGCCTCGACGTACTTGGCCGACTGCTCGTGGCCCTTCGAGCCGGCCGCCCGGTTGCCGTTGTTGTAGTCGGCGATCGACTGCAGGACCTTGAGGTGGTTGAAGGCTCCCTTGCCGGTCGCGTCCTTGACCAGTTTGCGGGCCAGCGCGTCGCCGCGGGCGGCGTCGCTCTGCGGGCTGGTGGCGCCGGCCGGTCCGGCGAGCAGCAGGGGCGAGACGAGGGCCGCGGCTGCCAGGGCGGCGGTTGCTGCGGCTATACGGCGTGAGGGCATGGAGGTCCTTCCACGACAAAGGCGAGCAGGGCAGGCGGAACTGGGCACGACGGGGCGGAGCAGGGCGCGGCGCGGCGGACGCGACGGGCCGAGCCCCTGGATGCGGTGCGCGGTACACGGGGGAACAGTGAGCGCACGTTAGACAGCAAGCGGCCATCATGGCCAGAGTTTTCGCTGATTTCGGTTTATGAATTCCGTATATCGGTGACTCTGGGCCGGTCAAATCCAGCCAATCGCACGTCCGTTGGTCCTAGCGGAGGATGCCCTCGATGAAGTCGGTGCCGATACGGGCGACGGCAGCCAGATCCAACTCGTGCTGGGCATAACGACCTTGCCTGCGTGTATGCATCAGACCGGCCCTTTTCAGGACGGCCAGATGCCGCGACACCTCCGGCGCGGTGATCCCGTGCACGTTCGCCAGCTCGCTGGTCGTGTACGGGGCCCGGGCCAGACTCCGGCACAGCATCATCCGCATCGGGTGCGCCAGTGCCTCCATCCGCCGCTGGAGCAGCTCCACCGAGCCCGGCCCGGGGGCCGGTGCGGGGGTGCCGAGCGGATAGTGGACCACCGGCCGCCAGTCCGGTGCGTGCAGCACCATCAGATGCGGCCGGCCGAAGTCGGTCGGCACGAAGACGAGGCCGCTGCCTATTCGCGGATCGGTGGCCGTCGTCGCCCCGTGGACCATCTTGTCGGCGGTGACGGTGGTGAGCCCCTCGTCGACGCTCAGGGCCGCCGACACGTCCTTCAGCGCGGCCGGCAGGCCCTTGCGGCGCAGCAGCTCGGACTTGTGCCGGGCGTCGGCGCTCTGCCCGGGCTCCAGGCGCTTCCACGTCTCGGCGAAGAACGCCTCGTCGCAGTCCTCCAGGAGCCGCCGCAGCCACACCCGTACGGCCGCCGGCTCGTCCAGCAGCCGCACGGAGAAGTCCAGCCGGCGCGGGCCGCGCGCGGCCGCCGCCTCCAGCGCCCGGGCCCGGGCCGCGGGGTCCTTCAGTGGCGAGGCCCCGCCGCCCTCGTTGTAGAGCGCCGGCCGGCAGTGCTCCAGGGCCGCCCCCACGAACCGCTCGTCGTCCAGCCGGTCCAGTACGTCCAGCTCCCCGGCCAGCGTCGGCGCGGGCCGCCCGCTCCCGCCGGGGATCCCGGCGAAGGGCATGAAGATGTCGGAGAAGGAGCTGCGCCACAGGAACTCGGCCTCCAGCAGCCGGTCCGCGAGACACGGATCGAGCGAGGCCGAGGTGGCGGTGGTCCAGGAGGCCAGCCGCGGATGGTGCCCCGGCTGCGAGAGCGCGTGCAGGGCCATGCAGAGCTCCGCGAGCGGGGAGGGCGCGAAGGTGATCCGCTCGCTGGGGAGCCCGGCGATGTCGATGGTGACGCTCATCGGGCCATTCTGTCCGTTCCCGCACGTCATGGACGTCCGCGCGGCCCTCCGGCCGCCGCCGTACGGGTGGCCGCGCGGGCCCCGGCCCGGCGGCCGTACGGGTGGTCGCGGGCGCCGGGGGCGGCCTGCGGCCGGGGACGTTTGACGGGGTACGTCAACCGTCGTGCGGGACGGGGCCGACGGGGTGAGGGTGGATGCATGACAGCGACATCGCAGTACCTCATCGACACCTACCGCGCGTCCCAGCACGCCACCCCGATGCCCCCGCCGCCCGGCCGGGACGACATGGCCGTGCTCCGCGCCGCCCGCTCCTACCAGCAGTTCCGCGCCGTCCTGGACGGCGGCGAAGCCAGCCACCCCTGGAGAGCCGCCCTCCGCCGCCTCCTGACCCGCCCCCACCCGTGCTGAGGCACGGCACCGAGGCCGGGACCACGGCCGGGCGGCCCGGGCCGCTCCGGACGGGAGGGACCCGGACCGCGGCCGGCGGGACGCCGCCCGCCCGGTCCGCCTACTCGAAGTTCGGCGCGTTGCGCTGGTACACCAGGCGCAGGCCGATCAGGGTCAGCCACGGCTCGTGGTCGTCGATCACCGACGCCTCGCCCAGCACCATCGGCGCCAGACCGCCCGTGGCGATGACACGGACGTCGTCCGGGTCGCCGTGCGGGCCCGCCAGCTCCTTGGCCATCCGGGCCACGACCCCGTCGACCTGGCCCGCGAAACCGTAGATCACGCCCGACTGCATCGCCTCGACCGTCGACTTGCCGATCACGTGGCGCGGCCGGGCCAGCTCGATCTTGCGCAGCTGCGCGCCGCGCACGCCGAGCGCCTCCATCGAGATCTCTATGCCCGGCGAGATCACCCCGCCCACGTACTCGCCCCGCGCGGACACCGCGTCGAAGGTGGTAGCCGTACCGAAGTCGACCACGATCGCCGGGCCGCCGTAGAGCTCGACCGCCGCGACCGCGTTGATGATGCGGTCCGCGCCGACCTCCTTCGGGTTGTCCATCAGGATCGGCACGCCCGTCTTGATGCCGGGCTCCACCAGCACCGCCGGCACGTCGCCGTAGTAGCGGCGGGTGACCTCGCGCAGCTCGTGCAGGACCGACGGCACCGTCGAGCAGATCGCGATGCCGTGGATCCCGTCCCCGAGCTCGCTGCCGAGCATCGGGTGCATGCCCATCAGGCCCTGCATCAGCACGGCCATCTCGTCGGCCGTGCGCCGCGGGTCGGTCGAGATCCGCCAGTGCTCGACGATCTCGTCACCGTCGAACAGGCCCAGGACCGTGTGGGTGTTGCCTACGTCGATGGTGAGGAGCACCGGTTACACCGCCTCGCGCAGATCGAGGCCGATGTCCAGGATCGGCGAGGAGTGCGTCAGACCGCCGACCGCCAGGTAGTCCACGCCGGTCTCCGCGTACGCCCGGGCGGTGTCCAGGGTCAGCCGGCCCGAGGACTCCAGCACCGCGCGGCCGGCCACCAGCGTGACGGCCTCCTCGGTCTCCGGGACGGTGAAGTTGTCCAGCAGGATCAGGTCGGCGCCCGCGTCAAGAACCTCGCGGACCTGGTGCATCGTGTCGACCTCGACCTCGATCGGGACCTCCGGGAAGGCCTCGCGCACCGCGTTGAACGCCTGCGCGACACCGCCCGCGGCGACCACGTGGTTGTCCTTCACCAGCGCTGCGTCCGACAGCGACATGCGGTGGTTGACGCCGCCGCCGCAGCGGACCGCGTACTTCTCCAGCGAGCGCAGGCCCGGCGTGGTCTTGCGGGTGTCGCGGACCCTGGCCTTCGTGCCCTCCAGCACGTCCGCCCAGCGGCGGGTGGCCGTCGCGATGCCCGAGAGGCGGCACAGGATGTTCAGCGCGCTGCGCTCGGCCGTCAGCAGGTCGCGGGTACGGGCGCGGACCGACAGCAGCAGCTCGCCGGCCTTGACGCTGTCGCCGTCCTCCGCGTGCCGCTCCACCTCGAAGGCCTCCGTGCACACCACGGAGAACACCGCCTCGGCGATGCGCAGCCCCGCCACGACGCCGTCCTCGCGGGCGACGAAGTCGGCGACGGCCTCGGCGTCCTCGGGGACCGTCGCCACGGTGGTGACGTCCACGCCGCCGTCGAGGTCCTCGGAGAGCGCCATGTGGGCGATGTCCTCGACCTCGATCGGGTCCAGGCCCGCGTCCGCGAGCAGCTGGGCCAGCGCCGGGTCGAGGCCGCTCTCCTCGCCGTCGCCGCAGGCGCAGTCGTCGCCGCAGCCGCCGTCGTTCTGGTCGATGAGGGGAAGTTCGGGGGTGCTCACGGTCACTGCTCCAGGCTCGGGGTGCTCAGGGGGTGCACGGACGGGAAGTCCGCGGAGTCGGTGGGTACGACGACCAGGGCCCGCTTCTCGGTGGCCGAGAGCCGGACCACCAGGTGGCGGCGCCACCGCGCATCGTCCCGGTCGGGGTGGTCCTCGCGCCAGTGGCAGCCGCGGGTCTCCTCGCGCCGCTGCGCGGCGGCGACCAGGACCCGCGCCACGCACAGCAGGTTCGTGGCCTCCCACGTGTCCACGCCCGGCTCGGCGGTCTTGCCGTGCGCTTCGAGTTCGTTCAGGGCGGTGGCGTACAGCCCCTCCAGGGCCTCCGCCGCCGCGGCCAGCGACGCGGCGGAGCGCAGCACGCCCGCGCCGTCCGTCATGATCCGCTGGACCTCGTACCGGGCCCCCGCGGGCTGCAGCGGACCGGTCGAGGGAACCGGCACGCCCGGGCCGCCCCCGCCGTACTCCTGCGCGGAGATGTCCTCGGCGATCCGCTCGGCGAAGACCAGGCCCTCCAGCAGGGAGTTGGAGGCGAGCCGGTTCGCGCCGTGCACGCCCGTGCAGGCGACCTCGCCGCAGGCGTACAGGCCGGGGACGGTCGTACGCCCGTGCAGGTCGGTGCGGACGCCGCCGGAGGCGTAGTGCGCGGCGGGCGCCACCGGGATCGGCTCGGTCACCGGGTCGATGCCGTGCGAGCGGCAGGCGGCCAGGATCGTCGGGAAGCGCTGCTCCCACATCTCGGCGCCGAAGTGCCGGGCGTCGAGGTACATGTGCCGCGCGCCCTGCTCCTGCATGCGGCGCATGATGCCCTTGGCGACGATGTCGCGCGGGGCCAGTTCGGCGAGCTCGTGCTGGCCCACCATGAAGCGGACGCCGTCGGCGTCGACGAGGTACGCGCCCTCGCCCCGCACCGCCTCCGACACCAGCGGCTGCTGCCCCTCGGCGTCCGGGCCGAGGAACAGCACCGTCGGGTGGAACTGCACGAACTCCAGGTCGGAGACCTCCGCCCCGGCGCGCAGCGCCAGCGCCACGCCGTCACCGGTGGACACCGACGGGTTCGTCGTCGCGGAGAAGACCTGGCCCATGCCGCCGGTCGCCAGGATCACGGCCGGGGCGTGGACGGCGCCGACGCCGTCGTGCTGCCCCTCGCCCATGACGTGCAGCGTGACACCCGCCGTACGGCCCTGCGCGTCCTGGAGGAGGTCCAGTACGAGCGCGTTCTCCACGGTCTCTATGCCCGCGGCGTGCACGGCCTCGACCAGCGCCCGGGAGATCTCGGCGCCGGTGGCGTCGCCGCCCGCGTGCGCGATCCGCCGGCGGTGGTGGCCGCCCTCCCGGGTCAGTTCGATCTCGCCGGTTTCCAAGGAGGTGTCGAAGACCGCACCGGTGTCGATCAACCGCCGTACCGCGTCGGGGCCTTCGGTGACGAGCAGCCGTACGGCCTCCTCGTCGCACAGGCCGGCGCCCGCGACCAGGGTGTCGTCGAGGTGCTGCTCGGGGCTGTCGCCCTCGCCGAGGGCCGCGGCGATGCCGCCCTGGGCCCAGCGGGTGGAGCCGTCGTCGAGCCGGGCCTTGGTGACCACGACGGTACGGCGGCCCGCGGCCGCGCAGCGCAGCGCGGCGGTCAGGCCGGCCACGCCGGAGCCGACGACCACGACGTCGGCGTCCAGGGACCAGCCGGGCGCCGGCGCGTGCAGCCGTATGCCCGTGCTGCCGGCGGGGCCTCTGCCAGGGGTGCTCACGAGTGTGCTCCGAATTCCAATGGGATGTTGTCGATCAGCCGGGTCGTGCCCACCTTCGCGGCGACGGCCAGGACGGCCTGCCCGGTGAAGTCGGGACCGGCCTCGGTGAAGTCCTTCGGGTCCACCAGCGCCAGGTAGTCCAGCACGAGCGGCGGCTCCGAACGGGCCGCGTCCGCCAGGACGTGGGCCGCCGCGGACCGTACCGCGTCCGGCAGGCCCGTGCAGGCCGCCGAGACGGCGTGCGCGTCGGCCGAGGCGCGGATCTCGCCGAGCCGGGCCAGGGCGGTGGCCCGCTCGTCGCTGGCCGGGGCGGCCTCGGCGCGGGCCCGCAGCGCGGCCTGCGCGGCGAGCCGGTCGCGGCCGGCGAACAGGGCCCGGGACAGCGCCAGGGCGGTCTGCCGGTCCGCGGGGGAGAGGTAGCGGTTGCGGGACGACAGCGCCAGCCCGTCCTCCTCGCGGACGGTCGGTACGCCGACCACCTCGACGGGGAAGTTCAGGTCGGTCACCATCCGCCGGATCAGGGCCAGTTGCTGTGCGTCCTTCTGGCCGTAGAGCGCCAGGTCGGGGCGGGTCAGGTGGAGCAGCTTGGCGACGACGGTCAGCATCCCGTCGAAGTGGCCGGGCCGGGTGGCCCCTTCGAGGCGCTCGCCCATCGGGCCGGCGCTGATCCGCACCTGCGGGTCCCCGCCCGGGTAGACCTCCTCGACGGCGGGCGCGAACACGGCGTCGGCGCCCGCGCCTTCGGCGACCGCCAGGTCCGCGTCGAGGGTGCGGGGGTAGCGGTCCAGGTCCTCGCCCGCCCCGAACTGCAGCGGGTTGACGAAGACGGTGACGACGACCTGCCCCTCGGCTCCGACCAGGTCGCGGGCGGTCCGGACGAGGGTCGCGTGGCCCTCGTGCAGGGCGCCCATGGTCATCACCACGGCCCGCCGCCCGGTGCGCGGCAGCTTGTGCAGCTCGTCGGCGGTGTGCAGCAGCAGCTCGGTCACTGATCGCCCCCGTCAGGGTCCGTGTCGGCGAGTACGCCGAGCAGGTCCTCGGCGAGTTCGGGCTTGAGCAGACCGTGCGCGAGGGCCCGGTCGGCGGTGGTGCGGGCCATCGCCAGGTATCCGGCGACCGTGCCCGGCGCGTGCCGGCGCAGCTCCGACACGTGTGCGGCGACCGTCCCGGCGTCACCGCGGGCCACCGGCCCGGTCAGGGCCGCGTCCCCGGAGCGCAGGGCGTTGTCGAGGGCCGCCCCGAGCAGCGGGCCGAGCATCCGGTCGGGGTGCCCGACCCCGGCCTTGCGCAGCAGCTCCAGGGACTGGGCGACCAGCGTGACCAGGTGGTTCGCACCGAGGGCCAGGGCCGCGTGGTAGAGCGCCCGGTTCTCCTCCGCGATCCACTCGGGCTCCCCGCCCATCTCGATGACCAGGGCCTCGGCGGCCAGCCGCAGCTCGTCGGGGGCGGTGACGCCGAAGGAGCAGCCGGCCAGCCGCTGTACGTCGACCTCGGTACCGGTGAAGGTCATCGCGGGGTGCAGCGCCAGTGGCAGGGCGCCCGCCCGGCGCGCCGGGTCGAGTACGGCGGTCCCGTACCGGCCGGAGGTGTGCACGAGGAGCTGGCCGGGCCGGACCGCGCCGGTCTCCGCCAGCCCTTCCACCAGCGACGGCAGCGCGTCGTCGGGGACGGTCAGCAGGACCAGGTCGGCCAGCTCCAGCACCTGCGCGGGCGGCACCAGCGGCACGTCGGGCAGCATCCGCGCGGCGCGGCGCACGGACGCGTCGGACACGCCCGACACGGCGACGGGCCGGTGGCCCGCCTGCTGGAGCGCACGGGCCAGCGCCGGGCCGACGCGGCCCGCCCCGACGACGCCGACGGCGAGCCGGGCAGGGCGTGGCTGCTGTGAGTGATTCACGCGGGGAATGCCTTCCGTTCCAGTCCGCGGGGGTACCGGACGATACGCCGCCATGCTAGCCCGTGGGGGTCTAGGGGGTGTCGTCGAAGTCCCGTCCGGGGGGCGGGGTCCGGCACGCACGCTCGCCGCGTCGTCGTCGGTCGCCGACGCCCGCGTCGACTCCCTCCTGCGCCTTGCGAGCGCACGCACCGGACCCCGCCACCCCCGCCCTCACGGGCGGCCGACGCCACTTCGACGACACCCCCTTGGCCGGTCGGGGACGAGGAGCGAGGATCAGCGGTCATGAGCGACGTGAACGAGGAGACGGACCGCGACGAGCGGCTTGTGGCGGCATGGCGGGCGGCGCGGCGGACGCTGACGCGCGGCCCGCGCGAGGCCACGCTCGGCGCGGCACTGGCGCGGCTCGCCGAAGCCCCGTACGACATGGACGCACCCGCCGACGTCTACGGCGACGGGATCGTGGAGGAGCTGGAGCGGCGGGTCGCGGAGCTGCTCGGGACACAGGACGCGGCGTTCTTCCCCAGCGGCACGATGGCGCAGCAGATCGCCCTGCGCTGCTGGGCGGGCCGGACCGGGAACCCGGTGGTGGCGCTGCACCCGATGAGCCATCCGGAGATGTGGGAGGGCGACGCCCTGTCGACGGTCTCCGGGCTGCGGGTCGTCCACCCGACGACCGAGGCGCGCCAGCCGACCGCGGACGAGGTCGCGTCCGTCGCGGAGCCCTTCGGCACGCTGATGCTGGAGCTGCCGCTGCGCGAGGCGGGATTCATGCTGCCCTCCTGGGAGGAGCTGGAGGCGCTGGTGGAGGCGGGTCGCGAACGGGAGGCGGCGATCCACTTCGACGGGGCCCGGCTGTGGGAGTCCACCGTGCACTTCGGCCGTCCGCTGCCGGAGATCGCCGGGCTCGCGGACTCCGTGTACGTCTCGTTCTACAAGTCGCTGGGCGGCCTGAGCGGGGCGGCCCTGGCCGGGACGCGGGAGTTCGTGGAGGAGGCCAGGGTCTGGCGCCACCGCTACGGCGGCCGGATCTTCCGGCAGTTCCCGCAGGCCCTGTCCGCGCTGGCCGGCCTGGAGCGGGAGCTGCCGCGGCTGCCGTCGTACGTGGCCCAGGCGCGGATGGTGGCCGGGGCGCTGCGCGAGGCCCTGGCGAAGTCCGGCGTCCCGTGGTCGCGCGTCCACCCCGGGGAACCGCACACCCACCAGTTCCAGGTGTGGCTGCCCCACGACCCGGACCGGCTGACGGACGCGGGCCTGCGGCAGGCGGAGGAGACGGGCACGGTCCTCTTCCGCCGCTGGTCGGCCGGGGGGCCGCCGGGCCTCGCGGTCACCGAGCTGGAGGTCACGGAGCCGGGCCTGTCCTGGACCGAAGCCGACGTGCACGACGCCGTCGCGGCCTTCGCGGCCCGCATCTGACGCCGCCCCGGCGGGGCCCGGACCGGCCCCGCCGACCCGCCCGGGGCGGCTGTGGCGTTTACCACCCGCACCCCCGGGACGAGGCGGCGAAACGCCGAATTGCGTGAAAGTCGCCGGTACGGACCGGCTGGGGAGTTACCGTCCCTTGACCGCAATCACCGGCCACCGTGCCCGGAGGAGACACCATGACCACTCAGCCCGCGTGGCGGAAGTCCTCGTTCTGCGGCGCCGGCGACGCCTGCGTCTACGTCGCCGTCACCCCCGGAGCCCTCGTCAAGGTCGCCGACCGGGTCGACCCCGCCCACCTGGTTCTGGCCACGACCCAGGCCGCCTGGGCGGACTTCCTGCGGGCGGTCAAGGAGACCGGCTGAGGAGACCGGCTGAGGCCAGGCGCGCGCGGATCCGCGCCGCGCCGCACTCGCCCCTCCTGAGGGGATTTTGTCCGATTAGCGCGTATCTTCGGCCCATGCCCACGCCCTACGGATCCTGCGGCGGCATGGCGTTCAGCGCCGCCGAGCTGCACGTGCTCAGGCGTTCCCTCGCCCACGCCCTCCAGTCCTCCTCGGCGCCCCTGGGGGCCGAGGAGGTCCAGGACTGCCTGCGCCTCGCGCAGTCGGTGGACGAAGCCGTCCGGGAGGCGGGCCGGCTCAGAGCCTTCCTGCTCGACGACCTGGCCCGCTACCGCGGCGCCCTGCCCGGCAGCCTCCCGGGCTACCTGGAACTGCTCCGAGAAGCCCTCGCCGCGGGCTACGAGCCGGCCCCCGACGACCTCGCCGCCCTGCGCGCGCTCCGCGCCAACCCGGCCGCCGCCGCGCTGCTGGAGCGGGCCCGGGCCGTCGCGGAGCGCTCCGTGCGGCGCCGCCTGACCGCGAATCCCGCGCCGCGCAGCCGCCGCCTGACCCTGGCGGGCGGCCGCGAGGAGCCGCCGCGGCCGGCGCCCGCACCCAAGGAGCGCCCCCGCCCCGAGCGGCCGGTGCCGACCCCCGGCGAGGTCTTCCCGCCCCGCCGCAAGCCCACGCCGCCCCCGGCGTCCGGGTTCGCCGTCGTGTGAACGGGCCCGGGCCGCCCGGACCGGCCCGGGCCCGAGTGGCTACGCTGGGGGCATGGACTACGTCTCCGCGCTCGTGCCCCCCTTCGTGATGGCCGCGTTCTTCATCGCCCTCGTCGTGACGATCGTGAAGAGCCAGGGCGGCTCCAACAAGTCCAAGGAGGACGCGGCCGTCGACGCCGTGATCGCCCGGGCCGAAGCCGCCCGCCAGCAGCAGAACTAAGCCGGGACTCTCCGCGCGGGTGCGCGGCCGTAGGGGCCGCGCGCCCGATTTTGTTGCGCGTGGCCGGGTGAATAGTCGGGCAATTCCGCACAAGCCGCACTATCGTGCTGTTGTGCCTCGCCCCTTGGGAGAACTCGAAGACGCCGTCATGACGCGGGTGTGGCAGTGGAACCGCCCGGTCACCGTTCGGGAAGTCCTGGAAGACCTCCAGCAGGAACGGTCCATCGCGTACACCACGGTCATGACCGTTATGGACAATCTCCATCAGAAGGGCTGGGTCCGCCGGGAGGCCGAAGGCCGCGCCTATCGATATACGGCGGTCTCCACCCGCGCCGCCTACTCGGCCGCACTGATGAACGAAGCCTGGTCGACGAGCGACAACCCCGCCGCCGCTCTCGTCGCCTTCTTCGGCATGATGTCCGCGGAACAGCGCGAAGCCCTCCGCGACGCCGTCCGGGTCGTCCAGTACGACGACGAGGCCGCCGCCGACATCCCCGCGGAACCCCGCGTCGAACCCCGCCCCGAAGCGCCCGCGGAACCCCCCTCCCCGCCTTCCGGCGAGCCTTCCCCGTAGCGTTCCCCGGAACCGCAGGCGCCACCGCAGGCCGACAGGCGGTCCGCCGGGCACCCGGGGCCGCCGGAGCGATAGCGTCCGCAGCCATGGGAGAGTTTTCCTCTGCACACGCAGAAACAGTGACGATCCGCCGTGCCCGCACACGCGATGTTCCCGCGCTGCGCCGCCTCCTCGACCAGTACGTGCAGCAGCGGATCCTGCTCGACAAAGCGCCGGTCGTCCTTTACGAGGACATCCAGGAGTTCTGGGTCGCGGAACGCGACTCCGACGCACAGGTGGTGGGCTGCGGCGCACTCCACGTGATGTGGGAAGACCTCGCCGAAGTGCGCACTCTCGCCGTCGACCGCGACCTGAAGGGCGCCGGCGTCGGCCATCGGGTGCTCCAGCAGTTGTTGAGCACGGCCCGCGCCCTCGGGGTGAGCCGGGTTTTCTGCCTGACCTTCGAAGTCGAGTTCTTCGCGAAGCACGGCTTCGTCGAGATCGGTGAGACCCCCGTCGACACCGATGTCTACATGGAGCTCTTGCGTTCCTATGACGAGGGTGTCGCCGAGTTCCTCGGTCTCGAACGAGTGAAGCCGAACACCTTGGGCAACAGCCGGATGCTTCTGCACCTCTGATCGATGGCCCCAGCTTTTCCGGCCCTCCGCACACCTGTGGCCTATGTCCGAATCGCGCACGTTTCCCGCCTCGTTGCCGTCTCGAACCTCTCCCGGGGGGTTTGTGTTTTCCAGGCAAAAGCGGTTTCCTTTCCGCGTACTGCTTTTCGATGAAAGGAAATCCCGGTGGCACAGAAGGTTCAGGTCCTTCTTGTCGACGACCTCGACGGTGGCGAGGCGGACGAGACGGTGACGTTCGCTCTGGATGGCAAGACCTACGAGATCGACCTCACCACCGCCAACGCTGAAAAGCTCCGCGGTCTGCTCGACCCGTACACCAAGGGCGGCCGCCGCACCGGTGGCCGTGCCACCGCGGCCCGTGCCAAGGGCCGCGCCGCGGCGACCGGCAACCCGGACACCGCCGAGATCCGCGCGTGGGCGAAGGAGAACGGCTACAACGTGAACGACCGCGGCCGCGTCCCGGCCGAGATCCGTGAGGCCTACGAGAAGGCCAAGGGCTGACGGACCCCGCCCGTACGCCGCCGCAGCCGCGCCCGGTGGCATTCCGTCGCCGCCGCCGCGACCAGGCGTACGAGATCGGGCCCGAGAGCGGGCCCTGCGGCCCGCCCGGGGCCGGGCAGGGCCGGCAGCAGTGCCTCACACCCCTGCTCGGGGGGTCGCAGCCACACGGCGGCCCCCCGAGGGCTTCCTCCCGGAGGCAGCCCCGGGGGAGCCGGGGCGGTGATCCGCCCGCCCGCACCCAGGGCGGACAGATCCAGGGCGACCCCGCCCCAGTCCAGCCAGTCGAGCAGCCCGTCGAGCTCGTCCGCGCTCCCCGGGGCCACCAGGAAGCGCATCCGGCGCCCCATCACGGCCACCGGACCCGTGGCGACCGGCCGGCGCAACAGCGCCGTACCGGCGTCCGACGGCAGCTCCAGCACGTCGAAGCCGATCCCGGTCACCAGCTGGACCGGGGGCCCGCCCGTGACGGTCCAGCCGAGCACCCTCCCGTACCAGGCGGCGTACGCGTCCTCCTCGGGCGGCGCGACGCGGGGCGGCGGGACGGTCGGCAGGACGGTTGCGGCCATACCCGGAGCAACTGCGGAATCGCGCGGGGGTTACGGTAGGCGTCACGTTCCGCGCTCGCAGATGTGCGGAACGTAAACCTCCATGGTGGCCGGGTCCCGGATTCGAGACGGAACTCTGTTCGCCCTCAGCGGAGGGAACCGGCGTCACGGGCATGGAGTGTCAGCCCTTACGGGTAAGACATTCCTAGTGGATCGGGGCGACACGCTGATTTGACCGGCTTCCGTTCGCCGTCGGCGTACACGCATGACGGGTATCTGCCTGGCCTGCGGGAACATCGTCTCGCACCATCGAGTTGGAGCAGTTGTCGGCTCTTCAAGCCGGTTTTCCCGCTGACGCAGGGGTGAGCCGTGGACGGATGTCGGCAGTTGGAATGAGCTGTCCCGCCCCACGGGACTAGCATGCGGAAGGACAGGGCGGGGACCGACCCCGAACTGCCCGACCGCTCTGAGGAGCGATAAACGATGTTCGAGAGGTTCACCGACCGCGCGCGGCGGGTTGTCGTCCTGGCTCAGGAAGAAGCCCGGATGCTCAACCACAACTACATCGGCACCGAGCACATCCTCCTGGGCTTGATCCACGAGGGTGAGGGTGTCGCCGCTAAGGCCCTGGAGAGCCTCGGGATTTCGCTCGAGGCTGTTCGCCAGCAGGTTGAGGAGATCATCGGCCAGGGCCAGCAGGCCCCGTCCGGCCACATCCCCTTCACCCCGCGGGCGAAGAAGGTCCTGGAGCTTTCGCTCCGAGAGGCCCTCCAGCTCGGCCACAACTACATCGGCACCGAGCACATCCTGCTCGGCCTGATCCGCGAGGGCGAGGGCGTCGCCGCCCAGGTCCTCGTGAAGCTGGGCGCCGATCTCAACCGAGTCCGGCAGCAGGTCATCCAGCTGCTCTCCGGCTACACCGGCGGGGGCAAGGAGTCGGCCACGGCCGGCGGCCCGGCCGAGGGCACGCCCTCGACCTCGCTCGTCCTGGACCAGTTCGGCCGCAACCTAACCCAGGCGGCCCGCGAATCCAAGCTCGACCCGGTCATCGGGCGCGAGAAGGAGATCGAGCGGGTCATGCAGGTGCTGTCCCGCCGCACCAAGAACAACCCGGTCCTCATCGGCGAGCCCGGCGTCGGCAAGACCGCCGTCGTCGAGGGCCTGGCGCAGGCGATCGTCAAGGGCGAGGTCCCCGAGACCCTCAAGGACAAGCACCTCTACACGCTTGACCTCGGTGCCCTGGTCGCCGGCTCCCGCTACCGCGGTGACTTCGAAGAGCGCCTGAAGAAGGTGCTCAAGGAGATCCGCACCCGCGGCGACATCATCCTGTTCATCGACGAGCTCCACACCCTCGTGGGTGCGGGCGCCGCCGAGGGCGCGATCGACGCCGCCAGCATCCTCAAGCCCATGCTGGCCCGTGGTGAACTCCAGACCATCGGTGCCACGACGCTCGACGAGTACCGCAAGCACCTTGAGAAGGACGCGGCCCTTGAGCGCCGCTTCCAGCCGATCCAGGTGGCGGAGCCTTCCCTCCCCCACACGATCGAGATCCTCAAGGGCCTGCGCGACCGCTACGAGGCCCACCACCGCGTCTCCATCACGGACGAGGCCCTCGTCCAGGCGGCGACGCTGGCCGACCGGTACATCTCGGACCGCTTCCTCCCGGACAAGGCGATCGACCTGATCGACGAGGCCGGCTCCCGGATGCGCATCCGCCGGATGACCGCGCCGCCGGACCTCCGCGAGTTCGACGAGAAGATCGCGGCCGTCCGCCGGGACAAGGAGTCGGCCATCGACTCCCAGGACTTCGAGAAGGCGGCGTCTCTCCGCGACAAGGAGAAGCAGCTGCTGGCGTCGAAGACCAAGCGCGAGAAGGAATGGAAGGCCGGCGACATGGACGTCGTCGCCGAGGTCGACGGCGAGCTCATCGCCGAGGTCCTCGCGACCGCGACCGGCATTCCCGTCTTCAAGCTCACCGAGGAGGAGTCCTCGCGACTGCTCCGCATGGAGGACGAACTCCACCGCCGCGTCATCGGCCAGAAGGACGCCATCAAGGCGCTCTCCCAGGCCATCCGCCGTACCCGTGCGGGTCTGAAGGACCCGAAGCGCCCGGGTGGCTCGTTCATCTTCGCCGGCCCGTCCGGCGTCGGTAAGACCGAGCTCTCCAAGACGCTCGCCGAATTCCTCTTCGGTGACGAGGACGCGCTGATCTCCCTCGACATGTCGGAGTTCAGCGAGAAGCACACGGTTTCCCGCCTCTTCGGTTCGCCCCCCGGATACGTGGGCTACGAAGAGGGCGGCCAGCTCACCGAGAAGGTGCGCCGCAAGCCGTTCTCCGTCGTCCTCTTCGACGAGGTCGAGAAGGCCCACCCGGATATCTTCAATTCCCTTCTCCAGATCCTGGAGGACGGTCGCCTGACCGACTCCCAGGGCCGGGTCGTGGACTTCAAGAACACGGTCATCATCATGACGACCAACCTGGGCACCCGGGACATCTCCAAGGGCTTCAACCTGGGCTTCGCGGCGCAGGGCGACACCAAGACCGGCTACGACCGGATGAAGGCGAAGGTCAACGAAGAGCTCAAGCAGCACTTCCGGCCCGAGTTCCTGAACCGTGTCGACGACACGGTCGTCTTCCACCAGCTCACCGAGGAAGACATCATCCAGATCGTCGACCTGATGATCGCCAAGGTCGACGAGCGCCTGAAGGACCGCGACATGGGCATCGAGCTGAGCGGCGACGCCAAGCTCCTGCTCGCCAAGCGCGGCTACGACCCGATCCTGGGTGCCCGGCCGCTGCGCCGGACCATCCAGCGCGAGATCGAGGACGTGCTGTCGGAGAAGATCCTCTTCGGCGAGCTGCGCCCCGGCCACATCGTGGTCGTCGGCAAGGAGGGTGAGGGCGAGGAAGCCAAGTTCACCTTCCGCGGCGAGGAGAAGTCGGCCCTGCCCGACCTCCCCCCGATCGAGGCCACGGGCTCCGGCCCGGACCTCCAGAAGGGCGCGTAAGCGCGACTGAGCGGTAAAAGGGGCGGCCCCGGGACTTGGTCCCGGGGCCGCCCCTTTTTTTGTGTGGAGGCCTCGGTTCGCCTCCGGGGCGCTTGTCGCCGGCTCGTGAGGGCGTGCGTGCCCGTGGTGGCGGCGGTCACGTTGGGGGGAGTTGGGCGCGGCCGTGCCGGCCCGGGATCGGTGACAAGGGGCACAGGATATATCGGACATACTAGGGGGTTTCGTAGATCGAAAGGGCGCTGCGGAGGGGGCTTCCGCCCTGGTGAACCCCGTCAACGGGCCACGTCACCCCTGCGCCGCTACGAGCCCCGGTAGTAAACGGGGACGTTTGGGGAACTCCGGGCATTCGGGTTACCAAAGATGAGCCAACCCGGCACATGGCTGAACGTGCCGGGTCACTTCATGCCCGAGACGGGCGTGATCGCCCACGTCCCCGGCCCCGGAGGTCTGCTCTATGTCCGCGAAGCGCGTCATCACCCGTTCTACCCGTATCACCGTCGGCGCAACCCTCGGTGCTGTGCTGGCTCTCGGGGCCGGGACGACCGCCGCCTTCGCCGACGCCCCGCAGACGGCTCCCGCGGCCGCCACCGCCGACGTCGCCGCGGCGGCGAAGAAGGCCGGCCTCTGGGACAAGCCGCTGGAGAAGTACACGCTGTCCGCGACCTTTGGCAAGGGCGGCAGCATGTGGGCCCGCAAGCACTCCGGCCAGGACTTCGCCGTCCCGGTCGGCACCCCGGTCAAGGCCGTGGCCGCCGGCGTGGTCGTCAAGGCCGGCCCCAACGGCGGCGGCGACGGCCCCGCCTACGGCAACGCCGTCGTGATCAAGCACGCGAACAACAAGTACTCCCAGTACGCGCACCTGTCGAAGATCAACGTCAAGGTGGGCCAGAAGGTCTCCGTCAAGCAGCGCATCGCGCTGTCGGGCAACACCGGCAACTCCAGCGGCCCGCACCTGCACTTCGAGATCCGCACCACCCCGAACTACGGCTCGGCTCTCAACCCGGTGGCCTTCCTGCGCACCAACGGCGTCAGCATCTGATCTGCGCCACCAGCACCCTGACCGACGCCGACCGGCCCTGTGGCCGGTCGGCGTCGTCGTGTTCCGAACCCGGTTCCGTCTCCGGCGGACCGGCGGGTCAGGTCAGCAGCCAGGCGTGGGTCGGCTTCGGCGCGGGGCCGAGCTTGCCCTCCTTGTACGCCGCGGCCTGCTCCGCCGAGAACGCCGCGTTGTACACCTTGATGTTGTGCAGCGCGCCCTGCCACGGACCCGTCCAGATGTTGTGGTGCTTGGACCGGCCGAGCTGGAGCGGGCCGGGAGCCTGCCAGATGGGCGGCACCTCGGTCTCACCGGCCTTCTTGCCGTCCACGTAGAGGGCGATGTTCTTCTTCTCCGCGTCGTACGTCGCCATCAGCAGGGTCGCCTTCTTGAAGAGGGGGACCCCCTCGGCGGTGACGGTCCTCGTGGTCGCCGCGGCGCCCTTGTCGCCCGTCTGCACCCGGAAGATCCACGCCTGCTTGCCGTTCACCTCGTTCACGCCGAGCTCGAAGGAGAAGGACTCCCCGTCTCCCTGGCTCATGACGATCCGCGAGCCCTTGGTCGCGGAGCTGTAGGCGCGCGCCGTGATCGTGAAGCTCTTGGTGACGTCCACGACCGGCTCGGCGGACTGTGCCCACGAGTTCCTGTTGCCCCGGCCGACCACCTGGAACCGCTTGCCCAGCGGGCCGAGCTTGAGGTCGGGGCCCAGCCGGATGCCCATCGAGCCGTAGCTGTCGCGCAGCAGGGTGTCGTCACCCGCGACGGTGGCCGTGTAGGCGGCCGGCGACTTGGAGTCCCCCGGCTCGGGCGAGGCGGACTGTGAGGGCTGGGCGTTCCCCCCGTCGGGACCCTCGCCGTCGCCGGCCAGCAGGAAGAACGTTCCGCCGCCGGCCAGCAGCGCCAGTGCGGTCACTCCGCCGATCAGCGTCCACCGCTTCTTCTTGCGCCGCGCGGTCTCGGAGCGATCGGCCATGGCCTCCCAGTCCGGCTGCTCCGAGGCACCGGGTATCTCCGGACCGGCAAGGCGCGTGAAGCCCGGCTGGGCCGGGCCGGGGGCGGGCGCCGGCTGCCAGGGCTGTGCCGCGTCCTGCTGCCAGGACTGGCCCTGCGCGTCCTGCTGGTAGGGGTTCGGCTGCTGCCCGGACTGCGGGTAGCCGTAGCCGCCGCCTCCGGACGGGTAGCCGTAACCGCTCTGGGCGGGCGGTCCCGGCGGGAACCCGTATCCGCCGCTGCCGTGGGCGGGCTCGGGCTGCGGGCTGCTCGGGGGATTCGTGCCGTCGGTCATGGCAGGGAGCCTAAGACACGCGCCCCCCGGCGGGTACGGCCCGGTCCCCGTCCGTCAGCCCTGCGGCGGCTTCAGCACCGGGAAGCTGCCCGTCGCCGTCGGCGCGTGCTCCGGCAGCCACAGCACCGCGACCGCCCCGGCCGCCGCCCCGACGGGCGTGTCCTCGGCCGTCGCCGAGCGGTCCAGGACGCCGGGAGCAGCCACGTTGCGGAAGGTCAACCGGGCGCCCAGCACCCGCGCCTGACCCTCCGCGATGGTCAGACCCAGTCCGTGCCCCACACCCGCACGGTCCGTCGACCCGGTCCGGAACCGGCTCGGCCCCTCGCGCAGCAGCGCCTCGGGGAAACCGGGCCCGTGGTCGCGGACCCGTACGACCCGCCCCTCCACGTCGACCTGGACCGGCGGCCGGCCGTACCGGGCGGCGTTGGCGAGCAGGTTGCCCAGGATCCGCTCCAGCCGCCGCGGGTCGGTGCTGACGACCTCGTCCGCGACGATCCGCACGGTCGCCTCCGGCATCAGCACCTTCACGCGCCGGCTCACGAACTCGCCCAGTGCCACGTCCTGGAGCTCCGCCCGCTCCGAGGCGCTGTCCAGCCGCGCCACCTCCAGCACGTCCTCGACGAGGGCGCGCAGCGCCTGCGCCCGGTCCCGTACCAGCTCCGTCGGCCGGCCCGGGGGCAGCAGTTCCGCGGCGGTGAGCAGCCCGGTCACCGGGGTCCGCAGCTCGTGCGCGATGTCCGCGGTCACCCGCTGCTCGGCCTCCAGCCGCTGCTGGAGGGCGTCGGCCATGGCGTCCACGGCCCGCGCGAGATCGTCCGTCTCGTCGCGGACGACACCGCCGACCGCGTCCCGCACCCGTACGTCGGGATCCCCGTGGGCGACGCGCTGCGCGGCGGCGGCCGCCTTGCGCAGCCGGCGCGAGATCTGCCCGCCGATGAGGACACCGAGCGCCGATCCGGCGATGACGGCGGCGAGCCCGCCGATGACGAGGGCCCGGTCGAGGTCGGGAAGCAGGTTGGCGCTCTCCCGGAACGGCGTGTGCAGCGACAGCACCTGCCCGTTGCCGAGGGGCACGGCGGCCCACACCTCGGGCAGCCCGTGGGGCCGCTCCTGGATGTAGGTGCCGCGCCGCCCCGACTGCGCCTTCTGCCGCAGCTCGGAGGGCAGTTCGGGGTCGTTGAGCTTGGCGCCCATGGGAGGCTTGCGCCCGGCTTCGGCGTTGCGGGAGATGAACTGCACGCGCTCCAGCTGCACTTCGCGCGCGCTCTCCAGCATCGACACGCGGGCGGCGCTGTGCACCACCAGGCTCAGCGCGATCGTGACGAGGGCGCCCACGGCGGCGATGGCGAGCGTGATCTTCCAGCGGATCCCCGTGCGGAGGGTGAACCGTCTCATGGTTTCAGCTTGTACCCGAAGCCTCGGACCGTTTCGATCCGGTCCTGTCCGATCTTGGTGCGCAGGCGCTGGACGTGGACGTCCACGACGCGGGTGTCGCCGCCCCAGTCGTAGTCCCACACCCGCTCCAGGAGCCGGTCGCGGGACAGGACGGTGCCGGGCGCGGAGGAGAACTCCAGCAGCAGCCGCATCTCGGTCGGCGTCAGGGCCACGTTGGCGCCCGATCTGCGGACCTCCATGCCCTCGGTGTCCACCTCCAGGTCACCGAAGGAAAGCACCCCGCGCTCGCCGTCCGTGCCATTGTCGTGGCCGCCCGCGGCGCCGTTCTGCGCGCCGCCGGAGTGGTCGAAGCGGCGCAGCACGGCGCGGATCCGGGCGACGAGCACGGAGCCGTCGAAGGGCTTGGTGACGTAGTCGTCGGCGCCCGCCTCCAGGCCCAGCACCACGTCGATGCTGTCGGCACGCGCCGACAGCATGATCACGGGGACGGTGGACTCGTCGCGGATGCGCCGGCACAGGCTCACGCCGTCCATGCCCGGGACCATCACGTCCAGCAGGGCGATGTCTGGCCGGCGCGCGCGGAAGGACTCCAGGCCGGACAGGCCGTCGGGCATGGCCGTGACCGCGAAGCCGTCGCGCTCCAGCGCCAGGGTCGTGGCCTCACGGATGACGTCGTCGTCCTCCACGAACAGGACATGGGTCTCGGCCATCAGCAAGCCTCGCCTCGTTCTTCTTGCTCAGTGCTCAGTTCTTCTGACTCGTGGCCGGGGCCGGCTGGACGCCGCCGTCGACCACGTTGCTGTACTCCGAGTGCACCCGGTCCTGCTCGGTGAACCGCTCCCCGTCCCAGCGGTAGGTGATCACGTCCTCGCCCGACGGATAGGCGAGCGCGTCGCTCTTTCCGTAGACCTGCTTCGTGACCACCAGGTCGCCCCGGTCGATCTCCGCGTAGACGGGTGGCTGTTCGTCCGCGAACACATTCTCGTACGAGGCGCCGTCCGCCCGGTACACGTAGGTGCCGCGGCCCAGGGCGTCCGCGCAGGACAGGACGTTCACGACGACGTCGGCCACCGGGCCCCCGGTGACCTTCCCGTAGCTGACGTCCACCGGGTACTCCTTGCCCGTGCAGGGCTTGAGGTCCCGTTTGACGTCGGCCCCGACCTTGGGGTCGGCCATGAGCAGCCGGACCGGGTCGACCTTCTTCAGGGGCGTCCCGGACGGCGAGGCCGTCGCCGGGGAGCCGTCGGGGGCGGAACCGGACGGAGCGGTCCTGGCGACCGTGTCGCTGCGGGCGGGGCCGCCGTCGCGCAGGCCGGTCCCGCCGGTCGCGCAACCGACCGCGAACACGCCGATGCCGACGAGGACGATGGTCCCCGCCGACACCAGCACCAGACTGCCCCGCCCGCGCAAGGCGGGGGGAGAACTTCTGCCGTTCAGATCTTGGCCGTTCAGGCCGCGCACCGCTCACGCCCCTCGTACCGCATGGTGTGGTCACCGCGCTCCAGCGCACGCATGTCCAGGTCCCGGCTCTCCAGCTCCTGCCGGAGGCGGGCCAGGGCGCGGTGCAGAGTGCTCTTCACGGTTCCCGCCGACATCCCGAGCGCCGCGGCCGTCTCCTCGGTGCTCATCTGCTCCCAGTGTCGCAGGACGACCACACTGCGCTGCTTGGGCGCGAGCACCTTGAGGATGTCCATCAGCAGCGCGCGGTCGGCGCGCTGGTCGGAGCCGTCCTCCACGGACGCGTCGGGGAGCTGCTCGGTGGGGACCTCTTCGAGCTTGCGGGCGCGCCACCACTCGGTACGGGTGTTGATCATGACCCGGCGGAGGTAGGCGTCGGCGAGGGACTTGTCGGCGATGCCGTCCCAGCGGCCGTACGTGCGCACGAGGGCCGTCTGGAGGAGGTCCTGGGCGTCGGTGGGGTCCGGGACGAGGCGCCGGGCACTGCGCAGGAGGGCGTCCTGCCGGGTGCGTACGTACTCCTCGAACCCGAGTACCTCGCCATGCGCCTGCACCATTTCAGACCGCCTCCGTTCCCGTCCGACCGTTCCACCGCTGTCTTACGGGGACGACGCTACGGAGGGGTTGTCACGGGCCTGTGCGAGCCAGCCTTCGGTGGGAGCACGGACACCCATAGGTTGTGTAACAACGCCTGTGAGCTGGGATTTGACGGCAAAAAGCGGAATGCCTGACTCAGCCTCAGGCGCCGCTACGGGCGGGGGCGGGCCGGTGCACGGACCGTGCCCGAACCGCCTGCCCCCCTCGGCGGCCCGTCGGCGGTCCGTCGGCGGTCAGGACTGCGGGCGGGTCTGCGGGAGCCGGTAGAGGCCGCCGTCGAGAGGCTCCACCAGCCCGTCGGAGACCAGCCCGTCCAGCGCCCGCGCCCGCTGCACCGGCTCGTTCCACACCGTTTCGAGAACCGCCTGCGGGACGGGCCCCACCGCCTCCCGGAGGACGGCCAGGAGCTTGCCCCGCACCTGCCGGTCGGTCCCCGCGTACGTCTGCCCGCGCCGCGGCGGCCCCTCGTGCGCGGGCTTCCCCGCCAGCCGCCACGCGCACAGCCCGGCCACCGGGCAGCGGACGCAGTCCGGACTCTTCGCGGTGCACACGAGCGCGCCGAGTTCCATCGAGGCCGCCGCCCAGCGGGCCGCTGTGGCCTCGTCCGCCGGCAGCAGCTCGCGGGCCAGGCGCCGCTCGGCCGCCGTCGTCGCGTTGGGCGGGTACTCGACACCGGTGGCGGCGCGCGCGAAGACCCGCCGGACGTTGGTGTCGAGGACGGGGTGCCGCTGCCCGTACGCGAAGGACGCCACCGCCGCGGCGGTGTACTCGCCCACCCCGGGCAGTGCGAGGAGCTGCGCGTGCTCCTGCGGGACATCGCCCCCGTGCCGCTCCGCTATCGCGGCGGCCGCGCCGTGCAGCCGCAGGGCCCGCCGCGGGTAGCCGAGCCGCCCCCAGGCCCGTACGGCCTCACCGGGGGCCTCGGCGGCCAGGTCGGCCGGGCGCGGCCAGCGGGCGATCCACTGCTCGTAGACCGGCAGGACCCGGCTGACGGGGGTCTGCTGGAGCATGAACTCGCTGACCATGACGCCCCACGGACCGGCCTCGGGGCGGCGCCAGGGCAGGTCGCGGGCGTGCTGCTCGAACCATGCGATGACGGGGGAGTGCAGCGCGTGGGAGGGGTCGGGACACGCCTCGGGACGTGCGTCGGGGGTCAGGTCGCGGGAGGAGGAGGGGGATGCAGTCATGGCATACGGCATCCTGGCACGTTTCGGCCCTCGGGGTCGGGCGTGGCGTCGGAGGTGTCCCGGTCACCGAACGTATACAAAAGCGGATTGGTGTCCACGTCGGCCCTTTGGCCGGTTCATTCCGCCTCCGCCGGGGCCCGCAGGATGATCATCGGCAAATCGAGTCCGATGCGCGGCATGTGGGGCGCTGATCGGGCCCCGAACTCTCGTAAAGTTCCCTCCGTGGGATCTCTGCGCAATCCGGTCGGGCCGCTCCCCTCCTCCATCTACTGGCGACGGAGGGCTGTGCTGGCGTCCGTCGTCGCGCTCCTCGCGCTCCTCGCCGTATGGACCGTCAGTTCCGGCGGGGGGAAGACGAGTACGAACGGCAAGGGCGAGGGCCGCCCCGACCCCGTCACCTCGATCACCCCCGGCCCGTCCGGCACGGGACCGGCCATCAGCGCCGCCCCCGGCGGGCGCCCCGAGTCCGGAAGCGGTGGGACCGCCGGGTCCGACGGCGGCAGCTCGGGCAAGAACGGCGAACCGGGCACCGGCGCGGGCGCGGGCGGCAGCTCGGGCTCCGCAGGCACCGGCGGCGCGGCCGGCCCGGCGGCGGTCCCCGCGGACTCCCCGCTCCCCACGTGCGCGACGAGTGCGCTGCAGTGGGAGGTCAAGAGCGCCAAGAACGAGTACGAGGCGAACGAGAAGCCCCGCCTCGAACTGATCGCCCGCAACATCTCCGGAACCACCTGCAAGGTCGATCTCGGCCCGAAGCACGCCGTCCTGACCATCCTTCAGGCGAGCAGCAACAAGGCGGTGTGGTCCTCGGCGGACTGCCCGACGGGCGCGGGAAACGCCTTCTTCCGCCTCCCGGCGCAGGGCGAGACCAAGCACGCACTGGAGTGGGACCGCCGGTTCAGCGCGGCCGACCAGTGCCAGTCGCCTCCGGCGGGGTCGGCCGCTCCGGACACCTACGTGGTCGAAGTCAAAGCCCCCGGCCTACCGGTCGCCCGCACCTCGTTCGTCCTCAAGCAGGACTGACCCCGCGCACTTTCAGCCCCGTCGGCGTTTGAGGCGCGGGGTCCGGGGCGGAGCCCGGCAGTGGCAGCCCAGCCACCCCGGTCCGCCGAGCAAAGCCGCAGGCTAAGGGCTGTCCCGTAATCCCTGGCGGATCAGCGTGCGGTGTCGGATGCGGTGCATCGCAAGGCGGAGGAGCGCCCTCATACTGGGCGTATGCGGGCGCTTCCGACAACGTGGCGAGGCGCCTTAGCCGGCGCCGCGCGCCCGCCGGGGATTACGGGACAGCCCTTAGACGTAGCGTTCCAGGATCGACGACTCCGCCAGCCGCGACAGCCCCTCGCGCACGCTCCGCGCCCGCGCCTCGCCCACGCCGTCCACCGTCTGCAGGTCGTCGACGCTCGCGGCGAGCAGCTTCTGCAGGCCGCCGAAGTGCTCCACCAGCCGTTCGATGATCGCGCCCGGCAGCCTCGGCACCTTGGCCAGCAGCCGGTAGCCGCGGGGCGACACCGCCGAGTCCAGCGTCTCGGGCGAGCCGGTGTACCCCAACGCCCGCGCCACGATGGGCAGTTCCAGCAGCTCCGGGTGGGTCAGGGCGTCCAGCTCCGCCAGCGCCTCGTCCACCGTGCGGGAACGCTTCGCCGTCGGCTCGGGCACGTAGTCCCGGATGACCAGTTCCCGTTCCTGCTCGATCCCCACCGTCAGCTCGTCCAGCTGGAGGGACAGCAGTCGCCCGTCCGTGCCCAGTTCGACCACGTACTCGGCGATCTCGGTCGCGATCCGGCGGACCATTTCCAGCCGCTGCGCGACCGCCGTCACGTCGCGCACCGTGACCAGGTCCTCGATCTCCAGCGCCGACAGCGTGCCCGCGACCTCGTCCAGGCGCAGCTTGTACCGCTCCAGCGTGGCCAGCGCCTGGTTCGCCCGCGACAGGATCGCCCCGGACTCCTCCAGGACCCGCCGCTCCCCGTCCACGTACAGGGCGATCAGCCGCATCGACTGCGACACCGACACCACCGGGAAGCCGCACTGCTTGGAGACGCGGTCGGCCGTACGGTGGCGCGTGCCGGTCTCCTCCGTGGGGATCGAGGCGTCCGGCACGAGCTGGACTCCGGCCCGAAGGATCTTGGTGAGGTCCTTGTCGAGGATGAGCGCGCCGTCGAGCTTGCACAGCTCGCGCAGCCGGGTCGCGGTGAACTCCACGTCCAGGACGAAGCCGCCCGTGCACATCGCCTCGACGGCCTTGTCCATGCCGAGGACGATGAGGCCGCCGGTGTTGCCGCGGACGATCCGCTCCAGGCCGTCGCGCAGTGGCTGACCAGGTGCGACCGCGCTCAGTGAGGCGCGCATGAGAGCGTCGTGCCTGGAGCTCGCGCCGGACTTCCCGGGTGCTGATGCCCCGTCCTTGGCTGCCACTGCACTCCTCCGGTCGCGGGTTGCGCCGCCCAGCGCGGGGGCACGAGGACGTGCGTACGGCCGGGCGGACCAGCACAAAGTCTACCGGCGCGCGCTGCGGCCCCGCCGTGGCTTGGCCGGGTAGGGCCCGGCGGGGGCCGGTGCGGGCCCCCTGACCAGCGCGGCGACCGGCCGGTCGGACGGTTCGATCACGACGGGCCGGGTGCTTCGATCATGGTCGGCGGCCCGGCCCCGGAGCGGGCCTACTCGGCGGCCGCCGCACGCTCCCTGGCCGGCGTACGGGAGCGCCCGCGCGGCAGCACGCGCAGAGCGTCGCCCATGTCGGCGACCTCGGTGACCTTCATCCCGGCCGGCACCTTTCCCGGGTCCGCCGGAACCAGCGCGTGCGTGAAGCCCAGCCGGTGCGCCTCCACCAGCCGCCGCTGTACGCCCGTCACCCGGCGCACCTCGCCGGCCAGGCCGACCTCGCCGATGGCCACCAGGTTCTTCGGGAGCGGGACGTCACTGGCGGCCGAGGCCAGAGCGAGCGCGATCGCCAGGTCCGCGGCGGGCTCGGTGAGCTTCACCCCGCCCACGGTGGCGCTGTAGATGTCGCGCTTGCCGAGGGCCGTGATCCGGCCGCGCTGCTCCAGCACCGCCAGCATCATCGACACGCGCGAGGTCTCCAGGCCGGACGTGGTCCGCCGGGGGGAGGGGATCTGCGAGTCCACGGTCAGCGCCTGCACCTCGGCGACCAGCGGCCGCTTCCCCTCCAGGGTCACGGTCAGGCAGGTCCCCGGAACGGCCTCGGCGCGCCGGGTCAGGAACAGCCCGCTCGGGTCGGCGAGCCCGGTGATCCCCTCGTCGTGCAGCTCGAAGCAGCCGACCTCGTCGGTCGCGCCGTACCGGTTCTTCACACCGCGTACGAGCCGGAGCCGCGCGTGCCGGTCGCCCTCGAAGCTCAGCACCACGTCGACGAGGTGCTCCAGCAGGCGGGGCCCGGCGATGTTGCCGTCCTTGGTGACGTGGCCGACCAGGAGGGTGGACATGCCCCGCTCCTTGGAGGCCTTGATCAGCGCGCCCGCCACCTCGCGCACCTGGGCCATGCCGCCGGGCGCGCCGTCGATCTCGGGGGAGGCGACGGTCTGTACGGAGTCCAGGATGAGCAGGGACGGCTTCACGGCGTCGAGGTGCCCGAGCACCGCCGACAGGTCGGTCTCCGCCGCGAGGTACAGGTGGTCGCTCAGCGCCTTGATGCGGTCGGCCCGCAGCCGCACCTGGCTCGCCGACTCCTCACCCGTGACGTACAGCGTGCGGTGCGCGTCGCTGGACGCCTTCGCCGCGACGTCCAGCAGCAGGGTCGACTTGCCCACGCCGGGCTCGCCGGCCAGGAGGACGACGGCGCCGGGCACGAGCCCGCCGCCGAGGACGCGGTCCAGCTCGTCCACCCCGGTGCTGCGCGCGGTCGCCGTCCGCCCGTCGACCTGGGCGATCGGCAGCGCGGCGGTCGAGACCCGGCCGGCCGCGGTGGTCCGTACGGCGGGTGCCCCCATCTCCTCGACGGTGCCCCAGGCCTGGCACTCGGGGCACCGGCCGAGCCACTTGGCCGTCGTCCAGCCGCATTCGGTGCAGCGGTAGGACGGACGGTCCTTGGCGGATGAACGAGCGGTGCGGGCAGCCATGCCGTTCACGGTAGCCGCCCGCACCGACAGCCCGGGCCGCGGTGTGGGTCGGGGGCGCTCCGCCGCCGGGGCCGGGCCGTCAGCCGCGTCCGTCAGCCGTGCCCGTCAGGCCCGCCGTCAGCGTGCCCGCAATCTGTTCACCCATAAGGGCTAAAACCGGGAAAGGCTTCCAAGGCGCCCCCGGCACGCCGCCTACGGTCGCCAGGTGAACAGCAGCGACCAGGCACCACCCTCACCGCGCACCGGCGCACACCGGGCGCACGGGCGCACGCACCAGGAAGAGGAGGCGCCGCGCCCCTTCCGGCACGAGCCGTATCTCGACGGCCTGTTCACCTACTGCCTGTCGGTCCTCTGCGATCACGACACCGCCACCGACGTACTGGGAGACGTCCTCGCCGTGGCCGAGCGCCATCCCGGGCGCTGCCCCGACGAGGGTGACCGGCGGGCCTGGCTGTACGCGCTCGCCCGCTGGGGCTGCCTGCGCCGCCTGGCCGAGCAGCGGCGCGTACGCCCGGGAGCGCATTCCGCCAAGCGTGCGCCGGAGCACAATGGGCGTGAATGTGCGCTGGGGGGCGCAGCGGACGACTGCACGGCCGCAGAAGCCCGCCGCCGGCTTGACGTCAGCGCCTACCGCCGTACCGAGCTGGCCCGTCTTGCCTGGCCAGAGGCCGCGGGGACCACGCCCGCGCAGCGCGAGGCACTCGAACTCGCCGTCCGCCACCGCCTCGGCGTCCCCGAACTCGCCGCCGTCCTCGGCACGCCCCCCGCGGCCGCCCGGGAACTGCTGACCGGCGCCGCCTGCGAGGTGGAGCGCACCCGCGCCGCCCTCGCCGTCGTCGAGACCGGCGGCTGCCCCAGCGTCTCCCAGCTCACCGGCGGCGACGCGGACGGCAACGGCAACGGCGGCGACGTGCTGCTGTCCGGCACCCTGCGCACGGAACTCGTCCGACACGTCGACGACTGCCCCCGCTGCCGCCGCGTCGCCGAACGGGTGGGCGCCGCGGCCCCCTGGCCCGGCTCGGGCGGCGTCAACACCGCCGCACTGCCCCTCGTACCCGCACCCCGCACCGCGGTCCACGCGGCGATGCTCCGCTCCGGCCGGGGCCGCGGCCCCGGCCCGCGGTTCGACCGCACCGGCTTCCCGATGGACCCCAGGGACCGCGCCGCCCGCCGCGACCGGCTGCGGGCCCGCGCCGTGACCACCACCGTCGTGGCCACCGTCGTCGCGGCCCCGGTCCTGGCGCTGTGGGCCTCGTACCGCGGCGAGCAGGGCACCGGCGAGTCCGTCGGCACCGGCTCCACCCGTATCTCCGCGAGCGAGACCGAGCTGCCGACCGTCCGGGTGGGCGGCCACCCGCTCACCGCGTACGAGAACACCGGGAACGCCACCGGGACCACCCCCATCCCCGGCTTCGCCGAGAGCGGCGACTCCGCCGACGTATCCGTCGAGGTGATCAGCACCGGCCCGCCGGCCACCCCCGCCCAGGCCGGCACGCCCGGCAGCCTCTCCGTGGCCGCGTCCTCGCGGGGCGCCCTCACCCTGCTCACCCTCACGGCCTCGGGCGGCGCCCGGGTGGACTGGCGGCTCTGGTCCGACGCGCCCTGGCTGCGCGCGAGCCGCACCGCGGGCACGCTCGCGCCCGGAGAATCGGTCACCCTGCACATCGCCGTGGACTCCGAGGCGCAGCCCGTCGGCGCCTGGACCGCCCGGGTCGGGGTCGACCCGGGCGGTGCGGTGGTGTCCATCCGGGGCCGCGGCCGGCCCGCGTCGACACCGACCGCACCGCCCGAGCCGACGCAGCCGGCGAGCCCGTCGCCGACGCCGGAGCAGACGCCGGAGCCCACGCCGACGCCGTCCCCGACGGAGCCGACGAGCCCGCCGCCGTCCCCGACGCCCGCGCCGTCCCCCACGGACGGCACGGGCGGAACGGCCCCGCCCGCGCCGGACCCGGACCCGACGGGACCCGGGGGCGGCTGACCTGGGGAGATACCTGGGACGCTACAGAGCCGGGTCCGCGGGGTGCGGAGCCATCGGCAGCAGGGACGCCAGCCGGGCCTCGCACAGCTCCACGAGGGCTTCGTACCCCTCCTTGCCCATCAGCTCCGTCAGCTCGGCGCGGTACGACACGTACACCGGGTCGCCGGCGCCGTGCGCGGACGTCGCCGACGTGCACCACCAGTGCAGGTCGTGGCCGCCGGGGCCCCAGCCGCGGCGGTCGTACTCGCCGATCGACACCTGCAGCACCCGGGTGTCGTCGGGCCGGTCGATCCAGTCGTACGTCCGGCGGATCGGCAGCTGCCAGCACACGTCCGGCTTGGTCTCCAGCGGCTCCCGGCCCTCCCGCAGCGCGAGGATGTGCAGCGAGCAGCCGGCCCCCGCGGGGAAGCCGGGCCGGTTCAGGAAGATGCACGCGCCGTCCCAGCGGCGGGTCTGCTTCTCACCGTCGTCGTCGTTCTGGGTCCAGCCGCTCTCGCTGCCGACGTCGTGGAACTGCCACAACTCGGGCGTCAGCCGGGCCACGTGCTCCGCGACGCGCTTCTCGTCGTCCTCGTCGGAGAAGTGCGCGCCGAGCGTGCAGCATCCGTCCGAGGCCCGGCCGGCCTGGATGCCCTGGCAGCCGCTTCCGAAGATGCAGGTCCAGCGGGAGGTGAGCCAGGTCAGGTCACAGCGGAAGACCTGCTCGTCGTCGGCGGGGTCGGGGAACTCCACCCAGGCCCGGGGAAAGTCGAGCCCCTTCTCGTCAGCCACGGCCTTCACCTTCCCGGCCTTGAGGCCCTTGGCGCCGCCCGTGCTCTTGATCGGGTTCTTGCCCGTGTCCTTCTGCGACCGGGTCTTGTTGGCCTTCTTCGTATTTGGCACAAACCCAAGCCTAAGCGCCCCTTACACAACCCCTGAGTGTTCCTCGCAGTAGCGTTTCCCCCTATGAGACTCGGTGTCCTTGATGTGGGTTCGAACACGGTCCATCTGCTGGTGGTGGACGCGCACCCCGGTGCGCGCCCACAGCCCGCGCACTCGCACAAGGTGGAGATAAGGCTGGCGGAGCTCCTCGACGACACCGGCGCCGTGACCCCCGCGGGTGTCGAGCGGCTGCTCGCGGTCGTCGAAGGGGCGGTGCGGGCCGCCGAGGACAAGGGTTGCGAGGACGTGCTGCCCTTCGCGACCAGCGCGGTGCGGGAGGCTCCGAACGTCGACGAGGTCCTGGCCCGGGTGAAGGCCGAGACCGGCGTCGACCTGCCGGTGCTGAGCGGTGAGGACGAGGCGCGGCTGACGTTCCTCGCCGCCCGCCGCTGGTTCGGCTGGTCCGCCGGCAAGCTGCTGGTCCTGGACATCGGCGGCGGCTCGCTGGAGATCGCGTACGGCATCGACGAGGACCCGGACGCGGCCGTCTCGCTCCCGTTGGGTGCGGGTCGCCTCACCGCGGGCTGGCTGCCGGGCGACCCGCCGGACGCCGTCGACGTGCGGGCGCTGCGGCGGCACGTGCGGACGGAGATCGCCCGGACGGTCCGCGAGTTCAACCGGTTCGGTGCGCCGGATCATGTGGTGGCGACGTCGAAGACGTTCAAGCAGCTGGCCCGCATCGCGGGCGCGGCCCGCTCGGGCGAGGGGCTGTACGTGCAGCGCGACCTCAGCCGCAAGGCCCTGGAGGAGTGGGTGCCGCGGCTGGCCGAGATGACGACGGCCCAGCGCTGCACCCTCCCGGGGGTCTCGGAGGGCCGGGCGAGCCAGCTGCTGGCGGGCGCGCTGGTAGCCGAGGCCGCGATGGACCTCTTCGGGGTGGACGAGCTGGAGATCTGCCCGTGGGCCCTGCGCGAGGGCGTCATCCTCCGCCGCCTGGACCACCTCCCGACGCAGGGGGCGGGCGCGGGCGCGGAGTAGGGGGGCTCGGGGGCTGCGGGGGTCGGGATTGCGGCGGGTCGGCGGCCAGGACGGTCTCGGGGGTTTCCCGGCAGTCCCATCGTCTCTCCGTGTCGGGCCGGCCCCTCAACGGCGCTCCCTCCGGTCGCGTCGCTTCGCGATGTCGCTGCGCTCCACCATTGACCGCCCGTCCCGCCACGGAAACCCGAAAGACTGCCGGGAAGCCCCCGAAGGAACGGGCCGGCCATCGAGAAATCCCCGGGGCGGTCGGCGCCGCCCGGGCACAGCCGGAGGCGCCCCAGATCGCTACGCGCTCCAGTGATGCGGCGTCTGCGAACCTCTTGGGCTGGGCATAGGCCGCGCTCGATCGCCACGCGCTTCGGTCCGACCGCGTCAGCAGGCCTTTGGGGTGGGGTAGGGCATGGGCCGCCGTCGACCGCTACGCGCTTCGGCCTGACCGCGTCCGGCCCCTCGTCGGGGCTGGGCCGGCCGGCTCGATGTTGCCCACTGCGGTGGAGAACTCCCGGCCGGACGGGCCCCGGACATAGGCAAGCTCCACCCAGTAGGGGCGGACCGAGGTCGACACGTCCTCGTTGATCACGGCCATCAGCTCGCCCTCGACGCCACTCGCCACGTCGCGCACGCGCTGTCGCAGCAGAGGGTGCGGCAGGTACTCGTAGCGTTGACGTACTCCCCGCCCTAAAGGACGGGGATTCCAGCCTGGGCCGTCTGGCCCTTCTGGTGGCTTCCTGCTTCACGGCGCTGTGCGGGCACGGATGCCCGTCTTACCGGCGCTCCACAGGCGTTTAGCCTGTCCGCCCGTCCGGCGGCCAGGATGTTGCGTGCGGCGTTGACGTCGCGGTCGTGGACGGTCCCGCACTCCTTGCACGTCCATGCGCGGACGTGCAGGGGTTTGGGGCCGTCCTTGATGCCGCAGGCCGAGCAGACCTGGGAGGTCGGTTCGAAGCGGCCGATCCTGCCGAAGTACCGGCCGTGCCTGGCGGCTTTGTACTCCAGCATGCCGAGGAACCACGACCATCCGGCGTCGTGCACGGACTTGGCGAGGCGGGTGCGGGCGAGGCCGGACACCGCGAGGTCTTCCACGTACACCGCTTGGTTCTCGCGGATGATGCGCGTGGATTCCTTGTGGTGCCAGTCCCGGCGCCGGTCCGCGACGCGGGCGTGCTGGCGTGCGACCTTGACGCGGGCCTTGGTCCGGTTCTTCGACCCCTTGGCCTTGCGGCTGAGGTCCTTCTGCAACCGCTTGAGCTTGCGCTCGGCGCGGCGCAGGAAGCGCGGGGACGCGATCTTCTGCCCGTTGGAGAGGACCGCGAACGCCGACAGTCCTAGGTCGATGCCGGCCTCGGCGGTCGTCTCGGGCAGGAACTCGGGTTCGGTGTCCACGACGAACGAGGCCCGGTACCGGCCGGCCGCGTCCATCGTGACGGTGACCGAGGTCGGGGCGGTCGGAAGCGGGCGCGACCAGCGCACCCGCAGGTCCCCGACCTTCGCCACGTACAGGCGGCCGTTCTCGCGCAGGCTGAACCCGTTGGCGGTGAGGCGGATCGACTGCCGGTTGTCCCGCTTGGACTTGAAGCGGGGCGGCGCGGCCTTCGGCCCTTTGCGCTTGCCGGTGACGGAGGAGAAGAAGTTGCGGTAGGCGGTGTGCAGGTCCCTCAGGGACTGCACCAGCACGACGGAGGACACCTCGCCCAGCCACGCCCGTTCACCGGTGCGCTTCGCGGCGGTGATGACCTGCTTTTGAAGGTCGGTGTCCTTGATGTACGGCAGTCCCGCCGCGTGGGCTTCCTGACGGGCCCGCAGGCCGTCGTTGAAGACCACCCGGGCGCACCCGAACGCCCTGGCCAGCGCGTGGCGCTGGGCGGGCTCGGGGTACACGCGGAAGTTGTACCGGAGCTGCACAGCCGTGACCCTACCATTTGGTCTATGGCTACCGATGGCGAGTTGAGGCGTGGCAGGCACGTGGTTTCGGCGATGCACGTGCATTTGGTCTTCGTGACCAGGTATCGGCGTGGTGTGTTCAACGACGACATGCTGACCGTGTGCGAGGCGACCATGCGGAAGGTGTGCGAGGACTTCGAGGCCGAGCTGATCGAGTTCAACGGCGAGGACGACCACGTGCACCTGCTGGTCCACTACCCGCCGAAGGTCGCCGTGTCCGGCCTCGTGAACAGCCTCAAGGGCGTGTCCGCCCGCATCCTGCGCCGGGACTTCACCGGCCGCGTGAACCGGGCGCTCATGCACGGGCACTTCTGGTCGCCGTCCTACTTCGCCGCCTCGTGCGGCGGCGCCCCGCTCACGGTGGTGCGGCAGTACATCGAGCAACAGCGCCGGCCGCTGTAGCTTCGCTCCGCGGACCGTTCCGGCTTACCCCGCCCTGAAGGACGGGGCTTGCGCCGGGCTCATCCGGTCACGCTGTTGCGAGGGTTGACGTACGGCCTGCACGAAGCGGCAGGCTATGTGGACTTGTATGCGCACACGCTGTGGGCTCTGCTGACGACCCATCCGTGGCTGGTGCAGGCGTCGGCCCTGCTGGTGTGCGACCTGGCAGAGCGTACCGAGCGGCTGCTGGACGGGGGCCGCATATCCGAAAGATCCCGCCGTGAACTGAGCACTGTGAACTACGTTCTACGTGATCGAATCTGAAACTGGAGGGTCACCAGATGGCAGACGAGAAGGCCGACGCGCAGGGTACGGCCGGGTTTCTCTTCGAGATGGGTGTGCTCAAGAACGCCAAGCGGACCGGTTGGTGGTTCACGGGGAACAACCAGCCGGAGTCGATCGCAGAGCACTCTTTCCGCGTCGGCATCGTCGGTGCCGTCCTGGCCATGATGGAGGGGGTGGACCCTGCCAAGGTGGCATTGATGTGTCTGTTCCACGACACGCAGGAGACCCGGATCGGCGACATCCCGCACATCGGGCGCCGATACATCGACGCGGCGACGAACGAGACGGTCACCGCCGACCAGGTCGCTGCCGCACACCCGGCGGTGCGGGAGGGCGTGCAACGGGTGGTGGGCGAGTACGAAAGTGGTGAGACCCCCGAGGCGATCGTCGCCAAGGACGCCGACAAGCTGGAGTGTCTCGTGCAGGCCGTCGAGTACCGGGCCCAGGGCTACAGCCTGGTGCAGGACTGGATCGACACCTCGCTGAGCAGTCTGAAGACCGCCTCGGCGCAGGCTCTCGCCGAAGCCGCGCTGACCATGTCCCCGCTGGAATGGCGGAAGACCTTCCTGGGCGAGTGAGCCTCCGTCGGCGGCAAGGCGGTGCGCCACTGAGTGCCGGTGAACCCGGTCGGCATCGTCGGCCAGCCCCGTCGTCCTCCTGCCCGCCGCCGAGTCCTGACCGGGCCACCGGGCGCCACCGCACTGTCGGTGGGCGTCGGCAGGATGGGGGCATGAGTCACAACATCTCGTACTCGACGGCGGACAAGGCCCACGTGCTGGCCTACCTCGGCGGCAAGGGCGAGCTCACGGCGGATCAGCTGCGGCGGCTGGAGCTCATGCGGGGGCGCGCACGGGACTACCAGGACCGTCTCGACCGGCAGGGCCTGGACTGGGGGTTGTCCGTTCCCGACGCCCTGGAGCACCTGATCGCCGGGCACACCGACTCGGACGCGGCCTGCGCGGGCAACGCCTACACCACCGCCCTGCAGTTCGTCATCGACTGCAACGCCTCCGACGGCTCGCACCTGGGCACGTACTCCATGCCCAGCACCTTCTTCGGACTGGTCGACGACGAGATGCGCCGCCTCGGCGTGCCCGCCGACCTGCTGCCCCACGGGTTCCTCTACGGCGGGCCGCCCGACGAGTTCCCGTTCATCCCCTGGTCGGTGGACGGGTACCCGGCCATCGGGCACCTGCCGCTCGCGAAGGCCGGGGCCGCCGCCGACGCGTACCGGGCCGTGCTGGACCGGATGGACCCCGACTTCCGCTACGACGTGCAGGAGCTCCTCGACGTACTCGAAGCCGAGCACAAGGAGTGGCAGCGGGCGACGAGGGACCTCGACTGGTACACCCAGGACACGCTGTTCTTCCGGCTCGTCTGACGGCCGGAAGTGGAGGCGGCGTGGCGGCCGTCACGTACCGGGCGGGCGCGGGCCCCGTACCCTGTCCTGGTGGCAGAACCCGTCCGCATTCCCACCGCGAAGGTCGCCCTGTCCACCGCCTCCGTCTATCCGGAGTCCACGGCGACCGCCTTCGAGATCGCCGCACGCCTCGGATACGACGGCGTCGAGGTGATGGTGTGGACGGATCCCGTCAGCCAGGACATCGACGCGCTGCGCCGCCTGTCGGACCAGCACCAGGTGCCGGTCCTCGCCGTCCACGCGCCCTGCCTGCTGATCACCCAGCGCGTGTGGTCCACCGATCCGTGGGTCAAGCTCCAGCGCGCCCGGTCGGCGGCCGAGAGGCTGGGCGCGTCCACCGTCGTCGTGCACCCGCCGTTCCGGTGGCAGCGCCAGTACGCGCGGGAGTTCGTGTCCGGCATCTGGCGGATGGCCGAGGAGACCGACGTCCGGTTCGCCGTGGAGAACATGTACCCGTGGCGGTACCGCGACCGCGAGATGCTGGCCTACGCCCCCGAGTGGGACGTGACGAAGGACGACTACCGGCACTACACCGTCGACCTGTCGCACACCGCGACCGCCCGTACCGACGCCACCGCGATGATCGACCGGATGGGGGACCGGCTCGCCCACGTGCACCTCGCCGACGGCAACGGATCGGCCAAGGACGAGCACCTGGTGCCGGGGCGCGGTACGCAGCCCTGCGCCGAGCTGCTGGAACGCCTCGCCCGCAGCTCCTTCGACGGCCATGTGGTGATCGAGGTCAACACGCGGCGCGCGATGTCCTCCGCGGAGCGGGAGGCCGACCTCGCCGAGGCGCTGGCCTTCACCCGCCTGCACCTGGCCGCCGCCGGGCACGACCGGGCCCGCCGGCCGTGACCGGGGAGAGTACGCCGCGCCGGCGGGGTCCGGGCCGGCCCCGCCAGGACGAGGCCGAGGAGGGGCCGGGCACCCAGGAGCGCATCCGGCTCGCCGCCCGTGAGGTGTTCGCGGAGCGCGGCTACGACAAGACGTCCGTGCGCGGCGTCGCGAAGGTCGCCGGCGTGGACCCGGCGCTGGTGCACCACTACTTCGGCAGCAAGGACGATCTGTTCGCCGCGGCCATCGAGATGAGCATGGAGCCGGCCCTGGTGGTGCCGGCGGTCCTCGGCGAGGGGCCCGACGGCATCGGCGAGCGCCTGGCCCGCTACTTCCTCGGGGTGTGGGAGAACCCGGTCACCCGGGCCCCGCTGCTCGCGGTGATCCGGTCCGCGCTCACGCACGACGCGGCGGCGAAGGTGCTGCGCGGGCTGGTGCTGCGCAGGGTCCTGGAGCGGGTGGCCGCCGACCTGGACGTGCCCGACCCGACGTTCCGCGCCGAGCTGGCGGCCTCCCACATGGTCGGCATCGCGATCCTGCGCTACGTCCTCCAGGTCGAGCCCCTCGCGTCGGCGGACCCGGAGGACATCGTGGGGCTCGTGGCCCCTACGCTTCAGCGGTACCTGACCGAGGACTGAGCCGCCCGTCCCGCCATGCGGACAGTCCGTCCGGATCGCGGGCGGTGGGCGTAGCCTCGTATCTGAGCCATATCCGCAGTCGCGGCCGACCGCACGGCCTGCCGCACTCATGGGGAGTGAACCGCATGCCCGAGCTGAGGTCCCGCACCGTCACCCACGGCCGCAACATGGCGGGTGCCCGCGCCCTGATGCGCGCGTCGGGCGTAGCGAGCGAGGACATCGGGAAGCCGGTCATCGCGGTCGCCAACTCCTTCACCGAGTTCGTCCCCGGCCACACGCACCTGGCGCCCGTGGGCCGGATCGTCTCCGACGCCATCCGCGCGGCCGGCGCGATCCCCCGCGAGTTCAACACGATCGCCGTCGACGACGGCATCGCGATGGGCCACGGCGGCATGCTGTACTCCCTGCCGTCGCGCGACCTCATCGCGGACAGCGTGGAGTACATGGTCGAGGCGCACTGCGCCGACGCCCTGATCTGCATCTCCAACTGCGACAAGATCACCCCCGGCATGCTGATGGCCGCCATGCGCCTCAACATCCCGGCCGTGTTCGTCTCCGGCGGCCCGATGGAGGCCGGACAGGCCGTCCTCGTCGACGGCACCGTCCGCAAGCTGGACCTGATCGACGCCATGGTGGACGCCTCCAACGAGAACGTCTCCGACGAGGACGTGCTCCGCATCGAGGAGAACGCCTGTCCCACCTGCGGTTCGTGTTCGGGCATGTTCACCGCCAACTCGATGAACTGCCTCGCCGAGGCCATCGGCCTGGCCCTCCCCGGCAACGGCTCGGTCCTCGCCACGCACACGGCCCGCCGCGCCCTGTACGAGGACGCCGGCCGCACGGTCGTGGAAATCACCAAGCGGTACTACGAGGGCGGCGACGAGTCCGTCCTGCCCCGCAGCATCGCCACCCGCGAGGCCTTCGAGAACGCCATGGCCCTCGACATCGCCATGGGCGGCTCCACCAACACGATCCTGCACCTGCTCGCCGCCGCGCAGGAGGCGGGTCTGGACTACGACCTCAAGGACATCGACGCCGTCTCGCGCCGGGTCCCCTGCCTGGCCAAGGTCGCACCGAACGTCGCGCCCGGCGGCACGTACTACATGGAGGACGTGCACCGCGCCGGCGGCATCCCCGCCATCCTCGGCGAGCTGCACCGCGGCGGGCTCCTCAACAAGGACGTGACGACGGTCCACTCCGAGGGCCTGGAGGACTGGCTCGGCACGTGGGACGTCCGCTCGGGCACGGCGTCCGACACCGCGGTGGAGCTGTGGCACGCGGCCCCCGGCTGTGTTCGCTCCGCGACGGCCTTCTCCCAGTCCGAGCGCTGGGACGCCCTCGACCTCGACGCCGAGGGCGGCTGCATCCGCTCCGTGCAGCACGCGTACTCCAAGGACGGCGGCCTGGCCGTCCTGCGCGGCAACATCGCCGTCGACGGCTGCGTCGTGAAGACGGCCGGCGTCGACGAGTCGATCTGGACCTTCGAGGGCCCGGCGGTCGTCTGCGAGTCGCAGGACGAGGCCGTCGACAAGATCCTGCGCAAGGAGGTCAAGGCGGGCGACGTCGTCGTCATCCGCTACGAGGGCCCGCGCGGCGGCCCCGGCATGCAGGAGATGCTCTACCCGACCTCCTTCCTGAAGGGCCGCGGTCTGGGCAAGGTGTGCGCGCTGGTGACGGACGGCCGCTTCTCCGGCGGCACCTCCGGCCTGTCCATCGGCCACGCCTCCCCGGAGGCGGCGTCCGGCGGTGACATCGCCGTGGTCGAGGACGGCGACCGCATCCGCATCGACATTCCGAACCGGTCCATCGAGATCCTCGTCGACGAGGCCACCCTGGCCGCCCGCCATGAGGCCCTGGGCGGGGTCTACGCGCCGAAGAACCGCGAGCGCAAGGTCTCCGCGGCCCTGCGCGCCTACGCCGCGATGGCCACCAGCGCCGACAAGGGCGCGGTCCGCGACGTCACCCGGCTGGGCTGACCCGGCCGGCCACCGGCAGCGACGCCCCGCACCGTCCGGTACGGGGGCGCCCGCGTCTCACCAGCGGGCCGGGTCGGCGGCGTCCACCGCGAACACCGACCCGTCGGGCGCGCCCGCGAACACCCGCCCGCCGCCGGCCACCGGCGCGGGCAGCGTCGACGCGTAGGTGTCCCGGCCCTCGGCCATCCGCGGCCTGGTCTGGCCCGCCGGCCGGCCGTCGGCGGCGTCGACGGCCAGCAGCCGGCCGTCCGGCGCCGTCAGGAGGACCCGGCCGTCGGCGACCACCGGGCGCGAGGCCACCGTCACGCCCGTCTCCCGCCGCCACCGCTCCTTGTCCGACCCGACCGCGACCAGCGCGCCGGAGGTCCCGAACAGGTACGTGACCCCGTCCCGGTCCACCGCCGCCTCCGCGTCGAACAGCGGCGCCGTGAGGCGCACCCGCTGTGCCGTCCGCGCCGAGAGGTCGGCCCGTACGACGGCGCCGGTCCGGCCGGACGCGTCGACGTCCACCAGGTACAGCCCGCCGGCCGCCGCCCCGACCGGCCGCAGCCGCCCCGCCGTACGGAACTGGCCGGTGACGTTTCCGGTCGCCGCGTCGACCGCCGCGAGCTGCGTGGAACCGCTGCCGTCGGGCGTCGCCACGTACAGTGCGGGCGCGCCGCCGCCCTCCGTCCCGCCGCCGGTCCACCACACGGAGCCGACCCCGGCGATCTGCCGGGTCCAGCGCGTCGTCCCGGCGGCCGCGTCCAGTGCGGTGACGCTGCCGTTCGTGCCCGCCAGCAGTACCTGCGCGCCCGCGGCCACCGCCTGCGCACCCGCGGGGAGCCGGTGCCGCCACCGCTCGGCGCCCGTGGCCGGGTCCAGCGCCCGGAGCGTTTCACCGCCCGGCACCACGACGAGGACCAGCCCGCCGGTGTGCAGGGGCGCACCCGGTGTGGCCGCCCCCTTCGCCAGGCCGGACGCGTCCGCCTCCACCGCCCACACCGCCGTACCGTCGGCCGGGTCGAGCCGGGCCGCGGCGAGCCCGGGCCCGGCGCAGTACAGGGCCTCCGCGTGCCAGGAGCAGGCGCCGATCCGGCTGCCCGTGCCGGGCTTGCCCAGGGGGACCGACCAGGGGGCGAAGGCCTTCGGGGCGTGAGCCGGATCCGCCTTCCCGGCGATCTGCGCGGACGACGAACCGGCGGCCGTACCGAAGTGCAGGTACCCGCCGACCGCGCCGCCCCCGAGCAGCAGCCCGACCCCCGCAGCGACCGCGACCCGCGCCCGCCGCCGGCGCGGGGCCCGGGGCTCCGGCCCGGCGGGGACCCGCTCCCTGCGGTGGGTCAGCAGCTCGGCCCCGTCGGGCCTGCGCGGCTGGGGGATGAAGGCCTGGGTGTCCTCCGCGGTCGGGTACGCGACCGCACGCATCTCGGCGATCAGCTCCGCCGCGGTCGGCCGCTCCTGCGGATCCTTGGCCAGGCACCGTTCGACGATCGGTACGAGCTGCCGCGGCAGCCCGGTCAGATCGGGCTCAGCGTGCACCACCTGGTACGCCACCAGGTAGTGGCTGTCGGAGTCGAAGGGCCCGCGGCCCGTCGCCGCGTGCACGAGCACCGCGCCGAGGGCGAAGACGTCCGCGGCCGTTCCCACGTCGCGGGGCCGCTGGAACTGCTCGGGCGCCATGAACGGCGGCGTCCCGATCAGCTTTCCGGTCTCGGTGCGCAGGTCGCTGTCGGCCGGCCGGGAGATCCCGAAGTCGATGACGCGTACGCCGTCGGGTGCCATGAGCACGTTGCTCGGCTTGAGGTCCCGGTGCACCACGCCCGCCCGGTGGATGTCCCGCAGCGCCTCCGCCAGTCCGGCGGCGAGCCGGGCCAGCTCGGTGCGGTCCAGCACCCGCTCCCGTACCCGCTCGGCGAGCGTCGGCGCGTCGATGAACAGGGTGGCCATCCAGGGCCGCTCGGCGTCGGGGTCGGCGTCCACGACTGGTGCGGTGAACGCCCCGCTCACCCTGCGCGCGGCCGCGACCTCCTGCCGGAAGCGCGCCCGGAACTCCGGGTCCACCGCATGCTCGGCATGCACGATCTTGACGGCGAGTTTCAGCCCCGAGCCGGACGTGGCGAGATGGACGACGCCCATCCCTCCGGAGCCGAGCACCGATTCGAGCCGGTACTGCCCGGCGTACTCCGGAAAGCCCGCGTAGTCCGCGCGCAGCGAATGCACCGCTCACCACCCCCGCCGGAGCCTAGTCGATGACGGTCGGGCATCTCCAAGGTCCTGCTACCCTGCGCGAGTTGCGCACGGCAACGCCCATGGGGGGAGATTTCGCATGTCGGTGGAGAACGATTCGAGCCAAGTCCAGAGCCTGGCCGCCGGCTCCGGCTACCCGTCCTATCCGGTCGCCCCCGGCTACCGGCTGAACGTCCGCAGCGGTCCCGGCACCAGCTACTCGGTGATCGACGTCCTGCCGCTCGGCGCGACCGTCACGCTGCGCTGCCAGACGGAGGGCACCACGGTCTCCGGCCCGTACGGCACGAGCGACATCTGGGACTGCGTCGGCAACGGCCGGTTCGTCTCCGACGCGTACGTGCGGACCGGCAGCGACGGCTTCGTGGTCACGCGCTGCGGCTGACCGGCCGGCGGCGGAGCGCCACACACGCCACGTGCCTCGCACACGACCCGTCTGACACGTGAGACACACCCGGCGCGACCGGCCCGGCGGGGGATAATCGCTGCTGTGAGCGACGACCAGCGAGACCAGACCCCCGCCGGACCGGCGGCCGACGCGGCTGTCCCGGCCCGGGCGGCCTCGGCCCGCGCGGCCTCGACCGCGTCCGCCGCCTCCGGGCCCACGGTCCCCACCGGCCCGCAGCCCGAGCCGATCCGCTACTTCGGCACCACCTGGGTGAAGCGCGAGAGCGGCTACGGCCTGCGCCGCGCCGCCCTCGCCGTCGGCTCCCTCGTCACGGCCACCGCGGCAGCCGTCCTGCTGCGCCTGTCCTACGAGGGCCTGGAGATCGGCAACGTCGGCCCCTTCCTCAGCATCTCCGTCGTCGTCCTCTTCGCGATCGCCAGCTCCATCGCCTTCATCAAGACCTGGGACTCCTACAACCGGCGTCCGGCCCCGTCCTCCGACGAGGCCGCCCTCAAGGGCCTGAAGACGATCGGTTTCATCGGCTCCCTCATCGCCTACTCCCTGCGCTGCCTGGTCGAAGCCCCCGGCGAGAAGCTCCGCCGCGCCGAGTACGAGCGCGCCCTGGCCGACTACGAGCGCCGCCGCAGCACCCGTACGGGGAACCCGGCCGCCCGCCGCCCCAAGCGCAAGAAGTAGCTTCCCCGGTGATTGACGCCCCGGCACCGGCAGGAGCATTATTCATCACATGATGAATAACCGGGCCGGTGCAGAACCGGCCGACGCGGAACCTGCCACCGCGCCCACCGCCACCGCGCACCCCGCCACCGCGCCTACCGCCACCGCGCCCACCGCCGCCGTGCACGCCGCCGCCGTGCACGCCCACGGCCTCACCGTCCGCCGCGGCACCGGCCGCACCCCGCGCACCGTCATCGACGACATCGCCTTCGACGTCCCCCGCGGCCGCATCACCGGCCTCCTCGGCCCCTCCGGCTGCGGCAAATCCACCCTCCTGCGCGCCATCGTCGGCACCCAGGCCCACGTCACCGGCACCCTCGACGTCCTCGGCCGCCCCGCCGGCCACCCCGACCTCCGCTCCCGCATCGGCTACGTCACCCAGGCACCCTCCGTCTACGACGACCTCACCGTCCGCCAGAACCTCGACTACTTCGCCGCGATCCTCGACCCCGGCCGAGCCGCCGCCACCCGCCGCGCCGACGCCGTCAGCCGCGCCATCGCCGACGTCGACCTCACCAGCCGCGCCGGCGCCCTCGCCGGCAACCTCTCCGGCGGCCAGCGCAGCCGCGTCTCCCTCGCCGTCGCCCTGCTCGGCACCCCCGAGCTCCTGGTCCTCGACGAACCGACCGTCGGACTCGACCCCGTCCTGCGCCGCGACCTGTGGAACCTCTTCCACGACATCGCCGCCACCCGCGGCGCCACGATCCTCGTCTCCTCCCACGTCATGGACGAAGCCGAGCGCTGCCACGACCTGCTCCTCATGCGCGAGGGCCGCATCCTCGCCCAGGACACCCCCGACGCCCTGCGCACCCGCACCCACTCCGCCACCGTCGAAGAGGGCTTCCTCCGCCTCGTCGACGAGGCCCGCGCCCTCCCCGCCCAGGAGCAGACCCGATGAACGCCGCCCGCACCGCCGCCACCGCCGCCCGCGTCCTGCGCCAACTCCGCCACGACCCGCGCTCCATCGCCCTGATGGTCCTCGTGCCCGTCCTGATGCTCACCCTGCTGCGCTTCGTCTTCGACGGCAGCCCCCGCACCTTCGACAGCATCGGCGCGTCACTGCTCGGGATCTTCCCCCTCATCACCATGTTCCTGGTGACCTCCATCGCCACCCTGCGCGAACGCACCTCCGGAACCCTCGAACGCCTCCTCGCCATGCCCCTGGGCAAGGGCGACCTCATCGCCGGCTACGCCCTCGCCTTCGGCGCCGTCGCCGTCGTCCAGTCCCTCCTCGCCACCGGCCTCGCCCTCTGGGCCCTCGGCCTCGACGTCGTCGGCTCCCCCTGGCTGCTCCTGCTCGTCGCCCTCCTCGACGCCCTCCTCGGCACCGCCCTCGGCCTCTTCGTCTCCGCCTTCGCCGCCTCCGAGTTCCAGGCCGTCCAGTTCATGCCGGCGGTGATCTTCCCCCAGCTGCTCCTGTGCGGCCTCTTCGCCGCCCGCGACACCATGCACCCCGTACTCGAAGGCATCTCCGACGCCCTGCCCATGTCCTATGCCGTCGACGGCATGACCCAGGTCCTCACCCACACCGACATGACCGCCGACTTCGTCCGCGACACCGTGATCGTCGCCGCCTGCGCCCTGCTCGTCCTCACCCTCGGCGCCGCCACCCTCCGCCGCCGCACCCCCTGACCGCCCCCTGACCGCACTGCGGACACCGCGACCCCGCGCCCCGCCCGGGTGCAAGGATGAGGACACGTACGCGTACGCCCACGTCTACGCAGCCCAGGCGGAAGAACAGTTCGGCGAGGTGAATCGGGCATGACCCAGACAGTCGCAGTCCTCGGTACCGGCAAGATCGGCGAGGCCCTGCTCAGCGGAATGATCCGCGGCGGCCGACCCGCCTCCAAGCTCCTCGTCACCGCGCGCCGCAGCGACCGCGCCGAGGAGCTCCGCACCCGCTACGGGGTCGAGGCCGTGTCCAACGCCGAGGCCGCCAAGCGCGCCGACACCCTGATCCTCACCGTCAAACCGCAGGACATGGCCAAGCTCCTCGACGAGCTCGCCCCGCACGTCCCCGCCGACCGCCTCGTCATCAGCGGCGCCGCCGGCATCCCCACCTCCTTCTTCGAGGAGCGCCTCAGCCCCGGCACCCCCGTGGTGCGCGTCATGACGAACACCCCCGCCCTCGTCGACGAGGCCATGTCCGTCATCTCCGCCGGCAGCCACGCCACCTCCGAGCACCTCGCCCACACCGAGGAGATCTTCGGCGGCGTCGGCAAGACCCTGCGCGTTCCCGAGTCCCAGCAGGACGCGGCCACCGCCCTCTCCGGCTCCGGCCCCGCCTACTTCTACTTCCTCGTCGAAGCGATGACCGACGCCGGCATCCTCCTCGGCCTGCCCCGCGCACAGGCCCACGACCTCATCGTCCAGGCCGCCATCGGCGCCGCGGTGATGCTCCGCGACAGCGGCGAGCACCCCGTCAAGCTCCGCGAGGCCGTCACTTCCCCCGCCGGCACGACCATCAACGCGATCGTCGAACTGGAGAAGCACGGCGTACGCGCCGCCCTGATCGCCGCCCTCGAAGCTGCCCGCGACCGCAGCCGCGAGCTCGCCTCCGGCAACAGCTGACCCACCCGTACGCGTACGGGCCCCCGCCCCCGCGTGGGCCCGTACTCCCGGCTACGGCCTGAGCAGCCCGATCGCCTCGTACGCCCGGTCCACCACCGGCCGCGCCAGCTCCCTGGCCCGCCCGGCACCCTCCCGCAGCGCCTTGTCCACCTGCGCCGGATCGGCCGCCAGCTCCGCGTGCCGTTCCTGCAACGGCCGCAGCAGCTCGACCACCGCGTCGGCCACGTCCCGCTTCAGCGCCCCGTAGCCGGCGTACCCGTCGGCGAGCGCGGCCGGGTCACCGCCGGTGCACGCCGCCAGGATGTCCAGCAGGTTCGCCACGCCCGGCCGCGCCTCCCGGTCGTAGACCACCGCACCGTCCCCGCTGTCGGTGACGGCCCGCATCACCTTCCTGCGGATCACCGCGGGCTCGTCGAGCAGGTAGACGATCCCCGCCCCGTTCTCGTGGGACTTCCCCATCTTCGACGTCGGATCCTGCAGGTCCATGACCCGCGCGGCCACCGCCGGATGGCTGGCCCTCGGCACGGTGAAGGTGTGTCCGTAGCGCTGGTTGAAGCGCACCGCCAGGTCCCGGGTCAGCTCCACGTGCTGCCGCTGGTCCTCACCCACCGGCACCTCAGCGGCGCCGTACGCCAGGATGTCCGCGGCCATCAGGACCGGATAGGTCAGCAGGGAGAGCCGGACACCCTCGCCCGATGCCTGCGCCTTGGCCGCCTTCTCCCGGTACTGGATCATCCGCCGCAGCTCGCCGTCGGTCGCCGTGCACTCCAGCAGGTAGGCCAGCCGCGTGTGCTCGTCGACGTGGCTCTGCACGAAGAGGGTGCAGCGCCCGGGTTCCAGGCCGGCGGCCATCAGCAGTGTCGCGGCCTGCCGGCTCAGCCTCCGTACGCGTGCGGGCTCGTGCTCGACGGTCAGCGCGTGCAGGTCGACGACGCAGAACAGGGCGTCGTCCGGCTCCTGGTCGGCGGCGACCCACTGTCGGACCGCGCCCAGGTAGTTCCCCAGGGTCATGTGACCGGTCGGCTTGATCCCGCTGAAGATCCTCGTCATGTCCTGCTCTCCCTGTGAGTGCGTGAGTGGTGTCGGGCCTCCGTGTCGGCGGCGGCCGGGCCACTCCCGGAAGGGGAGAAAACAGAACGGCCGCCGAGGCGGCGGCCGTGAGCGCATGCGTGCTCGCGTGGAAGGTCGGCCGCCGTCAGGCGGCCCACCAGCGAAGGCTGAGCGTGAGCGCATGCGTAGTCATGGGAGCCAGGGTAGACCCGCGAGGGCCGGGGCGGGGGAGTTTTGCGCCGGGGCGCGGCGGCGGTCAGCCGGGGGTTGACACGGGTGTGCCCGATCCGTAAGGTTCTTCGAGTTGTCCGACGTGAGCGCCGACTCCGGTCGGTCCCCGGACAACCATTCCGCACTACTCATTCGAACGAACGACGCACTCTGTCGTCTCGTTTTCATGCGTATTTGCGAATGAGGAATCCGCGTCCGAGGACGCCGCCCCCGATTAGGTTCGGAGGCGGGGAATCCGCTACTGTCTCACTCGCCGCAAGGGCCCAACAGCCCGAGCTGCACCACCCGCTGACTGGGAGTCAGGCCCGAAAGGTTCTGATAGAGTCGGAATCGCCGGAAAGGGAAACGCGAAAGCGGAAACCTGGAAAGCACCGAGGAAATCGGGCCCGAAAGAGTCTGATAGAGTCGGAAACGCAGGACAGCAGAACGAAAGCCCGGAGGAAAACCCGCGAGGGTGAGTACGAAGGAAGCGTCCGTTCCTTGAGAACTCAACAGCGTGCCAAAAATCAACGCCAGAAGTTGATACCCCGTCCACTTCGGTGGATGAGGTTCCTTTGAAAAAGTCCTGTCGGGCCTTCGGGCACTGGCAGGCGACAAACACAGCGAGGACGTTGTGGCGCGTCGGTCTTATTCCGACATGATGCGCCCGCTCTTTCGTGCGTGTGCACCCCGATCACGGGTAAACATTCATGGAGAGTTTGATCCTGGCTCAGGACGAACGCTGGCGGCGTGCTTAACACATGCAAGTCGAACGATGAAGCCCTTCGGGGTGGATTAGTGGCGAACGGGTGAGTAACACGTGGGCAATCTGCCCTTCACTCTGGGACAAGCCCTGGAAACGGGGTCTAATACCGGATACGACTGCGGAAGGCATCTTCCGTGGTGGAAAGCTCCGGCGGTGAAGGATGAGCCCGCGGCCTATCAGCTTGTTGGTGGGGTAATGGCCTACCAAGGCGACGACGGGTAGCCGGCCTGAGAGGGCGACCGGCCACACTGGGACTGAGACACGGCCCAGACTCCTACGGGAGGCAGCAGTGGGGAATATTGCACAATGGGCGAAAGCCTGATGCAGCGACGCCGCGTGAGGGATGACGGCCTTCGGGTTGTAAACCTCTTTCAGCAGGGAAGAAGCGAAAGTGACGGTACCTGCAGAAGAAGCGCCGGCTAACTACGTGCCAGCAGCCGCGGTAATACGTAGGGCGCAAGCGTTGTCCGGAATTATTGGGCGTAAAGAGCTCGTAGGCGGCTTGTCACGTCGGATGTGAAAGCCCGAGGCTTAACCTCGGGTCTGCATTCGATACGGGCTAGCTAGAGTGTGGTAGGGGAGATCGGAATTCCTGGTGTAGCGGTGAAATGCGCAGATATCAGGAGGAACACCGGTGGCGAAGGCGGATCTCTGGGCCATTACTGACGCTGAGGAGCGAAAGCGTGGGGAGCGAACAGGATTAGATACCCTGGTAGTCCACGCCGTAAACGTTGGGAACTAGGTGTTGGCGACATTCCACGTCGTCGGTGCCGCAGCTAACGCATTAAGTTCCCCGCCTGGGGAGTACGGCCGCAAGGCTAAAACTCAAAGGAATTGACGGGGGCCCGCACAAGCGGCGGAGCATGTGGCTTAATTCGACGCAACGCGAAGAACCTTACCAAGGCTTGACATATACCGGAAAGCATTAGAGATAGTGCCCCCCTTGTGGTCGGTATACAGGTGGTGCATGGCTGTCGTCAGCTCGTGTCGTGAGATGTTGGGTTAAGTCCCGCAACGAGCGCAACCCTTGTCCTGTGTTGCCAGCATGCCCTTCGGGGTGATGGGGACTCACAGGAGACCGCCGGGGTCAACTCGGAGGAAGGTGGGGACGACGTCAAGTCATCATGCCCCTTATGTCTTGGGCTGCACACGTGCTACAATGGCCGGTACAATGAGCTGCGATACCGTGAGGTGGAGCGAATCTCAAAAAGCCGGTCTCAGTTCGGATTGGGGTCTGCAACTCGACCCCATGAAGTCGGAGTCGCTAGTAATCGCAGATCAGCATTGCTGCGGTGAATACGTTCCCGGGCCTTGTACACACCGCCCGTCACGTCACGAAAGTCGGTAACACCCGAAGCCGGTGGCCCAACCCTTGTGGAGGGAGCTGTCGAAGGTGGGACTGGCGATTGGGACGAAGTCGTAACAAGGTAGCCGTACCGGAAGGTGCGGCTGGATCACCTCCTTTCTAAGGAGCACAGTACCGATTGCAGACAAACGTTCTGCACGGTCAGCTCATGGGTGGAACGTTGATTAGTTGGCACGGTTTCTGACACTTTCTGTAAGTACTGCTTCGGCGTGGAACACAGTGAAAGTCGACGGAATCGTGCTTGGCACGTTGTTGGGTCCTGAAGGTACGGCCGTGAGGTTGATGTCTTCAGTGCCGGCCCCAGTGAACTCGCCAGCTTGTCTGGTGGGGTGATGGGTGGCTGGTCGTTGTTTGAGAACTACACAGTGGACGCGAGCATCTGTGGCCAAGTTTTTAAGGGCGCACGGTGGATGCCTTGGCACCAGGAACCGATGAAGGACGTGAGAGGCCGCGATAGGCCCCGGGGAGCTGCCAACTGAGCTTTGATCCGGGGGTGTCCGAATGGGGAAACCCGGCAGTCGTCATGGGCTGTCACCCACTGCTGAACACATAGGCAGTGTGGAGGGAACGAGGGGAAGTGAAACATCTCAGTACCCTCAGGAAGAGAAAACAACCGTGATTCCGGGAGTAGTGGCGAGCGAAACCGGATGAGGCCAAACCGTATGCGTGTGATACCCGGCAGGGGTTGCGCATGCGGGGTTGTGGGAATGAGCTTTCACAGTCTGCCGGCTGTGAGGCGAGTCAGAAACCGTTGATGTAGTCGAAGGACATGCGAAAGGTCCGGCGTAGAGGGTAAGACCCCCGTAGACGAAACATTAGCGGCTTGCTTGCTCATCTCCCAAGTAGCACGGGGCCCGAGAAATCCCGTGTGAATCTGGCGGGACCACCCGCTAAGCCTAAATATTCCCTGGTGACCGATAGCGGATAGTACCGTGAGGGAATGGTGAAAAGTACCGCGGGAGCGGAGTGAAATAGTACCTGAAACCGTGTGCCTACAAGCCGTGGGAGCGTCGCTGTATGTGCTTGCACATGCAGTCGTGACTGCGTGCCTTTTGAAGAATGAGCCTGCGAGTTAGCGGTGTGTAGCGAGGTTAACCCGTGTGGGGAAGCCGTAGCGAAAGCGAGTCCGAACAGGGCGATTGAGTTGCACGCTCTAGACCCGAAGCGGAGTGATCTAGCCATGGGCAGGTTGAAGCGGAGGTAAGACTTCGTGGAGGACCGAACCCACCAGGGTTGAAAACCTGGGGGATGACCTGTGGTTAGGGGTGAAAGGCCAATCAAACTCCGTGATAGCTGGTTCTCCCCGAAATGCATTTAGGTGCAGCGTCGTGTGTTTCTTGCCGGAGGTAGAGCACTGGATAGGCGATGGGCCCTACCGGGTTACTGACCTTAGCCAAACTCCGAATGCCGGTAAGTGAGAGCACGGCAGTGAGACTGTGGGGGATAAGCTCCATGGTCGAGAGGGAAACAGCCCAGAGCATCGACTAAGGCCCCTAAGCGTACGCTAAGTGGGAAAGGATGTGGAGTCGCAGAGACAACCAGGAGGTTGGCTTAGAAGCAGCCACCCTTGAAAGAGTGCGTAATAGCTCACTGGTCAAGTGATTCCGCGCCGACAATGTAGCGGGGCTCAAGCGTACCGCCGAAGTCGTGTCATTGCAGCTAGAGGGCCAACGCCCGCTGTGATGGGTAGGGGAGCGTCGTGTGCCGGGTGAAGCAGCAGCGGAAGCTAGTTGTGGACGGTTCACGAGTGAGAATGCAGGCATGAGTAGCGATACACACGTGAGAAACGTGTGCGCCGATTGACTAAGGGTTCCTGGGTCAAGCTGATCTGCCCAGGGTAAGTCGGGACCTAAGGCGAGGCCGACAGGCGTAGTCGATGGACAACCGGTTGATATTCCGGTACCCGCTTTGAAACGCCCAATATCGAATCAGGCGATGCTAAGTCCGTGAAGCCGTCCTGGATCCTTCGGGTGAAGGGAAGTGGTGGAGCCGACGAACCAGACTTGTAGTAGGTAAGCGATGGGGTGACGCAGGAAGGTAGTCCAGCCCGGGCGGTGGTTGTCCCGGGGTAAGGGTGTAGGCCGAGGGGTAGGCAAATCCGTCCCTCATACAAGGCTGAGACCTGATGCCGAGCCGATTGTGGTGAAGTGGATGATCCTATGCTGTCGAGAAAAGCCTCTAGCGAGTTTCATGGCGGCCCGTACCCTAAACCGACTCAGGTGGTCAGGTAGAGAATACCGAGGCGTTCGGGTGAACTATGGTTAAGGAACTCGGCAAAATGCCCCCGTAACTTCGGGAGAAGGGGGGCCATTCCTGGTGATCGGATTTACTCCGTGAGCTGGGGGTGGCCGCAGAGACCAGCGAGAAGCGACTGTTTACTAAAAACACAGGTCCGTGCGAAGCCGTAAGGCGATGTATACGGACTGACGCCTGCCCGGTGCTGGAACGTTAAGGGGACCGGTTAGTGACCTTTCGGGGTTGCGAAGCTGAGAACTTAAGCGCCAGTAAACGGCGGTGGTAACTATAACCATCCTAAGGTAGCGAAATTCCTTGTCGGGTAAGTTCCGACCTGCACGAATGGCGTAACGACTTCTCGACTGTCTCAACCATAGGCCCGGTGAAATTGCACTACGAGTAAAGATGCTCGTTTCGCGCAGCAGGACGGAAAGACCCCGGGACCTTTACTACAGTTTGATATTGGTGTTCGGTTCGGCTTGTGTAGGATAGGTGGGAGACTTTGAAGCCCCAACGCCAGTTGGGGTGGAGTCGACGTTGAAATACCACTCTGGTCGTGCTGGATGTCTAACCTCGGTCCGTGATCCGGATCAGGGACAGTGTCTGATGGGTAGTTTAACTGGGGCGGTTGCCTCCCAAAGGGTAACGGAGGCGCCCAAAGGTTCCCTCAGCCTGGTTGGCAATCAGGTGTTGAGTGTAAGTGCACAAGGGAGCTTGACTGTGAGACCGACGGGTCGAGCAGGGACGAAAGTCGGGACTAGTGATCCGGCGGTGGCTTGTGGAAGCGCCGTCGCTCAACGGATAAAAGGTACCCCGGGGATAACAGGCTGATCTTCCCCAAGAGTCCATATCGACGGGATGGTTTGGCACCTCGATGTCGGCTCGTCGCATCCTGGGGCTGGAGTCGGTCCCAAGGGTTGGGCTGTTCGCCCATTAAAGCGGTACGCGAGCTGGGTTTAGAACGTCGTGAGACAGTTCGGTCCCTATCCGCTGTGCGCGTAGGAATATTGAGAAGGGCTGTCCCTAGTACGAGAGGACCGGGACGGACGAACCTCTGGTGTGCCAGTTGTCCTGCCAAGGGCATGGCTGGTTGGCTACGTTCGGGAGGGATAACCGCTGAAAGCATCTAAGCGGGAAGCCTGCTTCAAGATGAGTATTCCCACCTCCTTGAGAGGGTAAGGCTCCCAGTAGACGACTGGGTTGATAGGCCAGATGTGGAAGCCCGGTAACGGGTGGAGCTGACTGGTACTAATAGGCCGAGGGCTTGTCCTCAGTTGCTCGCGTCCACTGTGTTAGTTCTGAAATAACGAACGGCTGTGAGAACACCAGCATGTTCAGAATTTCATAGTGTTTCGGTGGTCATAGCGTTAGGGAAACGCCCGGTTACATTCCGAACCCGGAAGCTAAGCCTTTCAGCGCCGATGGTACTGCAGGGGGGACCCTGTGGGAGAGTAGGACGCCGCCGAACAATCATTGTGGGAAAGCCCCGCACCTTCTGGTGCGGGGCTTTTCTGCGTTCAGCGGTGGTTTCGCGGGCTCGGCTGGGTATCCTGGCCCGGCGTTCCCCTGGAGGACACGATGACAGCACAGCAGCTGGAAGACGGCGGGCCCCTCATCCCCCAGCCGGCGATGACGCGGGAAGCCCTGCGGGACGCCGTGCGACGGATCGACATGGCCAACCTGCCCGTACTCGACAAGGAATGCAACGAGGCCTTCGACCGGGCCGCCGAGACGGGTGCCATCAACCCGCTGCGGTTCTTCCTGATCAAGTGGGCCACTCACGTGGCGATCCACCGCTGGCCCGCCCGCGCCGCGGCACTGCACGAGGCGGAGCGCATCGCGGGCGACCCGGACGCCACCGAGGAACAGTTCCGCGCTGCCATGGAAACGAGCAGCCGCATCCTCGCCGAGGCCCAGCGCGAGATCGGCCAGTGACCGCGCCGCGGGGCGAAGGAGTGGAGAACGACAGCGGCTGGGCGTGGGAGTGCGATCCGAGCCGGCTGTGGGTCCTCGGCGACATGCCCGCCGGACAGCAGGAGCTGGTCGGTGCTGTCATGGACGGCCTGGTCGACCTCGCCGCGATGGCCATCGACCCCAAGGACGGCAGCCTCTACGAGGACACCCACCCCATGCGGCTTCGTACGTACGAGGACGAACACCTCATGGTCTGGTACCAGACCATCCCCCACCGCAGCCGGGTCTACCTCAAGCGCGTCAACCTCTGACCCCGCCCGCCGGCCGCGTGACGTCTGCCAGTGAGCTCTTTCCAACCTCACGCTGAGCTGGTCAGGTGTAGGGCGAGGACGGCTTGGGCGAGTGCGGTGATGCGGACCTGACAGCGGCGTGCACGAGCACCGAGTCGGTCACGGGTGGACGCCCGCCTGGGCAGCCAGATACTCGACGCCGCGGTGGCCGGACTCCTTGGACACGTGGACGTGGACCGCGTGCCGGCCGGACAGCAGTGCAGGGTCGGAGTGGTCGCCGCGGAAGGCGACCTGTACCGCATCGTGGCGCGAGCCGTGCAGGCCGTGCTCGGGTCTGTCCGGCCACCGGCCCGGCCATACGAGGAAGACCGCGCTGCCGTTGTCGCCCAGTGCCGCGACAACCCGGTCCTCGGCCGTCCCCGGTGCGAACCGTGCCGACATCGCGAGCGGCAGGTGTGCCTCCAGTTCACGGTCGTCCATGACCGACACGTCCGGTTCGCAGCCGCCAGCGCCGCAAGAGGGTCGGGCACCAGGGCAAGGGTGGTGCACAAAGCGGGAGTTCGGCAGCGCCGCCGCCATTCGGCGGACCTCGTCGACGCTCTCCAGGTGCGTCAGCAGTTCCGCCTCCTCGCCGTGGTGTTCCATCAGCGCGCACAGTCGCATGGCCTGGCGGTACGCGTCGGCGGCGTCAGCGGTGACGTGGACACAGCGTGAGTAGCCGGCCAGGCAGTCTTCGCACATGGCCGCATGGTGCCACCCGCTGGTCCGGACTGTCACCCGGAATGATCGGCGGACTCCGCTGCCGAAGGGCGGCCGTCGGCATGGCTCCCACGATGCCTTTGACGAGCTGGGCGTACAAGCGGTGCAGGCCGATGGTGTCGAGGTGGACAAAGTCCGGCGATCAGGCCGCCGACCCGGGTCTTGAGGAACTGAGTTGACTCCAACCCGACAGATTCGTGGGCCAGTTGGGCCTTCATAGGCTTCGTGTGCTGGTGTACCCCTCCGGCGTCGACGCGTCCAGCTCTGCCCTGCGCCTCCTGTCCGCCAAGCTCCGGCAGGCTCTGCTCACACTCGCCCACCGCCGCAACGGCCACCCCTACGCCCAGCTCGCGGCCGGGTTCGGTGCCGCCACCACCGCCGACCGATACGTCGCCGAGGCTGTCGACCTCCTGGCCGCACTCCCCCTGACCCTTGAGGAGGCTGCCCGTACGACATCGTCGACATGCTCACGGACGCCGGCATCACGTGCTGGGCGGACAAGGGATACCGCGGTGCCGGAGGCACAGTCCACGTTCCGTACTGGGGTCCCTGGGAGACGCTCTCCGACGCTCAGAAGGCCGTCAACCGATCTCCCGATCCGGGCCCGGGTCGTGCAGGGCCGTCGCCGATGGTGGAAAGAGCTCAGTCTCCCCTGCTCTGCTCAGGAAGACATCGCCGCGCGCTCGGCCGCGCTGCGCAGAACGCAGAATTCATTGCCTTCAGGGTCGGCAAGGACGGCCCAGCCGGCCCCATCGGGTTCCCGGCGATCGGCGACGAGGGTGGCACCGAGGCCCAGCAGTCGCTGGACCTCCTCCTCACGCGACGTCTCGGGGCGCAGGCACAGGTGAATCCGGTTTTTGACCGTCTTCGGCTCCGGCACCTGGTTGAAGTACAGCTGCGGGCCCTCCGGCAGGATCACCGCAGTCTCCGCGTCACCCGGCCTGCTCTCCGGATGCAGCGGACCACCGAGGGCCTCGCTCCAGAACCGAGCCAGCTCATAGGCATCCACACAGTCAACCGCCACGTTCTGCACCACCGAACCCATGCACGAGATCCTGCCCGGAGCCGGCGCGGCCGGCAATCCGCGGCCAGAACCTGGTGTGTTCCCAGCCGGGCCGGACCTCCTGGGCGAGGGGGAGGCCCCCGGGGTTCCCAGGGCCAAGTCGGCGTTTACGGGTTTTGGCGCGCTCCACGTCAGTGATCTTGGGCGGTGGTCTGTGCGGAGCAGTCGTGTCCGTCGCCGGGCAGGCCCATGACGCTCAGCACGGGTTCCTCGCCCTCGTGGGTCTCGAAGACGAAGTTCGCGCCTGATGCGATCGCCGTGAGCGAGCACTGGTTCCCGAAGGTCAGCGCAGCACGTGGTTCCCAGGAACAGCCGGCCCTGTCCAAGGCGGAAACGACATCCGAGTGCTTGAGCCCTGTCGGAAAGATGCCGGTCCCCCCGGCAACCGAGGGAGGGAGCTCGACGACGTCACGCCAGGTCTGGACGCAGATGAGCGAAACCTTCCGGCAGCGGCAGACACTCATCTCAAGGTCTCCGTAGGCGAAGAGCCGCGGCCACCTTCTCCTCCGGCTCATGGTTCCGATGTCCCATGGCTCGCCGAGTGCGGCGGTCACGTCGTTCCAGCCGGCTCCGCTGTACACCGGGCCCAGCCGACCTGTCTTCGCCATGCCGGTCAGGACATCGAGGATCGCCACGAGGCGGAGCCTGACAGGTGCTCTGACCAGCAGTCCAGCGCTTTCAGGGGATCAGTCCGCTGTAGCTCGTTCGGTTCGGGCTCGGATACTGGCGAGGCGCAGGGGGAACGCCTGCGGTGACTGCCGATGCGCTGCCGGCACAGGGCCTTGCTCGGCCCGGCGGGCAACGACAGCTCCGGCTACCGCCCCAAGACCGGCTGCCAGGCACGGAGCGCGACGCCGACGCTGCCGGCGCCCGCGGCTCCCGTAGCGCCGACGGCCACGCTCTGCCCAGGTCGACTACCGCAAGCGCCATGCGGCCGAGCGCCGATTCAAGCGCCTTTAGGGGCACCGGGCTGTCGCCATGCGCCACACGCGGCGGGATCCACGTTCCATGCCGCGGGCAGATCGCAACCGCAGAAGACGCAGACGAACTCATCCTCGCGGACGATGTTGCACTCGTGGCAGCCGGGGCACCGCCGGAACACCACCTCATGAGTGAACCCGCAGGGCCGCCGGAGCCGTACGGCGTCCAGGGCGCGGGCGACCGCTACCCATGAGGCGATGTCCGGGCAGTACCCGGTGGACAGGTTGCTGACCTCGTTCACGGTCCACTGGTGTGCCTCGCGCACGAAGCCGATCTCACCAGCGCTCAGAACCATGTCGCCGCCGGCACAGGCCACGTGCTCGCTTCGCCGCGGCGCCAGGCGGAGCACACCCGCCGGATCGACCACGAAGGTGAACGGTTCGGCCAGTTCCGCCGCCGACTGCTCCACGATCCAGCCGTCGAAGTCGGCTGCCGAGCCGATCCGACGCCCGCCGTCATCTGGACGGACCGCGGCCTTCAGCTCGGCCGGTCCGACATATCGGTAGCTCCGTTCCAGTCCACTCACGTCCGCCACCATAGGGCGCTTCCGACACACGCCCTCTGGCAGTGCTTCCTCAGGTGTTCTGTCGCGGTGGGTGTGGGTGGTTCGCTGGCTGTATGAGGGCCGCGGCCGGGATCAGCGGGCAGGGGCGCCTCGTACCTGCGGGGGCTGCTGCTGGACGGCCCGGAGGCAGTCGATGTAGCAGTTGGTGAAGGGCTCGGACCGGCCGACCGGGTGGGCACCGGCGGCGAGGGCGAGCGGCGCGTCCGGCGCGGGACTCAGGACGCCCCCGGGCCTCGGTGCAGGGAGTCCAGAACGGCCAGGTCGGCCGGCGTGAGACGCAGGGCGCCGGCGGCCACGTTGGCCGCGAGGTGTTCTGGGTCCCCCGTGCCGGGGATCGCCAGTACGTGCGGTCCCCGCTGCAGCGTCCAGGCCAGCCGGACCTGGGCCGCGCTCGCCCCGTGCGCACGCGCGACCTGCAGCACCCCGGCGCTGTCTTCTCCGACGGCGCCGGCCTGCCGTCCGGTGCCGGCGATCGAGTAGAACGGCACGAACGCGATGCCCTGTTCGCCGCAGGTGCGCAGGAACTCGTCCTGCTCGGGCTGTACGCCGATGCCGTACATGTTCTGCACGCACACCACCGGCGCGATGGCCAGGGCCTCGTCCAGGTGGTGGGGCCGGACGTTCGACAGCCCCAGGTGGCGTACGAGGCCGGCCTGCCGGAGCTCGGCCAGCGCTCCGAAGCGTTCGGCGATCGAGTCGGTGCCGACGATCCGGAGGTTCACCACGTCGAGGTGATCGCGGCCCAGCTGGCGGAGGTTCTCCTCCACCTGGCCGCGCAGCTGTTCCGGCCGGGCGTGGGGCATCCATTCCCCCGAGGGGTCGCGGCCGGGGCCGACCTTGGTGGCGATCACCAGGTCCTCCGGGTACGGGGCCAGGGCGCGGTTGATCAGTTCGTTGGCGGAGCGCAGCGGGGAGAAGTAGAACGCCGCGGTGTCGATGTGGTTCACCCCGAGGTCCACGGCGCGGCGCAGTACGTCGACCGCCTGGTCCCGGTCGCGTGGGACGGCTCCACTGACGAGGGCCTCGCCGTTCTGGGCCAGGCGCATCGCGCCGAAGCCGATCCGGTTGACCGTGCGGTCGCCGAGCTTCCAGGTGCCTGCTGCCGTGATCGTCTGTGAGGTCATGCAGGGCATGTTCGGTGGTGGGTAGGCTGCCGGGCCATTGGTTAAGGCATGTGTGAATCCTCGGGGTGGCCGTGCGGGCGGAACTGGCGTTTTCGGTGGGCGATCTGGCGCGGATGCGGTTCGCCGTCTCCCCGATGTGGGAGGTCGGGCCCAGCATGCGACTGCTCAGGTCGGGGCACGATCACCCCGTGCACCGGGCCTGGACGGCGCAGGTGCGGCCACG